>JBKPOW010000150.1:0-8769 GCA_046733275.1 Actinomycetota bacterium
GCCCCGCGACGAATGCCGCCGCCTCCCCCTCGCGCCCCCGGATCGCGGGGTCGAAGCGCGGCGCCGGGTCGCCCGGCAGCAGCAGTTCTAGCCCGTGGTTGCCGGCGTAGGCGATCCCGTCGACGCCGACCAGGCGCCGCGCCTCCTCGGCGCGACGGCCGGAGATGCAGCCGACGAGGCCATAGCGCTCGCTCAGCCGCGCCAGCAGCTCGCTTGCCCGCGGCGGCACCGCCGTTTCCTCGGGGCGGGGGACGATCGGGGCGAGGGTGCCGTCGACGTCGGTGAGGATGGCCGCCCGCGCCGGGTCCTCGCGTAGCCGCGCCAGCGGCCCGAGCCCCGCCGCGCGCTCCCCTCTGCCGAATTCGGGAGACACGGCGCTTAGTATCGCGCGATGCTCACCGAGTCCCGCGAGCGCATGCTGAAGCTCGCCGCGATCGGCACCCTGGCGGGGGTCTTCAGCGGTCTCTTCGGCGTTGGCGGCGGCACCGTGATCGTCCCCATGCTGATCTTCTGGTTCGGTTACGGCGAGCGGCTCGCGACCGGCACGAGCCTGGCGGCGATCGTCGTCATCGGCCTGCTCGGCGCGCTCGCCCAGGGCGGCCTCTACGGCAACGTCCATCTCGCCACCGGGCTGCTGCTCTCGATCCCGGCGATCGCCGGCGTCGTCCTCGGCACCGCAATCCAGCAGCGCATCCCGCAGCGGGCGGTCTCGCTGCTCTTCGCCGCGCTCCTGGTGGCGATCGCGATCGAGCTGATCGTCCCATGAGCTCCGCTGTTCCTTCCCCCTGCTATTTGCCGAAAAGGAACAGCGGAGGGGGTTTTGGGCGTGGATGAGTTGCTCGCGGCGCTGATCGCCCTCGCCGGCGGCCTCGCCGGGGGCCTGGTCGGCGTCGGCGGCGGCGTCCTCTTCGTCCCCGCTCTGACGATCTTCCTTGGCCTCTCCCAGGTCGAGGCCGAGTCGACCTCGCTGCTGATGATCGTCCTCGTCGCCCTGGTCGGCTCCTGGCGCCAGAACGCCTACGGCAACCTCGAGCTGCGCGACGCCGTCCTGATCGGCGTCCTCTCGCCGCTCGGCGTTCTGATCGGCGTCGTCGTCGCCAACGAGGTCTCCCAGCGTGCCCTCGAGCTCTCCTTCGCCGCCCTCGCCCTCTACGTGGCCTACGGCCTGGTCCGGAGAGCGCTCTCGCAGGAGGCTTGAACCGGGGCGCTACGCTCATTGATGTGGATTCCTCGCTCAAGTGGCACGCCGAAGTGCCGTCGCTGCGCTCGCCGGTGCTCGTCTGCGCCTTTCGCGGTTGGAACGACGCCGCTGGGGCCGCTTCGGCGGCGCTGGGAGCGGTGGCCGAGTCCTTCGACGCCGAGCCGGTCGCCGAGGTCGATCCCGAGGATTACTTCGACTTCCAGGCGACGCGGCCGACGATCGTTCTCTCCGAGGGCCAGACCCGCCGCATCGACTGGCCGCAGAACGACCTGATCGCGATCCGAATCCCCGGCGCCGACCGCGACCTCGTCCTCTTCGATGGCACCGAGCCGAACCTGCGCTGGCGCACCTTCTCGGAGATGCTGGCGACGGCGGCGGACGCGCTCGGTGTCGAGATGGTCGTCACCCTCGGCGCCCTGGTCGCCGAGGTGTCCCACACCCTGCCGGTGCCGATCACCGGCCTCGCCTCCGACGAGCAGCTGGTCGAAGAGCTCGACTTGCAGCGCTCCAGCTACGAGGGCCCGACCGGAATCGTCGGCGTCGTCCACGACTGCTGCCGCAGGATCGGTATCACCTCGGCCTCGCTCTGGGCGGCCGTCCCCCACTACGTCGCCGCCGTGCCCAACCCGAAGGCGGCGCTGGCCTTGCTGCGCCGGCTCGAGGGGTTGACCGGGATCGCCGTCGACGCGACCGAGCTGGAAGAGGAAACCGCCAGCTACGAGGAGCAGATCGGGCGCGCCGTCGCCGCCAACCCAGAGATCGCCGAACTGGTCGAGCGGATCGAGGCGGAGCAGGTCGAGCAGCTCGGCGAGGAGGGCGGCGAGCTGCCGTCGGCCGACACGATCGCGCGCGAGTTCCAGCAGTTCCTGCAGCAGCGCCGCGGCGAGTCGAACTAGCCGGCGGATCCCGCCGCCGTCTTCCTTCTCAGCTCTCCGCGGCGGGGCAGATCAGGCGGTAGTCGCACCAGCCGCAGACGGTGGGAGAGGGGCGCGGCTCGAAGTCCTGGCCGAGGATTCCCTCGCCGACCTGCAGCACGGTGCGCTCGACTCGCTCGGCGTCGTCGGCCCGGACCGGCGCCGCCACCTTCTCCGCGTCGAGCACGTAGTAGTAGCTGCCGGTGCTGGCCTCCAGCTCCCAGGCCTCGTGCGCGGCCAGCCGGTAGAGGGCCAGCTGCAGGTCGCTCTCCAGGTCCGCCTCGCTCTTGCGTTCGCCCGTCTTGTAGTCGATCAGCTCGTGGCCGCCGCCGGGCAGGCGATCGACCCGGTCGACGCGGCCGCGCACGTGGTGTTCGCCGATGCGGATGTCGAACTTGCGCTCCAGCCAGACCGGCTCGCCTTCGGAGTCGCGCTCCCGCTCCCAGTAGAGGCGCATCGCCTCGCGGGCGCGGTCGCGGAACTGCAGCTCGTCGTCGCTGCTGCCGAAGCCCGAGCGGCGCCAGCCCGCCTCGAAGAGGTCCATCAGGCGCTCCAGCCCCTCCTCGCCGCCCTGGTCCTCGCCCTCCTTGTGGAAGCGTTCGAGGACGTTGTGGATGAGGATGCCGAAGCGCTGGTTGATCGTCGGCTCCTGGGGGTTGCCGAAGACGCGCGAGAACTTGTACTTCAACGGGCAGGTGAGGTAGAGGTCGAGATCGGAGGCGGAGAGGCTGAGGGCGCCGTCGCCGCGGCGCGGCAGGAAGGCCTGCAGCGAGGGCTCCTGGCGGGCGGCGATCAGCCTGCGCCTTCCCTCACGCTCCCGCTCCGAACCGAGCAGGTAGGCGTCGATCGGGGAGGCGTCGAGCTCGGCCTGCTGCTCCGGGGTGGCGACCTGGCGCAGCAGCCCGTTGACCGCCTCGATCGCCTCCGCGGTCGCCTCGTCGCCGGGCCGCTGCGCGAGCGCCGCCAGCTTGAGCAGCTCGAGGTAGCGGGCGATCGCCCGGTTGACGTCGACGGCGGTGTCGAGCCGCGGCTCGGAGAGCTCGCGGCCCGCCCTCCACGAGGCCTCCAGCACCTCCTCGCGCAGCTTGCGGTAGGTGGCGTGCAGCCCCTCGGCCGGCCCGAACAGCTCCTCCTCGTGCACCTCCTCCTCGCCGCCGGCCGCGGTCAGGGCGGCCACGAACGGCTCCAACGGCCGCGCCTCTCCGCCCTCCCCCCGGGCCACCCGGGAGAGGACCAGCTTCTGTCGAGCCGGCGGCCCGATCGACGCGAGCTCGTCCTCCCGCTCCATCCCCAGCACGAAGGCGTGCTCGAACACCATCCCCTTGACCGCGCCGCGAGTGAGCCCCTGCACCGCCCCGCGCGCGGGCGGCTCGCTGACCCCAGCCGGTTCAAGCCCAGCATCGGCGACGGCACTGATGTGTCGGACGAAATCCCTGGTCGAGCCGTTGGGCCGTCGCCGCGCCCATGCGGTCGCCAGCTCGGCCAACCGCGATAGGCCCAGCAGCCTCTCGGCCACCTCAGGTTGAGCGGCGAAGAGACGCTGTCGCCGCAAACCCACGGCCTCGATCAGCCGCCGCACGAAGACGTCCGCGCGCCGCTCCTCGATCACCGCCGACGCAGCTCCGTAGAGCTTGAGAAAAGACTGGATCCGCTCCCGCGACTCAGGCGAGATCTGCGGGCTCTCCAGCGCCGCCTCACAGGCAGAAACCAAGTCCAGCTTGCGCCGTCGGGAAATCGTCGTCAGCCGCGCCAGATCGGCTGAGCGCAGCTCAACTGGCGGGCGCGTCAGTGCCCTTGCGGCGGCAGCGGAGTCACCTGGGTCAGCAAGAACCCTCAACCAGGCGATCGCGTCGCGCACCTCCGGTCGCTGGAACAGCGCCGCCGGCCCCGACAAATGGAACGGGATCCCCCGCTCCTCCATCGCCGCCACAACCGGCCCACCCTGCTCTTGATCCTCGACCAGCACACATATGTCTTCGGGGGCGATGCCCGCCGCGATCAGATGCTCGGCTTCGCGGGCGACCGCCTGCGCCTGCGCACGCTCATTGGTGCACGTCCAGAACTTCGTCTCCGGATCCCGGAATGGAGTATCGAGTCGGATCGTTGGGGAGGGGGAGGGGGTGTCGGACACCCCCTCCCCCTCACTCGCATCTGCCGCGTACACCTGATTCGCGTTGTCTACCGCCAGTGCCGCCAGAATCGCCCGTTGAGCCGCACTCGTGTCCTCGAGCTCATCGACCATCACGTACTCAAAGCGATGGGCTATCTCAGTCCGAACGCGCGGGTTTTCGTCGAGCAGCCTGTTCAGCGTGAGATAGACGTCCCCCCGGTCGAGGCTGCAGGTCTCGGCGAGGAGCTTGTCGTGGGCAGCGATCAGCTCGGCCAGCTCAGGCTCGGGCGGGTCGGCGCCTGCCTTGATCTCGTCGATCTGCTCCAGCAGCCGTGCCAAAAGGCCGGCCGGGTTGCCGCGGATCTCACGATCTCGCAGGGGGAGGTCATCGACCCGGTCGAGCAGGAGGGCGAGGCGCTCGCCTCGGCCGAGCACGTCGAAGAAGGGATCGAGCCCCGCGGCGGTCGACCACTGGCGCAGCAGGTTCTCGCAGAGCTGCTCCCAGGTGCCGATCCAGAGCTCCTCCAACGGGCGATCGAGCAGTTGCTCGACCCGCTCGTGCAGGCGCTGCGCCGTCGCCCGGGTCGAGGCGAGCACGAGCAGCCGCTCGGGGGATACGCCCTCCTCCACGAGGCTCTGGAACCGCCGCGCGACGACCTCAGTCTTGCCCGTCCCTGCCGCGCCGATAAGGAGAAGGCCCCCCTCGCGATGGGCGATCGCGCGCTCCTGGGCGTCGGCGAGGGCGAGCATGTTCCAACGCTACCTGGATCGCCGCGCGGGATGGCCTCCCTAGCCACGCGGTGCGGCCTCCATAGGATGAGCCGATGGACGTCCTCTCCGCCGACTGGCTCGGGCTCTGCCGCCGAATCGTCGCCGCTCAGCGGCGCCTTTTCGAGGAGACGCCCGGGATCGAGGCGCGCACCGAGTACGAGGGCGTGGGGGAGGGAGGCGACCGCAGCCTGGTCATCGACCGGCGCTGCGAGGACGTCGTCTTCGCCGAGCTGGAGCAACTGGCGGCGGACGGTGCCTCGTTTGTCGCCGTCTCCGAGGAGCGCGGCGAGGTCGCCTTCGGCGGTGGCGGCGCGGCGCGGGTCGTGATCGACCCGATCGACGGCTCGCTCAACGCCCGCCGCACGCTCCCTTCGCACAGCCTCAGCATCGCCGTCTCCTCTGCGTCCTCGATGGCCGACGTCGAGTTCGGCTACGTCTACGACTTCGGCGCCGATGAGGAGTTCTCCGCCGCCAAAGGAGAGGGAGCGACGCTGGAGGGCCGCCGGATCGAGGTCGGCCCGGACGGGGAGAAGCTCGAGCTGCTCGGCTTGGAGGGGGCGGCGCCCGGCCGCATGCTGCCGCTAGAGCGGTCGCTCGACGGCCGCGTCTTCCGCTTGCGGGTGATCGGCTCGATCGCGATCAGCGCCGCCTACGTCGCCGCCGGTCGCCTCGACGGCATGCTCAGCCTGCGCCCCTGCCGCTCGGTCGACATCGCCGCGGCGCAGCTGATCGTCCGCGAGGCCGGCGGCGCCCTCGCCTTCGGCTCGCTCGCCCTGGAGGAGGCCGGCCTCGGTCTCGACGCGCGCTACCCGATTGCCGCCGCCGCGGGCGAGCTCGGATTGGGGCTGATCCGTAACGTCCCGGAGGGTGCGGTTTAGAACGGGTGTTCGCAGGAACGTATGTTCGCTACACTCGCGGACTCCCACCCGAAACCCACCCGAAGGGATGATCTTCTTTGTCGAGCAACTCCACTAAAGCAGCAAGCAGCACGAAAACGAAAACGAAAACCGCCCCCGCGCCGTCGCGCGCCGAGCAGGCTCGCGCCGCCGCCGAAAGCGCCGTCGACGTGCCGGTCGGCGCTGTGCTCGAGGTCGGCGATCGCGTCGCCGAGCTGGTCGAGCCCTTCAGCGGCCGCAACGCCGCGCAGAAACAGCTCAAGTCCTATGGCACCCAGATCCGGCGCACCGTCAAGCGGACCGAGCGCCGCGGCACCAGCGCCCGGCGCAAGGCGACGACCGAAGCGCGCAAAACCCGCAGCCGGGTCGAGCGCGAGGCGCGCAAACGCCAGCAGCGCGTGCGCAAAGCGCTCGAGGAGCAGACGTCTCGCGCGCAGAGCCTGGTGGACCAGGTGGGCGAGCAGCTCGCCGCCCTCCGCTAGCCCTTCGCCTCAACGTCCCAGCACGAGAACTGGCCGCGAGCTACCGGGCTCGTACGGCCAGTTCTCCTGCGCGGGGACGAAAGCGCGGAACTGGAAGCGGGCGCCACGGCTGTCGTCGTCGCTGAAGCGGTAGGCGTATCGGAAGCGCCCGCGGCGGTCGGTCTGGACCGTGCGGAACTCGGACCAGTCCGAGCCGGCCAGGCGGAACTGGAGCTGCACCGACTTGCCCTGCGGCGGAATCGCCTCGCGCGGGAGTACGCGGCCGCGGAAGACGAGGGGCGGCCCGCCGACCCTGGCGACGCTCGCCGAGACGCTCACGCGCACCGCGCTTCTTACCCGCAACCGCAGCGGGCCGCTGGCCGAACGGCCCAGCGCCGCACCGCCCGCGAAGGTCGCTTCGATTTCGCGGCTCGGTCCGGGCAGGAGAGGAACCGACCAGCTCCCGTCAGCCTCCGTCCTCGCCGTCGAGACCCGCACCGCGGGACCGGGGCCGGCGACGAAGCGCTCGACGATCCGCACCGGCATCCCGGCAAGCGGCGTGCGGATTCCCGTGGTCAGACGGCCGGTGAGCCGGCTGCCGCGCCCGTAGGGAACGGCCTGCTCGGTCGCGCCTCCGCCGAGACGGGCGACGAGCGCGGTCGTCGCCTTGAGCGGATTGGAGAGCACCATCGCCGCGCCGTCGCGGCGCTGACGCGTGAGGGCGACGTTGCCCGCCGCGTCGTAGGCGACGGCGCGGAACTCGTACTCGCCGGCGGGATGCGAGTCCGACTCCCAGCGGGCGCGCATCTCCCCGGAGGTGCTGACGGTGGTGGGCAGGGCGCGGAAGCCGTCCCCCGAGCCGGCCCGGCGGACACCGATGCCGCCGCGCGCGGGATCCGGCCCGGAGAGGGCGTCGGCGACCCAGGCCCGCACCAGCTCCGGATCGCGGGGGTCCTGGGAGTTGGCGAATGCGACGGCCGGCGGAGTGCGATCGATCCGCACGGTCGCCGTTTGCGGCGGCCGATTGGCGATGCCGTTGCTGCGGGCGCCATCGTCGACGTTGCCGGCTGCGTCGCGAGCGTAGTAGGCGACTTCGTGCGTGCCCTCGGCGACGACGGTCGTCGCGACCGCCGCACCGGGGGCGGCTGTCGGAGCGCCGCCGTCGACCCGGATCGCGGTGAAGGGCGGCGGGCCGTCGGAGCCGGTCATCCCGGCACCGCCGTCAGTCGCGCGTGCGAGCAGTGAGACGGCCCGGTTGACCCAGCCCGTCGGCGCCCCGGCCAGCCGGGTGACGGGATCGGTCAGGTCGACGCGCAACTCGGCTCGGCCGCTCGCCGCCGAGCTTACGCCGGCGCCCGAGACGGCGACGGCGCGCAGGTAGCTGGTTCCCTCGGGCAGCGCGGCGATCTCCAACTCGTCGTCGCCGATGCCGCCTCCCAGAGTCGTCTCGGCCTCGCTGCAGAGGTCGAGGCCCCCGCACGGCGCTGCGTTCGGAGAAGCGCCGATCGAGACCGCGTAGCCACGGATCCCCGAGAGCGGCAGCGGCCCGGCCGGCCGCCCGAGCCGGATGCGCAGCGGGAAGCTGCCGCGGCCGATCCAGGCGGGGACCGGCCCCGGCCGGATTGCCGCCGGCCTGGTGTCGTCGAAGCGCAGCGCTGCGGTCGCCGCCGGGCCTTGGGACCCTGTCTCGTCTTCGAACCAGACCTCGGCTGCGTAGGAGCCGGGGATCGGAGGGACGACCAGCGGGCCGATTCCATCCTCGGTCCTGGAGATGACGCCCGCCGCGAGCGTGGTCCCTTGCGAATCGCGGACCCTGTAGTGGGTCCGCGTGAGGATGGGACTGATCGCCGGTGGGCTCTTCCAGTCGAGCGAGAAGGCGTTGTCCGAGCGCCATCCGTCACCGCCGACGACCCTCAATTCCGACGGAGCCGGCGGGCTCGCCGCGGCGCCAGGGGCGGCGAAGGCCAACATGGCCAGAGCCACGAGGCCCGCGAGCGGGCGTCGGCGCCGGTCGGCGCCGGACAGGCACAGCTTCGTCGTGGTGCGACATGTCACGGGCCGAACTCCCCCGCGGCGCTGCCGCTCGAGGCGGACGTCGCTTCCGCCGCGGGCGGGGCAGGTTCGGTCGGCGGGGCATATTCGACCGCTCCCGCTTCGACCGGTTCCGGCGCCGGAGCGGCGGGTGGCGCGGGAGTCGACGGCGCATCCGGTTCCGGCGGGGGCTGGGGCGCCGGCGGAGTGGATGCCGCTTCCCTTGACGGCGGCTCGGCGTCGACCAGAAGCGCCCCTCCGTCGATCGCCCGCTCCGAGACGCGTTCGATCCTGGGCTCGACGATCCGTTGCGGCTCGAGGCCGAGCGGCGCCGGCGCCACGCCCCCGGCGACGCAGGCCGCGGCGCCGCCCACCGTGCCGGCGC
>JBKPOW010000151.1:0-5652 GCA_046733275.1 Actinomycetota bacterium
CCCATTGGTCATCCCCCCCTCCAGGCCACCGGCGTGATTGGTCTCGCGGTGATAGCCACGCTCTTCGGACCAAAAGATCTCGTCGTGGGCCTCCGAGCCCGGCCGGCCGGCGACGTCCCAGGCTTCGCCGATCGCCACGCCCTTGACCGACTGGATCGAGGCGACCGCGCCGGCGAGCCGGCCGTCGAGGCGCTCTTCCCAGGAGATGTGCGAGCCGAGGCCGGGGACGAGGCCGAAGGCGCGCACCTCGAAGCTGCCGCCGAGGCTCTCGTTGGCCTTGCGCAGGCGGTTTATCTCCTCGACCATCGCCGTACTCGCCTCGGGGTCGAGGCAGCGCACCGGGTCCTCGTCCACCGCGGCGAAGTCGTCCGGGCCGAGATCGGCGCGCTCCGGCGCCCGCACCGAGGCGATCTGGGTGACGTGGCTGTGCACGCTCACCCCCAGCGCCGTCAGCAGGCCGCGGGCGAGCGAGCCGGCGGCCACCCGCGCCGCCGTCTCGCGCGCGCTCGCCCGCTCGAGCACGTTGCGGATGTCGGTGTGGCCGTACTTCTGCGCACCCACCAGGTCGGCGTGCCCGGGACGCGGCAGATGAACCTCGTCCGGTTCGAAGCCCTCGACCGGCCAGGGGTTCATTCGCTCCTCCCAGTTGGCGTAGTCGCGGTTGGCGACCAGGACCGCGATCGGGCTGCCCAGGGTGCGGCCGTGGCGCACACCGGAGCGGACCTCGACGGAGTCGGTCTCGATCTTCATCCGCCCGCCGCGGCCGTGGCCGAGCTGGCGGCGCGCCATGTCGCGGTCGAGCGCCTCGCGCTCCAACTGAAGCCCCGCCGGCATGCCCTCGACAATCGCGACCAGGCCGGGGCCGTGCGACTCGCCTGCGGTGGTGAAGCGAAAACGGGTGCTCATGCCGGCGTCTAGGCTATCTGCGCGCCGCGCGGCGCATCGCTTCGAGCGGGGGTTCGCGACCGGTCCAGACCCGCAACGAGAGGGCGCCCTGGCGGACCAGTACCTCGATCCCGTCGACGGTCGTCGCGCCCGCTTCCTCGGCCGCGGCCAGCAGCGGGCTCGGCCGCTCGCCGTAGACGAGGTCGGCGACGATCTGCCCGGCGGCGAAGCCACTCGGGTCGAGCGGCAGCTCGGCGAAGGGATCCTCGCCCCGCAGCCCCGCCGCCGAGGTGTTGACGACCAGCGTGTAGCCCGCTTGGTCGGGCGCCTCGACCGGCGTCCCGCCCAGCTCCTCGCAGAGGTGCTCGGCGCGCAGCGCGGTGCGGTTCCAGACGTCGACCTGCGCACCCTCCCGCAGCAACGCCCAGACGGCGGCGCGGGCCGCGCCGCCGGCGCCCAGGACCAGCGCCCGGCTCCCGGCCGGCGAGCCTGGCAGCGCGTCGAGCAGGCCCTGGGCGTCGGTGTTCTCGGCGCGGATCTCACCGGCCTCGAAGCTGAGCGTGTTGGCGGCGCCGATCTCGCGCGCGGTCTCCGAGAGAGAGTCGGCGAGCGCCAGCGCCGCCCCCTTGTGGGGAACGGTGACGTTGGCGCCGGCGAAGCCTTCCCCCTCCATCGCCCGCACCCACGGCTCGAGCTCGTCCGGCGCGACGTCGATCACCTCGTAGCTCCACTCGTCGCCCAGGCCCATCGCGGCGAGCGCCGCGGTGTGCATCGCCGGCGAGCGCGAGTGGCCGACCGGGTGCCCGAGGACAGCCAGTCGCTTCATTCGCCGCAGCTGTCCGGCGATTCGCCGCCGGCCGCTTCGCGCGCTTCGTTGTAGCGGGCGACGTCGGCTTCGAACTCGGCGACGGTGGAGGAGAAGGAGTGCTCGCCGCAGGTGCCGGGCTCGACCACGTAGTAGAGGTAGTCGACCTCGGCCGGGCGGGCGGCGGCTTCGAGCGAGGCCAGGCCGGGGCTGGAGATCGGCCCCGGCGGCAGGCCGGCGTTGAGGCGGGTGTTGTAGGGGGAGTCGACCGCCAGCTCCGATTCGGTCAGCGGCTGCTCGTAGTTGCCGGTGGCGAAGCGGATCGTCGCGTCGATGCCGAGCGGGATGCCTTCGCGCAGGCGGTTGTAGATCACCGCGGCGATCAGCTCGCGCTCCTCGTCGAGCTGGGCCTCCTCCTCGACCATCGAGGCGATCGTGACCACGTCGTGCTCGGTCAGGTTCTTCGAGCGGGCGTAGCGCATCTCGACCCCGGCGAAGCGTCGCTCGAAGTCCTCCAGCTGCAACCGCACCAGGTCGGCGGCCGGGGCGTTCCTCTCCAGCTCGAAGGTGTCGGGGAAGAGGAAGCCCTCGTGGCCCGCGCTCGCCTTCAGGTAGTCGCCGCGCAGGCCCGCTTCGCGCGCCAGCTCGGCGGTCTGCGCCCGGCTGTAGCCCTCGGGCACGGTCAGGTCGATCGTCGGCAGCGGTTCGGGCGGTGGCGGCTCGTCGCGGCTGACGTAGGCGATCGCCGCGGCCATCGCGCCGGCGGCGAGCAGCAGCGCCCCCGCCAGGCCGCCGATCGCCAACCACCGACGACGGCGCCGGCGCTCGCGCAGGACGCGCCGCCGCTCGGCGCGCAGTTTCGCCGCATCGTCAAGCATCCTCGTCGTCCGCCTCGATCGCCGCCTGGCCAGCGAGGTAGGCCTGCAGCAGGTGCGCGGCGGCGAGCGAGTCCGGCGCCGCCTCCGCACCCTCGCGCTTGCTCGCCTCCGCCATCCGCGTCGTCAGCCGCTCGTCGTAGGTCTCGACCGGGACGTCGAGCATGGCTTCCAGTTCGGCGCAGAAGGTGCGGGTCAGCGCTGCCTGGGAGCCCTCTTCGCCGCTGAGGTGCAGCGGCAGGCCGACGACCACGCGATCGACCTCGCGCTCGGCGACCATCTCGGCCACCGAGCGCGGCTCGGGCGGCTCGATCACCGGTAGCGGCGTCGCCAGGGTGCCGCTGGGGTCGGAGATCGCGCAGCCGATCCGCGCCGTGCCGTAGTCGAGGGCGAGCACGCGCATCAGACGGGCGCCTTCATCCCAGCCCCCGCTCGATCGCCTGCCTCGCCACAGTCAACGCCTGGTCGAGCTTCTCAGCATCCTTCCCTCCGGCCTGGGCCATCTCGTCGCGCCCACCACCGCCGCCGCCCACGATGGTGGCCGCCTCGCGCACGATTGCCGCAGCGGAAAGCCCTCGCTCGACCAGCTCCGGAGAGAGCAGTACGACCAGACCAACCTTGCTCCCGTCGGTTCCGCCGATGACTATGCCCGAGCCGTGGCGGAACTTGCCCCTCACGCGTTGCGCCAACTCCAACAGCTCTTTCTGATCGACGAGCACGGTCTTCGCGGAGAGAACGTCGAAACCGCTTACGTCGACCGCCTCGGCGGCGAGACGCGCGACTTCACCGCCGAGTCGTCGCATGGCGTCTTTCTGCTCCAAGTCGCCCGCCTCGCGCAGGCGCTCGGCGGCGCGGAGGGCGCCGGTCAGCGGGTCCTGCGGCGAGCCGAGCAGCTCGCCGACCTCGCGCAGCCGCTCCTCCTCGCGGCGGAACCAGTCGATCGCGGCGGGGCCGGTCAGCGCCTCGATCCGGCGCACGTTGGCGGCGCTCGAGCCCTCCGAGAGAACCTTGAAGATGCCGACCTCGGCGGTGTTGGCGACGTGGGTGCCGCCGCAGAGCTCGCGCGAGACGCCGTCGACCTCGACCACCCGCACCCACTCGCCGTATTTCTCGCCGAAGAGCGCCATCGCGCCGAGCCGGGTCGCCTCCTCGCGCTCCATCTCCAGCCAGCGCACGGGCCGGCTCGCCTTGATCCACCCGTTGACCCGATCCTCGATCGCGGCGACGTCCCCGGCGGCGAGCGCCTGGCCGTGGGTGAAGTCGAAGCGCAGCTTGTCGGGCCGGACCGCCGAGCCTGCCTGGCGCACGTGCTCGCCGAGGCGCTCGCGCAGCGCCGCGTGCAAGAGGTGGGTCGCGGTGTGGTTGCGCATCGTCGCGTGGCGGGTCTCGTGGTCGACAAGGGCCTCAACCGCGTCGCCGCCCTGGGCCGGCGTCCCCTCGACCTCCAGCGCCTGGTCCTCGCCGATGCGATAGACGTCGAGCACGCGGACCTCGCCGCCCTCCCAGCGCAGCAGCCCGGAGTCGGCGACCTGGCCGCCGCCCTCGGCGTAGAAGGGACTCTCCTCGAGCTTGACCAGGGTGCGGCCGTCGTCACCCGCCACCGCGGCCACGCCGGTGGTCGCGCGCAGCGTCTCGTAGCCGACGAAGCGGGTCGGCGGCGCCGCGGCGGCGAAGGCGATCACCTTCTCGTGACGATCCTCGGAGCCGTGCGCGGTGGCGGCGCCGACGCGGGCGCGCTGCCGCTGCTCCTCCATCAGCTCCTCGAAGCCCGCGTCGTCGACCGAGAGGCCCTGCTCGGCGAGCAGCTCCTTGGTCAGGTCGTAGGGAAAGCCGTAGGTGTCGTGCAGCTTGAAGGCATCGGCCGCGTCGATCCAGGAGGTGCCGGCCTCCTTCGCCTCGGCGACGAGCCGCTCGAGCAGCTCCGTGCCGCGCTCGAGCGTGCGGCCGAAGCTCTCCTCCTCGTCGCCGACCCAGCGGGCGATCGTCGCGCGCGCGGCCTCCAGCTCGGGGTAGGTCCCACCCATCGCCTCGATCGTGCGCTCGGCGAAGCGGCCGAGCCAGGGCGCCTCGAGGCCGAGGGTGCGCCCCTGCTGGATCGCCCGCCGCATGATCCGCCGCAGGATGTAGCCGCGGTCCTCGTTGGAGGGGACGACGCCGTCGGCGATCAGGAAGGCGGCGCCGCGCGAGTGGTCGGCGACGATCCGCATCGCCCGCGTCACCGCGCCGCCCTCCGCGTAGGAGCGGCCGGAGAGCTCCTCGGCGAGGTCGATCAGCGGCCGGATCAGGTCGGTCTCGAAGACCGAGGGGACGTCCTGCAGGATCGCCGCCATCCGGTCGAGGCCCATGCCGGTGTCGATGTTGCGCATCGGCAGCTCGGTGAGCTTCCCCTCAGGTGAGAGGTCGTAGGTCATGAAGACGTGGTTCCAGAACTCGAGGAAGCGGTCGGTGTCGTCGCCAGGCAGCTCGCCGGCGGTGCCGAAGGCCTCACCACGGTCGAGGTAGAGCTCAGAGCACGGCCCGCAGGGGCCGCTCGGGCCGGCCTGCCAGAAGTTGTCCTCGCGGCCGAGCAGGACGATACGCTCCTCTGGCAGGCCGACGCCCTTCCAGATCTCGATCGCCTCCTCGTCGGGGCCGAGGCCGAGCTCCTCGTCCCCGCCGAAGACGGTCGCCCAGATCCGCTCGGGGTCCATGCCGAAGCCCTGCGTCGACAGCTCCCAGCCCCAGGGGATCGACTCCGCCTTGAAGTAGTCGCCGAAGCTCCAGTTGCCGAGCATCTCGAAGAAGGTGAGGTGGCGGGCGGTGTTGCCGACCTCCTCGATATCGGTCGTGCGGAAGCACTTCTGGACGTCGGCGATCCGCCGCGCGGGAGGCTCCTCGAGGCCGAGAAAGTACGGCTTGAAGGGCTGCATCCCGGCCGTCGTCAGCAGGACCGAGGGATCGTGGACGGAGGGCACCAGGGAGGCGGAGGGGACGATGCGGTGCCCGCGCTCCTCGAAGAAGGAGAGGTAGGTGCTGCGGATTTCGTCGGCCTTCATGGATTGGGAGCCTATTGAGCGCGCTGACGGCGGCGGGGAGCCGGGTTCAGGC
>JBKPOW010000152.1:0-6467 GCA_046733275.1 Actinomycetota bacterium
CCCAGCTGGTCGACGGCGTCACCAAGCTGACCGGGATGACCTTCGAGAGCCGCGACGAGCGGCAGGCCGAGAACTACCGCAAGATGATGGTGGCGATGGCCACCGACGTCAGGGTGATCCTGATCAAGCTGGCCGACCGTCTGCACAACATGCGCACCCTCGGCGCCCTGCCCAAGCAGAAGCAGATGGCGAAGGCGCGCGAGACGCTGGAGATCTACGCGCCGCTCGCCCACCGCCTGGGTATTCACGCGATCAAATGGGAGCTGGAGGACCTCGCTTTCGCCACCCTGCATCCGCGCAAGTACAAGGAGATCAAGCAGCTCGTCGCCCAGCAGCGCGACGAGCGCGAGTCCTACGTAAGCGAGGCCGGCGAGTTCCTCGGCCGGGAGCTGGAGGCGGTCGGGGTCGAGGCCGAGATCTCCGGCCGGGCCAAGCACTTCTACTCGATCTACACGAAGATGACCAAGAAGGGGCGCGAGTTCAACGAGATCTTCGACCTGACGGCAATGCGGGTGATCGTCGGCTCGGTCAAGGACTGCTACGGCGCGATCGGCGTCATCCACTCGCTCTGGAAGCCGTTGCCCGGGCGCTTTAAGGACTTCGTCGCGATGCCCAAAGCCAACATGTACCAGGCGCTGCACACGACGGTGATCGGGCCGGAAGGCAAGCCGCTGGAGATCCAGATCCGTACCGGCGAGATGCACGACCTGGCCGAGTACGGGATCGCCGCCCACGTCGCCTACAAGGAGGGCGGCGCCGACGACCCGCAGCGCGAGAAGATGACCTGGCTGCGGCAGCTGGTCGAGGCCGAGGGCGAGCAGGACCCGACCGAGTTCCTCGAGTCGCTCAAGGTCGACCTCTTCGAGGACGAGGTCTTCGTCTTCACGCCGAAGGGCGAGGTGAAGAACCTCTCGGCCGGCTCGACCCCGCTCGACTTCGCCTACGCGGTTCACACCGACGTCGGTCACCGCTGCGTCGGCGCCAAGGTCAACGGCTCGATCGTGCCGCTGCACTACCAGCTGCGCTCGGGCGACATCGTCGAGGTGCTGACCGCGAAGCAGAACCGAGGGCCCTCGCGCGACTGGCTGAAGCTGGTGCGGACCAGCCGCGCCCGCAACAAGATCCGCGCCTTCTTCAAACAGGAAAGGCGCGAGGACGCCGAGCAGAAGGGGCGCGACGCGCTCGAGGAGGCGTTGCGCCAGCGCGGCCTGCCGATGCAGAAGCTGGCGATCTCGCCGCTGCTCGCCCAGGTGATCCGCGAGATGGGCTTCCGCAAGGCGAGCGACTTCTACATCGCCCTCGGCCAGGGCAAGGTCGCGACCAAGGCGGTCGCCAACAAGCTGATGCAGCGGCTGAAAGAGGGCGAGGCGGTCGAGGAGCGCGAGCCGTTCGACTTCGAGGGCGCCCGCGAAGACAAGGCGCGGCGGACCAAGGACGCCTCCGATTACGGCATCCGCGTCAAGGGCGCCGAGAACGTCGCCGTGCGCCTCGCCAAGTGCTGCCGGCCGGTGCCCGGCGACCGGATCGCCGGCTACGTCTCGCTCGGCCGCGGCATCACCATCCACCGCGCCGACTGCAAGAACGTCAAGGCCCTGATGAAGTCACCCGAACGCTTCGTCGAGGTGGCCTGGGAGGGCGAGAACGAGTCGACCTACAAAGTCGAGCTGCAGGTCGACGCCTACGACCGCACCCGCCTGCTGGAGGACCTCTCGCGCACCTTTGCCGAGGCCGGGATCAACATCCTCGGCGCCAGCTGCATGACCAAGCACCCGATGGTGAAGAACCGCTTCGTCGTCGAGGTCGGCGACACCGAGCAGCTCAAGCAGTGCATCTCCCGCCTGCGCAACGTCGAGTCGGTCTTCGACGCCTACCGCATCACCCCGACTGGCTGAGCTTCAGGCGATGACCGTGAGCGCGCCGGGGGCGACGCTCAGCTCCATCTGGACGCGCTCGCCGATGTAGTCGCCGTCGACCTGGACGGGGAAGGGTCGGGCGATGCCGTCCTTGGTCGCGGAGATCGAGGCGATCGTCGCCCGGGTGACGTCTTCGAAGTGCTCGATCTGGCGGTGGCGGGCGCCCGGCCGCTTCTCGCTGAAGAGGCGCGGGACCAGGGTCGGCATGTCGCGCTGCGCGGCGCGCTTGAGCACGCCGAGCGAGAGCGTACCGTCGTCGATCGCGACCCCCTCGCAGACACGGATCGGGTTGCTGGCGAAGTAGGTGAACGGGTCGGAGTTCTGGGCCAGGGCGGTGATGCCCTCGCTCTGCCGGCCGCCGTCGAGCTCGACCCGCAGCCGCACCGGTTTGACCATGTACTGGCGGTAGAAGGCCGAGATCGCCGCCCAGGTGTAGTAGTAGGGGCCGGCGCGCGACTTGAGCCGCGGGTGGGCGTCGACCCGCTTGACCACAGTGGCGTCGATGCCGAGCCCGCAGGAGAAGACGAAGTAGCGGCCGTCGGCCTGGCCGAGGTCGATCCTACGCGGCGTCCACTCGTCGACCAGGGCGAGCAGGTGCTCGGTCGCGTCGACGACGTCGTTGGGGATGCCGAGGGTGCGGCAGACGACGTTGGTCGAGCCGCCGGGCAGCACCGAGACCGGCACATCGGTGCCGGCGAGGCCATTGGCGACCTCATTCAGCGTGCCGTCGCCGCCGAAGGCGATGACGACGTCGTAGCCGTGGTCGCGCACCTCGCGGCCGATCTCGGTGGCGTGGTTCTGCGCCTCGGTGGCGACGGTCTCGACCTCGTAGCGGCCCTGCAGCGCGTAGACCACGAGGTTCTTCAGCCGATCGGAGACGGTCGTCGCGTAGGGGTTGACGATCAGCAGCATCCGTTTCTTGCCCGGGCGCCTACCCGGTCGCCTCATAGCGGACCACCTCCCCGTCGTCGAGCTCGCGCACGCGGCCCTCGTTGATCAGCAGGTCGGCGTGGCCGATCACCTCGGAGAGGGTGAGGAAAGCCTGGGTCACGGCGACGTTCCCCCAGATCGCCTGGGCGATCTCGTAGCCTGAGCGGGGGCGCTCGGCGATCAGGCCGTAGATCTTCTCCTTGCGCCGCTCATGCTTGGCGAGGCGGTCGTCGATCAGGGCGACGTGGTCGACGATCGGTTCGCCGTGGCCGGAGAGGACGATCTCGGCCGGCATCTCGCGCGTCTTCTTCATCGACTCGATGTAGGTGACGAGCGCCTGCGGCCGCCCTGAGGAGCCGTCCAGCGGGCGGGCGATCAGCGGGTTGGAGGAGATGTGGGCGATCAGGTGGTCGGCGGCGATCAGGATGCGCCGCTGCTCGTCCCAGAAGACCGTGTCCGAGGGGCTGTGGCCGGGCCGGTGGAACGCCTGCAGGACGCGGTCGCGGAAGCTCAACGAGTGGCCGTCCTCGAGCGGTCGGGTCACCTGCGCGTGGGAGCCCCAGCCGCGGAAGCTGCGCGAGACGCTCTGCAGGGCGAAGGCGACCTCCTGCGGGATGCCGTTGCGCAGCATCAGCTCGACCGCGAACTCGTCCTCGCGCTCGGCGTCCTCGCCGAAGTTGGCGAGCCGCTCGGCGGCGAGGCCGAGGGCGGCAACCTCGGCGCCGGAGTGCTCGACGACGATCTCGACAAGGCCGAGGTGGTCGATGTGCTGGTGGGTGAGGACCACCAGCTCGAGGTCGTCGATCGAGTGGCCGCGGGCGGCGAGCTGGCCCTGCAGCTCGTCGAGCGCCTTGCCCGAGTTTGGCCCGGTGTCGATCAGGGTCAGCGGTTCGTCCTCGAGCAGGTAGCAGTTGACCCGTCCGACGGCGAACGGGGTGGGGATGCGGAGGCGGTGGATGCCGGCCAGCGCGGCCTGCTCCAGGGCCCCCTCGGGGGTCAGCGTCACGCCCGGATCAATCCCAGCACCTCATCGCGTTTCGCTTCCATGTCCTCGCGGGAGACGAGCGACTCGAGGTTGAGGCGGAGCAGCGGCTCGGTGTTCGAGGGCCGCACGTTGAAGTGCCACTCGGGGTAGTCGACGGAGATCCCGTCGAGGCGACCGATCTCGCCGTCGCCGTAGCGCGCGGCGATCTCCTCCATCTTCGCCCCCTGATCGGCGACTTCGGAGTTGATCTCGCCGGAGATGAAGTAGCGCGAGCGGAACTCGGCCATCAGCTCGGCCAGCGAGCGTCCCTCGACGGAGAGCAGCTCGAGCATCAGCAGCGCCGGGATCGTGCCCGAGTCGGCGCACCAGAAGTCGCGGAAGTAGTAGTGGCCGGAGACCTCGCCGCCGAAGACGGCCTCCTTCTCGCGCATGCGGATCTTGAAGTAGGCGTGGCCGACGCGGGAGAGGTCGGAGCGGCCGCCCGCGGCGGCGACGACGTCGGGCACGGCGCGGCTCGAGCGCGGGTCGTAGAGGATCGTCCCGCCCGGCTCCTTCGCCAGCGCCGCGCGGGCCAGCAGCGCGCAGACGAAGTCGCCGTCGCAGAAGGCGCCCTCGCCGTCGATGAAGAAGCAGCGGTCGGCGTCGCCGTCCCAGGCGATGCCGAGGTCGGCCCCGGCGGAGCGCACGCGCTCTTCGATCAGCCTGCGGTTCTCCGGCAGCAGGGGGTTGGGCTCGTGGTCGGGGAACTCGCCGTCGGGCTCGAAGTACATCTGGTCGAGCTCGAGCCCCAGCCGCCGCAGAATCGGCCCGACCATCGGCCCGGCCATGCCGTTGCCGCCGTCGACCACGACCTTCATCGGCCTGACCGCGCCGGGATCGACGAAGGAGAGCGCATGCTCGCGGTACTCGTCCCAGACGTCGACCTCCTCGCCCGCGCCGCCGCCGGGCGCGTCGCCGAGCCCCGCTTCGATCTCGCGCCGCACATCGCCGATGCCGGCGTCGCCGGAGAGCGCCAGCGCTCCCTCGCGGACCAGCTTGACCCCGGTGTAGGGCTTGGGATTGTGCGAGGCGGTCACCATCGCGCCGCCGTCGAGCCGGCGCGAGCCGACCAGGTGGTAGAGCATCTCGGTGGCGACCATGCCGGCGTCGAGCACCGTCGCCCCCTCGGCGATCAGGCCCTCGCGCACCGCCGCCGCCATCGCCGGGGCGGTCAGCCGCATGTCGCGCCCGAGCCCGACGCGCAGCTCGCCCGGCTGCTTCCCGCGCAGCCGCGCCAGCACACGGGCGAAGGCGCGGCCGATCGCCAGCGCCGTCGTCTCGTCCATCTCCTCCCCGAAGAGCCCACGTATGTCATAGGCCTTGAAGATCGACATCAACACATTCCGCCCGCGTGCTCTGCTCCCGCGGAGGCCAAGAGAATCAGATATGGATTGGCCTCCGCTCCCGCGTCCGCCGCGGGCGGGCAAGCCGGACCTTGTTCAGTCAAAAGGCACCTCGCAGGGCGGCGTAACTTTCCTCCAGGGTCTGCGGCATCACCTTGGTGTCGGCGATCACCGGCATGAAGTTGGTGTCGCCGCCCCAGCGGGGGACGACGTGCAGGTGGATGTGGTGCTCGACTCCCGCACCTGCCACCCGCCCCTGGTTGAAGCCGACGTTGAAGCCGTGTGGGTCGTAGACCTGCTCGAGCCGAGCCATCGCCCGCTGCGCCAGCGACATCAGCTCCGCCGTCGTCTCGGCGGGCAGGTCCTGGATGCGACCGAGGTGCTCGTACGGCGCGATCATCAGGTGGCCGTTGGTGTAGGGGAAGAGGTTGAGGATGACGAAGCAGCGCTCGCCACGGTGGACGATCAGGTTGGCCTCGTCGTCCTCCGCCGCCGGCTTGGCGCAGAAGATGCACTCCTCCTCCCTGTCCTTGGAGGCGTCCTTCACGTAAGCGAGGCGCCACGGCGCCCAAATGCGAAAGTTGGCCACAGGACGCGCATCCTATTCAGGCTCCGCTGTTCCTTTTCGCCGTCATATGGGGCAAAGGAACAGCGGAAGCTTCAAAGCCAGCCGCGATTGCGGAAGTAGCCGACCATCGCGACCAGGATCGCGACCATCGCGCCGAGCAGGATCCAGAACGCGGTGGTGTCGCCCTCGCCGGGGACGTGGACGTTGGCGCCCCAGATGCTGGCGATCAGGGTCAGCGGCAGGACGATGACGCTGATCGAGGTGAGGACGCGGAGGATGTCGTTGACCCGGTGCGAGATCACCGACTCGTTGGTCTCGGCCAGCGCCTCGACCACCTCCTTGTAGTTCTCCAGCATGTCCCAGATCCGCTCGTGGGCGTCGACGATGTCGTCGAAGTAGATCTCGAGGTCGAGGTCGGTGGCGAGGTAGCGCTGCTTGACCCTCTCCAGGTCGCGCAGTACCGGCCGTTGTGGGCGGATCACCTTGCGGAAGTTGATGATCTCCTGCTTGACGTTGGAGATATCGCGCACGACCTCCTCTGAGCGCCCCTCGAAGATGTCGTCCTCGAGCGCGTCGAGCTTGTTGCCGATCTTGCGCAGCATCGGGAAGCAGTAGTCGAAGCTGTCGTCGACCAGGCGATAGAGCAGGTAGCCGGAGCCGCGCGAGAAGAGCTGCTCGCGCAGCTCCTC
>JBKPOW010000153.1:0-12542 GCA_046733275.1 Actinomycetota bacterium
AGGCCGAGCAGGCGACGGCAGAGCGCGTGGCCAGCCTCGTGGTAGGCGACGATCCGCCGCTCCCGCTGGTTGAGGCGCCGCGCCTGTTGGGAGCCGACCGACTGGCGCAGCAGCGCCTCGTCGAGGTCCTCGCGCGCCATCGCCTTACGTCCCGCCCGCCCGGCGATGATCGCCGCCTCGTTGAGCGCGTTGGCAAGCTGGGCGCCGGTCATCCCCGTCGTCTTGCGGGCGACGTCGGTGAGGTCGAGGTCCTCGCCCAGCGGCTTGCCCTTGGCGTGGGCGCGCAGGATCGCCTCGCGGCCGTCGCGGTCGGGCGGCGCCACCAGCACCTGGCGGTCGAACCGGCCCGGCCGCAGCAGCGCCTTGTCGAGCTTGTCGACGTAGTTGGAGGCGGCGATCACGATCACCGTGCCGGGGTCCTTCTCGAAGCCGTCGAGCTCGACCAGCAGCTGGTTGAGCGCCTGCTCGCGCTCGCTCGAGCCGCCGTCCCCGCCGCCGCCGCTGCGCGCTCCCCCGACCGCGTCGAGCTCGTCGATGAAGATCACCGCCCGGCCCGACTTGCGCGCCTCCTTGAACAGGCGCCGGATGCGGGCGGCGCCCCTGCCGACGAACATCTCGACGAAGCTCGAGCCCGAGGCGGAGAAGAAGTCGACGCCGGCCTGCGCCGCCACCGCCCGCGCCAGCATCGTCTTGCCCGTCCCCGGCGGGCCGAAGAGCAGCACGCCGCGCGGCGCCTGCGCGCCGAGGGCGGCAAAGCGCTCGGGGTCGCGCAGCCATTCGGCCACGTCGATCAGCTCTTCCTTGGCGGCGTCGACCCCCTGCACCTCCTCCCACAGCACGGGCTTGGTCTTGCTCGCCTTCACCGTCTCCGGCTTGGTCGCGCCGAGCGTGCCGCGCAGGAGCACCACGAAGACAATCAAGAGACAGAACATGAAGACGACCCCGAAGACGGGGTACCAATCGAAGAAGAAGTTTTTGACGTCGGACGCGGCCAACGCCAGCGGCAGGAGCATCAAGGCAGTGTCAGGCCTGGCGCGACGGGCTCCAATCGCATATACGTCCGCTGCATCAAAGCTCGCGGCGGCTGACCGCGCCGCTCTGCAGGGCGCGCTCGACCAGGCCGACCCGCTTCTGGTTCTGTGGCAGGTCCTCGACTTCGAGCTTCTCGAAGAGCGCCCGCATGTGGGTCTTGACCGCGTCGACGCTGAGGTGCAGCTCCTCGGCGATCGCCTGGTTGGTCGCCGGCGTGGCGAACGGGGATGAGTCCTTGAAGGGACGGCAGAGGGCAAGCAGGACGCGGCGCTGGCCGGGGGAGATTTTCGCCGCCCCCGGCACCTGGCCGGCGGCGACGGTCGCTTCCGGCGCGCCCTCGCCGGGACGGCGGAAGAGAACCGTGGTGCGGCCGAAGCGCAGCGTGTCCCCATCGCGCAGCCGGCGCCGCCCGTCGACCCGCTGCTCGCCGACGAAGGAGCCGTTGCGCGAGAGGCCGTCGTCGAGCAGGGTGCACTCGTCGCGCACGACCTCGACCTGGGCGTGCAGCGCCGAGACCTCCTCGTCCCAGTCGAGCCGCAGGTCGGCCGAGGCGCCGCGCCCGATCCAGAGCGCGTCGGTCCCCTCCTCGACGACGACGATCCGCTGCTTGCCCTCGCCGTCACGGTAGACGAGGAAGGGGCGGCCGCCGCGTTCGGCCTCGATCTGCGCCTTCAGCTCCGGCGCGCTGGTCACTGCCGCACTACCTGCGAGCCGCCGACTATCGCCTCGGTGCCATCGTCGCCGAAGACGATCCAGGCCTTGTTGCCGCCGTCGTAGTCGGGCGCCCAGAGCTTCAGCGTCGCCGGGCGGTCCCAGACCGTCACCTCCTCGGCGCCGGTCTCCTCCAGGCCGCGCCAGATACGCACGAACGGGTTGCCGTCCCACTCCTCGCCGATCGTGGTCGGCTCGCGGTGACCGGGGTGGACCCGCGTCTCCGGCGGCAGCTCCATCAGCCGCATCACCGAGGCCTTCAGGTCGGCGAAGCCGCTCGCCCCCGGCGCCATCGTCCCACCGACCGTTCCCTTGAAGAGGACGTCGGCGGTGAAGACGTCGGACTCGGCGACGAGGAAGGCGAGGTGGCCGGCGGCGTGGCCGGGGGTGAGGATCGCCTCGATCTCGAGATCGCCGGCGGAGAGCTTCTCCCCGTCGCCGATCGTCTCGCTCACATCCAGGTCGAGCTCGGCCGCCGCCTCGGCGTGGGCGACGAGCGGCGGGTCGCCGAGCGCCGATCGCGCCTCGGGGAGGCCGGCGACGTGGTCGCCGTGGGGATGGGTGACGAGGATGTGGGTGATCTCGATCCCGTCGCGCTCGGCCCGCTCGAGCAGCGGACCGAGCTCGTCGTTGCCATCGATCAGCACCCCCTTGCCGCCCTCTTCGTCGGCGACCAGGTAGGCGTTCGACAGCCACATCGGGTTCTCGGTCCTCTCGACGATCAAGGCGCTCCTCCTCGGGGTTGCAATCTGTGCGCCAAACCGTACGCCCCACGGCGATGGCGGGGGCCGGCGAGTACATAATTTCCCCCCGCCAGGGTTGCGGTCGGACTGGGTACGGCTATGGAAGTCGGATTTCTGGAACCGCAGCGCCGCGCGAGCTACCGTGTTGAACGTTGACGTGAGGACCAGCAGCACCCTGGCGCCAGGGCTCCGCCTGGTGCTCCTGGCGATCTTGTTCGTGATCTCTCTGACGGCTGACACGCGCATCGCCTCCGCCGCTTCGGGTGGCGCGGACGGGATTGCCGCCGAGCCCGCCCACTCTTCCTTTAACCGTCACGGAATGTGGATCTGGTACGTCGACCGCTCCGAGGGAGGCAGCCTCGATCGCATCGTCGCCCGCGCCCGCCAGGCCGGGATTGGAACCCTTTACATAAAGGCCGGCGACGGCGATGACACCTGGTCGCAGTTCAACAAGGTGGTGGTGGGCGCGCTGCACCGCGCCGGGATCGACGCCTGCGCCTGGCAGTTCGTCTACGGCGACCAGCCGGTGGACGAGGCCAAGGTCGGCGCCGTCGCGGTGCGCCGCGGCGCGGACTGCTTGGTGATCGACGCCGAGGGCGCCTACGAGGGCAAGTATGCCGCCGCCGATCGTTACATCCGCGCGCTGCGCGCCCGCATCGGCGCCGCCTTCCCACTCTCGCTCGCCGCCTTCCCCTACGTCGACTACCACCCCTCCTTCCCGTACTCGGTCTTCTTCGGCCCCGGCGGAGCGATCGCCAACCAGCCGCAGATGTATTGGCGCGCGATCGGCACCTCGGTCCGCGCCGTCTACGAGCACACCTTCCTCTTCAACCGGCTCTGGGACCACCCGCTCTACCCGCTCGGGCAGACCTACGGCGGCGCCAACCGCCGGGAGATCGTCCGCTTCCGCCGCTTCGCCCACAACTACGGCGGCCTGGCGCCGAGCTGGTGGGACTGGCAGGAGACGACGACGACCGGGTGGGGCGCGCTCGGCGCTCCCACAGACGGTCCGGTCCTCGGCTACGAGCCGGTGACCGACCACCCGCTGCTGAAGCGCGGCAGCTCCGGCGACATGGTCGTCTGGGCGCAGGCCCACCTGCGCGCCGCGGTTGAGCCGCTGCTGCCAGTCACCGGCATCTTCGGCAGGCAGACGAGTACCGCGGTCCGAGACTTCCAGGCGAGCGCCGGCCTGCCGGTGGACGGCAAGATCGGCACCGACACCTGGCGCTCGCTGCTCGACTTCGACCCGGTACGTCCGCGCTGGGCGGGTCGCCGGGCGAAGCGAGGGGGCGGCGCGCTTGCGAGCCGCGCATTGCCGGCGCGCCCGCTCTCCGCCTCGCTGCCGGCTGTCGCCTACGAGATACCTCCGGGGCCCGCTCCTTGAGCAAGCGCCCGGCGGGGGCGCTTGCGGGCATAGCCATGATCCTCCTCCTCGCCTTCCCGGCGGGCGGGGCGGCGCGGCCGCGCGACACGGTGATCGAGACGGCGAGCGCTGGCGCGGCGCGCATCTCGGCCGGTGCCGACACGGCGCGCTATTCGATTGACGGCAGCGGCGAAACCGTGGCCATCTCGGTCACGGCTGCCTGCCGTCTCGCCTGCAATGCCGCCGATCCCGAGCCGATCGCCGACTTCCTCGGCACCCTGGCCCACGGGCCGGAGATGAGCCTGCTCACCGTCCAGCTCGACACTCCATCCGAGATCGAATTCGAGTGCGGCTACGGCGCCCTGGCTTGCTACTACGGCAGCGAGGACAAAGCCGTGATCAACGGCAACGACACCGTCTCCTCCGAAGGGGCCGGCCGGGAGTTCGTCCTCGCCCACGAGTACGGGCACCACCTCGCGCGCCATCGCGAGAGCCCGCCGCCCTTCCCGCCGGCGATCGACTGGGGCACGCCGCGCTGGGCGAGCTACGAGAACGTCTGCCGGCGGACACGCGCCGGCGCCCTCTTCGTTGGCAGCGAGGATTTGCATTACTTCCGCGATCCCGGCGAGGCCCTCGCCGAGAGCTTCGCCTTCCTGCGTTTCCCCGACAGCCGCGTCCGCTGGCGCTGGCTGGACGCGCTGCAGCCCGACGCCGACGCTCTCGCCGCGATCCGCGAAGACGCGCTCGAGCCCTGGTCGGGGCGGCGGGCCTTCGGCCTGCGGGGCCGGCTGCCGTCGCGCCGCGAGGGCGCCGCGGTGAGGACATTCCCGACACCGCTCGACGGGACCGTCAGCCTGCGACCCGACGGCTGGCGCAGCTACGGCCTCAGCCTCTTGAACGCGGCGGGACACGTGCTGCGCACCTCCCGCCACGGCCTCAGCTTCGGCCACAGGCTCAACTTCACCGTCTGCGGCCAGTCCCGCCTGCGCGTCGCCATTCGCTCCCGGCGCCCCGATCGCGGTGCCTTCAAGCTGCAAGTCCAGCGACCCTGAGATAATCCCCGCGGGCGATCGGATCGCCCATCTGCCTTGGGGGCGTAGCTCAGTTGGTTAGAGCGCCGGCCTGTCACGCCGGAGGTCGCGGGTTCGAGTCCCGTCGCTCCCGTCTCGGGGTTCCCACCGGTTGGAATCCCACTCAGAGGTTCCCACAGTGGAGCTACACACTGCTGCGCTCGGCCTGGGCTACCAGCTCCGAGAGGGGCACTTCGAGGGCGGCTGCAATCTTGTGCAGGTTGCGGAAGCTCGGGTTGCGCAAGCCGCGCTCGATCTCGCTTACGTAGGTGCGATGCATCCCCGCCAGGTCGGCAAGTCCCTCCTGGGAAAGACCTTCGATTTCGCCCCGCCGCGTCCGAATCGCTTCGCCAAGAGCCTTTAGAGCCGTCTCCGACACGCGCCCGAGCCTGTCAGTTATTTCCTTATGAGTCTACAGAATATAAGTAGACAGCTCCGCCGCCTGGAAACTCACACTTAAGCGTACCGAGAAAAGCCCCCGTAACTGGCTAAATGGAAAACAGGTTTCGAACTATTTCGGTAACAACCCTCTCCACCCGTACCCAAATAGTGTGTCAGTTACGGGTGGAGTAGCTCCGGAGCCGAATAAGTGTGGTTAGTATCGTTTGCCTCGATTTACTTTTGGGTGTTGGTCGTGTCTTTCGCCTCGATACCCGGACGCCGGGCGAAGTACACCACCTTCGAGTGCACGAGTTCTTCGACCGGCTGCTTCGGCACCGCGTCGAACCCGTGGCCATAGACGTCGAGGCATTCCAAGCCGGCTTGCTCGAGCAGCTCGCGCACTTCGGCTTCCGGGAAGTGACGTTGGCGGTGGACGTGGGTCTCCACCGAGGCGTCGCTTCCCCGGCCAGCGGCCTTCGCTTCGAAGCGAGCCTCGCTGATCGAGCCGGGCGGGGCATCGGGCGAGCCCTGTCCGCGCCAGACGAGCTCGCGATCGCCCCGCCGCACCCGCTGTTCTTCGGCGAAGAAGCTGCGGTAGGTCTGCAGGGTGTTGACGTCGAACATCAGCAGCCCGCCGGGGGTGAGATTGGCCCGCATTCCTCGCAGGGCCTTCCCCAGCTCCTCTCCGCTGAGCAGGTAGTTGTCCGCGTCGTCCAGCGCCCAGACGAGATCGAACTCGCCGAATACCGGCAGCACCCGCATGTCCGCCACGCTCAGCTGCGCTGCGTCGCCGGCCTTGACCTCCGCCAGCGCCAGCATCGAGGGCGAGATGTCGCAGGCGGTCACCTCCCAGCCCCTTGCGAGCATCGGCAGGAAGCTCTTCCCGGTGCCGCAGCCGACGTCGAGCAGACGGTTCCCGCTCAACCCGTGGCCGTGGGCGATCGGAAGGAGGTTGCCCAACCACAGCTCGTAGTCATGATGGGCGGTGAAATCGTCATAGACGGGGGCCATCACCTCGTAGGCTCGCTCCGCCCACCGGCCCTCCTGCACAACTGCTGAAACCGCGTTCACGACTGCCGGGACCAAGAATAGTCGGGAATCGTTTCATTGCTCAGATATGCTAGTGTGCTCGCCATCGTGGAGGTACGTCGTCTCGATCATCGGGTTGGACGGGGAGCAGATCCGAGCGAGTCCTGGGACTGGAACGAGGTCCACAGCCTCTGCCTCAGCTTCGCCCACCGATGGGCGAAGAACCGGACAGAGGCGGAGGACATTGCTCAGGACTCGATGCTGCGGGCCTGGCGCAAACGGTTGACACTGCGCAACAGCGCGGCGCGAAAGTCGTGGCTTGCCACGATCGTCCGCAACGAGGCGCTGCGCGAGTTCGCGCGCAAACGGCCGGCCCCGATCGACACCATCGAGATGACGCACGGCGACGACGACGAGCGCGTCCTGGCGACGGTGGAGCGTGCGGACCTGCACGCGGCGTTGGAGCGGCTGAACCAACGCGACCGCCAGCTGGTGCGGCTGCGCTACGACGAGGACATGACCCAGGAGGCGATAGCCCACCGGCTGGGTATTCCCCTCGGCACGGTCAAGGTGCGCCTGCACCGCGTCCGCGCCAAGCTGCGCCGCGAGATCGGCGCCCTCTAACGAGCCTGGGGAGGCGGGCGAGCCGGCGGGGGCGCGGGGCCCTCAGCCGGCCGCTGCGCCAGCCCCATCGCCGGCGCCGGCCACGGCCGCCTCGACGCTCGACCCAGGCCTACTCGCCGTCGCAGTTGGCGATCACCCGCTCCAGCACCTGCTCGGTGAGCAGGTCGTAGGCGGCGAGCCCCCGCCTCGTCGATCACGTCGGCGACAGAGGTCTCCTTGTAACGAACTAGCGCAGGCGCTCGCAGCGCCCGCCGCGCGGCGTCTCGACGTCCTTCTCGTCGACCACAGCCTCGTCGCTGCCGGCGCCGCAGCTGACCTCGTCGGCCCCGCCGCGGCGGGCGTCGATGTAGTCGTCGCCGGACCCGCCGGCGTAGGCGTCGGGCTGGATGTCCGGCTCGGCCGAGCCGCGCCTGCCTGAGATGAAGTCGTCGCCGTCGCCACCGATCGTCAGGTCGGAGCCGGCGCTCGGGTAGAGGAAGTCGCGCCCGCCGCGGCCGAAGAGGCGGTCGGGCCCAGCGCCGCCTTCGAGGTGGTCTTCCCGTTCGGTGCCGAGCAGCGCGTCCTTGCCGTCGTCGCCGGCGAGCAGGAGGGAGCGGACCAGGCCGCGGCGGAGATCGAGGTGGCGGGCATCGAGCACGTCTTTGCCACCGCTTCCGTGGAGCTTCAGTTCGACCGTCCGCGGCGGCGCGACGACGGTCAGGTCGGCGTCGGGGGTGTAGAGAGTGCGAATGGGCTCCAGACTGACACTGAGCCGGCCGTCGCCGAAGTCGCCGACCGTGAAGTTCTCGCGCCCTTCGCTGCCGAGGAGTTGCACACGGGGCCGGGCCTGCGGCTGCGGCGGGAGCTCCACTTCGACCTCGATCTCAGGGTCCGTCGGCTCGGGGCTAGCGCCAGGGCCGAGCAGCCCGCCGCGCTCGTCGAGGAGGAACTGGTGTTCACGCCGCGGCGCCACCTTCGTTCCCCGGTAGACGATTCGATCGATGTTCGTGACCGTCGCCTGCTCCCCGCAGGGAATCGGCTCGAAGTCGCGCGGCCCGTTGCCGGCGCTGGTCCCGACGAGCACCAGGTCGCCCTCGCGGCGGACCTGCGCATTGTCGTTGCCCGTGATCGACAGCAGGTTGCCGGCGGCGCCCGGTGGCCCGCTCTCGACGTACTCGCAGCCGAGGCGGCGAATTTCGGTCTGAGCCGAAGCTGGCGGGAGAGCGGTGACGATGAGTGCGGTCAGCGCGAGGGCCAGCTTCCGGGGCTTGTTGCAGCGACGCGGTCTCATTCGCTCACCATGACAGGAGGAAGCGGCCCGAACCGGGCCAAGTTCGGCCCGGTTGCCCAGCTCAGGGTGTCGGGTCGACGATCGCGGATTTCAAATAAGCGGTCTCGCGGAACACGGTTCCGTCGGGGACGCCGGGGTAGCCCGCGGCCTTCGCGTTGAAGATCACTTCGGCCTGAGCGAGGATCTCGGAAGTGCGCGGATCGAAGATGAACCTGCGGCCGAATCCGCGTTCGCGGGCCCAGCCGATCGCGGCGCCGCGGCGCCCGGCGGCATCGGCGACGTCACGCTCGAACCCGATGTCGGGTATTTCGGCGAGGGCGCCGAAGGCAGCCGCGCGCAGCGCCGGGCTGGCGATCGGTTCGCTGAGGATTTCCAAGAGCCTTTCGACCGTTGCACCGCCCCTCGGCGAGCGGGCCGGCGACGGATCTGTCGGCGAGGTCCCACCGCGGCGGCGTTCGATGGCCAGGCGCAGGGCTTCGGGCTCGGTCGGCGCTTTGGAGAGTTGGGACACGTGGGAGAAGACTTGACGGCCCCGCCAGGACCGGGACGCGAATTCCTTGAATGGGCGTCCCGCGGGATCGCGACTCACGTTGTGTTCGCTCGGGTCGTATTCGAAGGGTGGCGGTGAGCCCGCCGCCTCCCAGCGTTTCTGATCGGTGTCCGAGTAGAAGTCGATCCGTCCCATGGTTTCCCGAACGCGGGTCTTCCCGTCGGGGCGCGTCCAGACTTGCTTCAAGGTCGGAACCAGCGCCGCGGGGGCTTGCGGATAGTTGCCCGGGATGTGGGCGGTGAAGTACCTGGGATGGGCCTTCGAGCCCGTCCCAGGCCCGCTCGGCAGCCACCCCTGCAATTGGACCACCTTCGTCTTCGTGTAGAGGAACTGCCCGGGTGCGGGCGGCGCTTCGACCGGGATGTTGGACTCTTCGGCGGCGGTAGCGGTCTGACGCAGGGTCGCGGCGATCGCGGCTTGGCCCAGAGCTTCGTCGCCGATCGGGGTGTAGGCGGGCCCGCCCCCGGCACCTCTTGGAGGAAGCCCGAAAGGCGCGCTGCCGTTGGGCAGCGCGGGGACCCGCTCGCAGGGTTCGACCGGGCCCTCCGCGACTCCCAGGTACGCGACGCTCCCGCCTTCGGGGTCGCCGCCGTGGGGAGCGGGCGCTCCCGAGAGGACGACGCTCTGATCGGGGCGAAACGCTTTGGGGTCCAGGTTGAGATTGGCCAATTCATTGTCGGAAATCTCGCCCCGTCTGTGCTTCCCGAAGCTTTCACGCCATCGCTGGGTGCTGCCAATTGCGATGGTCATCGGCCCGCCTGCCCCTCCCAGACCCATGCTGCCGAACGATCCGCCACCCGGAAGGTGCACGATCGACGGCGTGTAGTGCGGTTCCCGGCAGACCTTGCCGGCCGGCAGCCAGGTCACCTGCGCCGGAATCCCCGCATCTTCCAGGGCCCCTTCCAGGCCGGAGGCGTCTTCGAGGCTGTAGACCTTGATCGTCACTCCGCCGCCCTCCCGCGGTTCGACTGCGAAGGCGGCGGGAGGGTTGTCGCCGCCGGCACTGACGATCAGTGCGACCGCGATCGCGGTGACGACCATGACGGCGCCCAGCACCAGGCGCGGGCCGCGCCGGCGCCAAGCGGTCGCGAGTCGCGGGCCTTGCCCACCACCGCTGACCGCATCGACGAGCGCCGCCCGTCGGGCCTTCAGGGTGGCGTCGTCTGGGAGCAGCGTTGAGAGATGGGGTCTGGACTCGTTCATAGGACTTCCTCCGCAGGTCTGGTCTCCGTCGGGTCGGGGAAGGCGTCGCCGAGGCGGCTACGGGCACGAGCGATCCGGGAGCGCACGGTGCCGATCGGCAGGCCCAGGGCCTCGGCGATCTCCCCGTATGAGAGATCGCTCCAGGCGAGCAGGGCGAGCACCTCGCGCTCGCGTCGCGGCAGCCGTCGGATCGCCTCACCGCCAACGCGCAGTTGCCGAATCGCATCGACGCGCGCGATCGCCTCGGTCTCGAGGTCGTTGGGGATCTGGCCGGCGTTTCGCACCCGGTCGAGGGTGTCTCGGTAACGTCGCTGGCTGCGCCACTGGCGGCGTACCACGTTGTTGGCGATCCCCAGCAGCAGCGGCGCGGCGCTGTCTGTGCTTAGGGTCAGACGCTTGCGCTTATGCCAGGCTTCGAGGAAGACGGTCGCCGCCGCGTCCTCGGCGGCCTGGAGGTCGGCGGTGCGCCACAGGCAGTAGGACTGGACCGCGCGGGCATGGCGCTCGTAAAGATCGCCGAACGCCTCGGCGTCGCCGGATCTGACGCGCTCCCAGAGCTGCGGATCGTCTGCCATCGCGTCTACATGCCCGCGGCCCATGATTCGGTTCCCGATCATGTCGCGTCGGCGCAAGATTCACTTGTGGCTATGAGCCCGGCTGTACACGCGGGCGGGGGGTCTACTCAAAACTTCGGACCGCTGTACAAGGTGCGCAGGCGACGGCCTGGCGACCATTTGAAGATGAGCATCGCCTCCCTGGATCCGCGGATGAGGATGCCGCGTCAGGTAGTCGCCTTCGGCGGCGGCGGCTTCTCGATGGAATCGGGCAACCTGCTGCTCGACGACTACGTGCTCGGCCTCACCCGGGCGGCGCGGCCGAAGGTCTGCTTCCTGCCCTCGGCCAGCGGCGACGCCGACCACTACATAGTGCGGTTCTACCGCGCTTTTCCCGCCGACCGCTGCGAGGCCAGCCACATCTCCCTCTTCCGCCGCGAGCAGGGCCCGGAGGACCTGCGCGCGCACATCCTCGAACAGGACCTGGTCTACGTCGGTGGCGGCAGCGTCGTCAGCCTGCTCGGCGTCTGGCGGGCGCACGGGATCGACGCGATCCTGCGCGAGGCGTGGGAGCGCGGGGTCGTCCTTTGCGGCCTCTCCGCCGGCTCGCTCTGCTGGTTCGCCGAGGCGGTGACCGGCTTCCACGGCACGCCGCGCGCGGTCGAGGGCCTCGGCCTGCTGCCCTTCAGCAACTGCGTCCACTACGGCGACGGATCCAGCCGCCGGCGCGCCTACCGCGACTTCATCCGCGCCGGCATGCGCAGCGGCTACGCCGCCGAGGACGGCGCCGCGCTGCACTTCGTCGGCGCCGAGCTGAGCCGGGTCGTCGCCTCGCGGCCCGCGGCGCGCGGCTACCGCCTCGACGCGGTCGGCGAACGGGTGGTGGAGATGAGGATCGCGACGACCTACCTGGGCGACGCCAAGGCGCCCCCGCTGCCGCCGCTGCCGGAGGCGATGTCGACGGCGGTCGCGGCTTGATCGCCCGCGTCCTTACCCTCGGTGGCCACGACTTCAGCTCGCGCCCGCCCGACCGCGCGATCTGCGAGCTCTTGCTGCGCCTGGCGACGGCGCGCGCCGGGGGCCGGCCGCGGATCTGCATCCTGCCGACCGCCAGCGGCGACACCTCCGAGCAGATCGGCCGCTTCTACGCCGCCTTCGGCGAGCGGCCCTGCGAGCCCTCCGACCTCTCCCTCTTCCGCCTCGGCACGCGACCGATGGAGCTGCGCGATCACCTGCTCGAGCAGGACCTGATCTACGTCGGCGGCGGCAGCCTGCTCAACCTGCTTGCCGTCTGGGAAGCGCATGAGCTGAGCGCGATCCTCAGCCTCGCCTGGCGACAGGGGATAGTCCTCGCCGGCCAGAGCGCTGGCGCGATGTGCTGGTTCGAGGCCGGCATCACCAAGTCGTCGGGCAAGTCCCAGCCCGGTGCCGGCCTCGGCCTGCTCGGCGGCAGCCTCTGCGTCCACTACAACAACGAACCCGACCGCCGCGCCGCCTACCTCGACGCGGTGGCCGACGGCATGCCCGGCGGCTACGGCCTCGACGACTACGCCGGTCTGCTCTGGGAGGGCGAAGGCACGCCCTCGGCGGTCACCGCCCGCCGCGGCGCTCGCGCCTATCGGGTCGACACCCGGGAGGACGACTCGGTCTCCGAGCCGGTGACGCGGTAGGCGCGGGCGCCGCGGCGGGCGGTGACGGCCGAGGGAGGGCCGTCGCCCTCCCAGAGCAGGCCGGCGTAGTCGTCGAGGCCGTAGCCGCTCGGCATCCCGTCGCCGACCGCGTCGAGGTAGGCGGCGCGGCGCTCGGGTTCGTTGTTGTAGTGGACGCAGAGGCTGCCGCCCAGCAAGCCGAGGCCGGCCGCGGCCAACGGCCTTCCCGACGACTTGGTGATCCCGGCCTCGAACCAGCACATCGCCGCGGCGCTTTGGCCGGCGAGGACGATGCCCTGGCGCCAGGCGAGGCTCAACATCGAGGCGATGTCGTGCGCCTCCCAGACCGCTAGCAGGTTGATC
>JBKPOW010000154.1:0-4019 GCA_046733275.1 Actinomycetota bacterium
AGGCGATGGCGGGGCTGGCGAAGACCTCGCCCGCGTGGACCGGCATGAGCTTGCGGTAGAGGGAGAAGCCGTATTCGAGCAACTCGGCGGTCTCGGCGTCCCGCGCCGTCTCGGTCCAGGTGCCAAGCACGGCGGAGATTAGCTCGACTCCCTTGCGCCGGCCGGAGCCGACCAGGACGTAGTCGGCGCCGAAGGTGTGGCCGGTCTTCACCCCGGTCGCCCAGGGCTCGGCGAGGAGGAAGTCGTTCAGCGTCTCGATCCGCCGCGGCGGCCGCAGGCTGCGCAGCTCGGCGTGGCGGGCGGCGGCGATCTTGGCGAAGGCCGGGTCGTCGAGCAGGCGCCGAGCGAGGACCGCGAGGTCGATCGCGCTGGAGTAGTTGCCGGCCTCGTCGAGCCCGATCGGGTTGGCGTAGTGGGTGTCGGGCAGCCCCAGCGCCGCCGCCCGCAGGTTCATCTGCCGGACGAAGGCGTCCTCCGAGCCGGCCGCGGCCAGCGCCAGGTCGTAGGCGGCGTCGTTGCCGCTCCGCAAGATCAACCCATAGAGCAGATCGCGCACGCTGACCCTCTCCCCCGGCTCCAATTCGAGCAACGACTCCCCATAGATCGCTTCGTAGGGAGCGGCTTCGACGATCTGACCCAGCGACAGCTCCTCCATCGCCACGTAAGCCGTCATCAGCTTCGTAGTGCTGGCAATCGGCAAGCGCCGCGAGGCAGCGTGCGAGGCAAGCACTTCGCCGCCATTGGCGTCGATGAGCGCCCACGCCCGCGCTTCGAGCTGCGGCGGCTCGGCAGAGGCGGGCGGCGCCGCGGCGATCAGCGCGGCAGCCAGGAGCGCGGCAAGCAGCCGCGCCCTCACCGCAGCTTCAGCTCTTCGCCCGAGATCAGGATCTGCGGGTCGACCCCGGGGTTCAGCCGGACGATGGTGGCGACCGGAACGCCGGTCTTGCGGGCGATCGAGGTGAGCGTGTCGCCGCTCTGGACCTCGTAGGACTTGGGGACGGGCTTGCGCTCCTCGGCCGGCCTGGCCTGGCCCGCGGGGGCGGAGCCCCCGCCCGAACCACCGTCATCGCCGCCGAGCGTCGCCGCGATCAGGACGATCACGGCGACGAAGCCGCAGAGGACCGCGGCGGCAGCGAGTGCTCTGGCGGGTGCTCTGGAGCTCAGCCCTTGACCTTGGCCTTCAGGGCCGAGCCGGCGGAGAAGCGGGGGACCTTGCCGCCCGGGATCGTGATCCGCTCACCGGTGCGGGGGTTGACGCCCTGGCGCGGCCCGCGCTCGGCGACATGGAATTTGCCGAAGCCGGTGAAGCTGACTTCGCCGCCGCCGCTCAGGGTGTCGGTGATCGTGTCGAGCACCGCGTCGACCGCGTCGCTCGCGGCTTTCTTGCTGCCCACACGCTCGTCAGCTGCCAGTTGGTCGAGAAACTCAGCCTTGGTCACGTTCGAAGTCCTCCGTGGTCGTTGAGATCGGCGGCAATCTAACAGCGGGCACGGCGTAAGCGCATGTCTGTGCCGGGGCGAGGCCCTCAGGAGCCGCTGACCGTCATCTCGCCGATCAGCAGAGGCGGGGCGCTGACCGAGCCGCCAAAGGGGACCCAGCGCGGCTCCGCCCCGGCCGCGCACACGGCGCGCAGCATCGCGACCAGGTCGCCGGCGATGGTGAACTCGCGCAGCGGCTCGGCCCGCTCGCCGTCGCGGATCGCCGCCCCCGAGGCGCCCACCGAGAAGATGCCGGTGACCGGGTTGACGCCAGAATGCAGGCCGGCGACGTCGTCGACGTAGACCGCTTCGCCCGCCTTGGCCAGCAGCTCCGCGAGGCTCATCTCCCCCGGGGCGACGACGAGGTTGGAGGCGGAGACCCCGGGCGGCGTCCGGTAGCCCGAGCGGCCCGCGTTGCCGGTCGAGGCGGCCTCGCCGCGGCGGGCGGTGTAGGAATCGTGGAGGAAGGTGTGCAGGCGGCCACCCTCGATCAGGGCGGTGCGCCGCCGCGGCGTCCCCTCGGCGTCGACCGGCGCGGCGGCGAAGCCCTCGGTGACGAGGCCGTCGTCGTGGAGGACGAACGCCTCGCCCGCCACCTCCTCGCCCAGCCGCTCGGCGAGCGGCGAGCGGCCACGCTGGACGGCGTTGGCGCCGAGCGCCCGGCCGAGCAGGCCGACGAAGCTCGCCGCCACGGTCGGGTCGAGGACGATCGGGCAGGTCCGCGAGGGAGGCTTGCGCGAGCCGATCATCGCCGTCGCCCGCATGGCGCCCTCGCGGCCGATCGCGTCCGCGTCGAGGCCGGCCGGGCCGCGGGCGAGGCCGAAGCCGAGGCCGGTCTCGCGACCCGCCTCGCCCTCCGCCAGCGCCTGCAGGTAGGCGTAGCAACTGGTGGTCTCGTACTCGCCGCCGGCACCGGCGCTGGAGGCGATCGCGACGCGCTCTCGGCTGTCGAAGTAGACGGCCTGCTCGACCGCGACGACGCGGTGGTCGGCGGCGAGGGCGGCACGCTCGACCGCCACCGCCAGCTCGGCGATCCGCTGCGGTGCCCACCCGCCCAGCGAGTCGTCGGCGAGGCCGGGCAGGGACGATGCCTCGCCGCCGGCAATCGCCGGCCCGGCGAACTCGTCCTCGTCGGCCGCTCGCGCCGCCTCGACCGCGCTCGCGGCGATCGAGTCGAGGCCGGGCGCCGAGAGGTCGGTGCCGAAGCCGTAACCGACCCGGCCGCCGATCCAGACGCGCAGGCCGATGCCGCGCTGGGTCGCGGCGGTGAGGCTCTCCACCTCGCCGCCGTGGGCGCGGACCTCGCGCTTCTCGGCCTCGCTGAGGTAGGCCTCGGCGGCGCCGGCGCCGGCCGCGACCGCCCGCTCGACCGCGCTCGCGGCCACTCCTCCCAGGTCAACCACAGCTCCGCTGCGCCTTATGCAGAGATGACAAGGAAAAGGAACAGCGGAGCATCATGCGTCCGTCCCGCCGACCGTCAGCGAGGCGATGCGGACGTGCCCCTGGCCGGTGCCGACGGGGACTTTCTGGCCGCCCTTGCCGCAGATCCCGGTCTTCATCCAGAAGTCGTCGCCGACCGCGTCGATCGCCGCCAGCGCCTGCAGGCAGTTGCCGACGAGGGTCGCGCCGCGGCACGGCTGGGTGGCCTTGCCGCCCTCGATCAGGTAGCCCTCGCTGACGCCGAAGACGAAATCGCCGGTCGCCGGGTCGACCTGCCCGCCGGCGAAGGAGACCGCGTAGAAGCCCTGCTCGACCTCGCCGATGATCGCCTCCGGCTCGGCCTCGCCGGGGGCGATGTAGGTGTTGGTCATACGCGGGATCGGCAGGTGGCGGAAGCTCTCGCGGCGGCCGTTGCCGGTCTGACCGACGCCGTCGCGCTCGGCGCTGCGCCGATCGTGGAGGAAGGCGACCAGGTTCCCCTCCTCGATCAGCCGCGTCTTCTGCGTCGGCGCGCCCTCGTCGTCGATCGCGTCGCTGCCCCACTCGCCGGGCAGGCGGCCGTCGTCATACGCGGTCAGCAGCGGCTGGGCGACCGCCTCGCCAAGCTTGCCGGCGTAGACGCTGGCGCCCTTCTGCACGTGGTCGGCCTCGAGGCCGTGACCGGTCATCTCGTGGAAGAGGACGCCGCCGAAGCCGCCGCCGACGACCACCGGCATCGAGCCGGTCGGCGCCGACCCGGCGTCTAGCAGGGTGAGCGCCTTGCGTGCGGCGATCTCGGCGATCGCGGCCGGATCGCCGTCGAAGAGCTCGAAGCCGCGGTGGGCGCCGAGCGTCTCGGCGCCGGTCTCGACTCGGTCGCCGCGGCGGGCGACGGCCTGGGCGCCGATCCGCACGCGGGTGCGGTCGTCGCCGCTGAGCAGCCCCGCCGAGTTGGCGACGGCGACCTCTCGCCGCGCCTCGCCGTAGGAGGCGCTCGCCTGGGCGATCTCGCCGCCGGCCGAGCGCGCCCGCTCATCCAGCTCGCGCAGCAGCTCGGCCTTGCGCGCCGCCGGCACCTCCCCCGGCGGCCGTTGCCGGTCTGACCGACGCCGTCGCGCTCGG
>JBKPOW010000155.1:0-1357 GCA_046733275.1 Actinomycetota bacterium
CGGAAGTGCGGCTGCGGCTGGGGGCGGTGGGCGAGATCGAACCGCGCGAGGGCGGCGCCGGCGCGGCGGAGCTGGAGGAGGCGACGGGGCGCCTGCTCGCCGCCGCCGACCGCCAGTTCGGCGGCTTTGGTGGGGCGCCGAAGTTCCCGCCGGCCTCCTCGCTCGAGCTGCTCGGCGCCTGGGACCTCGGTCTGCGGCTCGACGGCGCCGATCGCGCCCAGGCGTTCGCGGGTCGCCTCGGCCCGCTCGCGGATCTCCTCGCGCTTGCTCTCGTAGGCGTGGACGACCGCTTCCATCACCATCCGGAAGCTCGGCATCCCGCGGCTGGTGTCGGGCGGGAAGTAGGTGCCGCCGTAGAAGGGGACGCCGTCGGGGTCGAGGAAGACGGTCATCGGCCAGCCGCCGTGGCCGCTGATCGCCTGCACCGCCTCCATGTAGAGGGCATCGACGTCGGGGCGCTCCTCGCGGTCGACCTTGACGTTGACAAAGTGGTCATTCATGTAGGCGGCGGTCTCGGCGTCCTCGAAAGACTCGCGCTCCATCACGTGGCACCAGTGGCAGGCCGAGTAGCCGACCGAGAGCAGGATCGGCCGGTCGAGCTCGCGCGCCCGCGCCAGCGCCTCCTCGCCCCAGGGGTACCACTCGACCGGGTTGTCGCGGTGCTGGAGCAGGTAGGGGCTGGTCTCCTGCGCCAGGCGGTTGGCCATGCAGCCAGACTACCCGGCACTAGGCGAGGCCAACTTTTAGGGGGTGGGGCTCGACGAAACTAGGTCGCAGTGGAGTCAACCGGCGAGTCTTAAGAGAATCTCGGCGCCGATATTCATACATTCCTTAAGTGCCTAGCAAACGACTCTCAGGGGAGAGCGGGCCGGCGATCGAGGCCGTGCTCGCCAAGCTCGAGGAGGACGACCGCGCGGTCGTCCTCGCCGCTCTCGAACGCGCCGAGCGAACCGAGGCCGAGCTGCGCTACCTGGCCGACCATGACTCGCTGACCGGCCTGCTCGATCGCCGCCGCTTCCGCGCCGAACTCGACCAGTTCGTCTCCTTTAGCGCCCGCTACGGCGGCCGCGGCGCGGTGATGATCATCGACATCGACGGCCTCAAGGGGATCAACGACTCGCTCGGCCACCACGCCGGCGACCACCTGATCCGCCAGGTCGCTGCGGTGACGCGCGAACGCGTGCGCGCCACCGACATCGTTGCCCGCCTCTCCGGCGACGAGTTCGCGATCCTTATGCCCCAGACCGACGTCGAAGGCGCGCTTCACCTGGGCGAAGACCTGCGCTCCCAGGTGGCGGAGACCGTACGACCTGTCTCTTATACACATCTGACGCTGCCGACGACACTCAATTCGTGT
>JBKPOW010000156.1:0-14925 GCA_046733275.1 Actinomycetota bacterium
AACTCAGCCGGCGAGGAGGTGGCGAAGACGACGCCGAGGGCGGCGGTGAGGACGAGCACAGGGGCGAGGGCGTCGCTGAAGGCGAGCGCCGTGGCGGCGACCGCACCGACCGCCGAGACGGCGGCGAGCAGCCGCGTCGCCTCGATCCGGTCGACCAGCAGCCCGGCCCAGCCGGCGACCAGCACCGACGGCCCGAAGAGGCAGATCCAGAGGGCGGCCACCGCGAACCCCGAGTCGGTCATCTCCTTGACGTGGAGCCCGAGCGCCACGATCGCCACCCAGTCCCCCAGTGCCGAGAGCCCCACCGACCCGGCAACCAGCCGAAAATCCCGATCCCGAAACAGGCTGGCCTTCATCGCGAAAGGAGATTACGGACCGCTGATTTGTCGCTCTAGCTCAGCTTTGGCGTGCGCCAGGGTTGGGCAAGGCGGGTGGCGAGGTCGTCGGCCAGGCCCTCGATCGGGATTCGGGTTTGCTCGAGCGAGTCGCGGTCGCGCAGGGTGACGGTGTCGTCTTCCATCGTCTGGTGGTCGACGGTGATGCCCCACGGGGTGCCGATCTCGTCCTGGCGGCGGTAGCGCTTGCCGATCGAGCCGCCCTCGTCGAACTCGGCGGGGATGCGGCGGCGCACCTGCTCGAAGATCTCGCGTGCCTTCTCCGGCATCCCCTCCTTGGAGACGAGGGGGAGGACGGCCACCTTGACCGGGGCCAGCCGCGGGTGGAGGCGGAGAACGGTGCGCTGCCGCCCCTCGACCTCCTCGACGTCGTAGGAGTCGACGAGGAAGGCGAGCGTCGCCCGGTCGGCGCCGGCGGCGGGCTCGATCACGTGCGGGACGTAGCGCTCCTTCGTCCCCTGGTCGAAGTACTCGAGCTTCTCGCCGCTGAACTTGGCGTGCTGGCTGAGGTCGAAGTCGCCGCGGTTGGCGATCCCCTCGAGCTCCGACCACCCGATCGGGAAGAGGTACTCGATGTCGCTGGTCGCCGAGGAGTAGTGGGAGAGCTCGTCGGGCCCGTGGGCGCGCACCCGCAGCATCTCGGGACGGATGCCGAGCTCGGTATACCAGCGCTCGCGCTCCTCCATCCAGACCTCGTGCCACTTGGCCGCGTCGGCGGGCGGCACGAAGAACTCCATCTCCATCTGCTCGAACTCGCGCGTGCGGAAGATGAAGTTGCCGGGGGTGATCTCGTTGCGGAAGGACTTGCCGATCTGGGCGATGCCGAAGGGCGGCTTCTTGCGGGCGAAGCCGAGCACGTTCTTGAAGTTGACGAAGATGCCCTGCGCGGTCTCCGGCCGCAGGTAGACCTCCGAGCCCTCTCCTGCCACGGGGCCGATGTGCGTCTCGAACATCAGGTTGAACTGGCGCGGCTCGGAGAGCTCGCCGCCGCACTCGGGGCAGCGCAGCTCCGCCGCCGGGTCGCCGCCTTCCGCCTCGACCGCCTCGCGCAGGTGGTCCTCGCGCCAGCGCTTCTTGCACTTACCGAGGCACTGGACGAGCGGGTCGGTGAAGCCCTCCAGGTGGCCGGAGGCCTCCCAGACCTGCGGGTGCTGCAGGATCGCCGAGTCGAGCGCGACGACGTCGTCACGATCCTGCAGCATTGCCCGCCACCACTCGGCTTTGACGTTGTTCTTCAGCAGCACGCCGTAGTGGCCGTAGTCGTAGGTCGAGCCGAGGCCGCCGTAGATCTCCGACGAGGGGAAGACGAAGCCGCGCCGTTTGCAGAGCGCGACGATCTCCTCCATCGTCGTCAGGTCGGCACGGGTGTCGGGCTCGGCGGCCATGTGGGAACCGTATAGCGAGGCCGGGCGCGGGGCGGGGTGCCTGGCGGCGGCTGCGATAATCGCCCACCGCGATGCCGATCTACGAGTACAAATGCGAGAACGGGCACGTCTTCGACGTGATCCAGAAGATGAGCGACGAGCCGCTGCGCGAGTGCCAGGACTGCGGCGCCCCCGCCGAGCGCGTCCTCCACCCCGTAGCCATCCACTTCAAGGGCAGCGGCTTCCACAACACGGACTACGGGAAGAAGAAGACCGGCGCCAACGGCGGCCCCTCCGAGGGAGGCTCATCGGAGAGCAAGGACTCCTCCGACTCGAAGAGCTCTGACACGAAGTCGAGCGACTCGAAGACGACCACCACCGCTTCGAGCGACTGAGCTACTCCCCCAGCAGCTCCTTCACGGCGCGACGCCGCTCGCTGTCGGGCACTTCGATTGAGCCACCCGGACCATCGAGCGAGCAGCCGGAGTTCTGCCCTTCGCAGAGCACGTCGGCCTTGCTGTCGCCGCCGATCGCTGCCGCGAGGATCAGCTGGGGCATCGTCAGGAATCCCATGTCGCTGACGAAGGCCTTCGGCGCCTCCCAGCCGATGATCGGTCCCTTGACGAAGTTGTAGGGGAGGCGGAGGGGGTCGGTGAGGCGGCCCTTGATGCCGCTGATCACGTCCTGCTGCGCCGCGGCGCGGTCGAAGTCGTCGTAGCCGAGGCTGTAGGCGCTCGGGCCCGGCCCCGGGCAGGGGCTCGGCTTGCGCAGGCGGGCGTAGATCAGCGCCTTTTCGCCGCTCAGCGTGTTCTCGCCCTTGCCGAGGCGCACGCTGCCGCCCCCCTGACCGCCGCCCGCTCCGCCGGAGATGTCGGCGCAGATCTTCACCGGCACGTCGACCTCGACGCCACCGACCGCGTCGATCAGCGCTTCGAAGCCGGTGAAGTCGACGATCGCGACGTGGTCGACCTCGATGTCGAGGAAGTCCTCGACCGCTTCGATCTGAGCCGCGGCGCCGCCGAAGGCAAAGGCGCCGTTGATCTCCTGCGGGCTCTGGCCAGGGATCTCGGCGTAGGCGTCGCGCGGGATCGAGAGTTTGCGGAAGGCGCCGCCGCCGGCGCGGATCAGCATCAGCGTGTCGGCGCGGAATTCGCCGAACGAGCACTCGCCGTGGGGCGCGTCGCCGTGCGACTGCTGCTCGAAGCACTCCTCCGAGGGCGCCGCGCCGGGCTCCTTGGTGTCGGGCGGGCGCGCGTCGGTGCCGAGCACGAGGATCGTCTGCGGATCGACCAGCAGCAGCGGGTTGCCGTGCAGCGTCTCCTTGGCCTCACCGGAGAGCTTGAAGGACTGCAGCTGGGCGGAGACGGCGAAGGCGAGGAAGCTGAGGAAGATCCAGCCGGCGGCCGCCAGGCCAGCCCACTTGAGGATCCGCCGCACCCAGGGACGCTCGGGTCGAGGTCCCCGCTCGCGCCCCGGCTCGCCCGGCCTGCCGGGCAGCTTCGGCGCCCGCCACTCGCGCTCGCGCAGGCCCGAGAGATCCGGTTTGCGGAAGCGCGAGAGCAGGCCCCGGCGGGCGCGGTAGACCTTGTAATCGGGCGGCCCGGAGGGCCGCTGCTCGCCGTCGTTTGCCATGAAAGACTCCGGAATCATGCCGATGGCTGCGGTCGCGCGCGAAAAGAAGCCGGAATGGGGCTCCAAGGGGAGATGAGCCAGGCGGAAGCGATCGGCGTCGACCTGGGCGGGACGAAGATGCTGCTCGGCGTCCTCGACGGCGACTCGAAGACCGTCTGGGAGAGCCGCGAGCGCTCCGCCGGCGAGGAGGAGGACGAGCTGGTCGAGCTGCTCGTGCGGGAGGTCGAAGAGGCGCGCGCCGGGCACGCCGGCGTGGAGGCGATCGGGATGGGGATCCCGGCGACGATCGACCACGAGAAGGGCCTCGCCGTCGCCGCGGTCAATCTGCCGATCGAGAACCTGCCGATCCGCGATCTGGTCGGAGAGCGCACCGGCCTGCCCACCTTCGTCGACAACGACGCCAACGTCGCCGCTCTTGCCGAGCACCTCTTCGGCGCCGCCCGCGGCACCGAGAACGCGGTGATGCTGACGATCGGCACCGGCATCGGCGGCGGCCTCATCCTCGGCGGCGAGATCTACCGCGGCGCCACCGGCGCCGGCGCCGAGCTGGGCCACATGGCGATCCAGATGGACGGCCCGGGCTGCCAGGGCAACTGCCCCAACCGCGGCTGCGTCGAGGCCTTCGCCTCGGGCACCGCGCTCGGTCGCGAAGGCCGGGCCGCCGCCGAAGGCAAGCCCGACTCGGCCCTCGGCAGGCTGCTCGCCGCCGGCGAGGAGGTCGATGGCAGGGCGGTCACGGTCGCCGCGTTGGATGGCGACGAGACCGCGATCGAGGTCTTCGACCTGGTCGGCGGCCGCCTCGGCGTCGCCCTCGCGAGCTTCGCCAACATCTTCGAGCCGGAGGTGATCGTGATCGGCGGCGGCGTGATCGCCGCCGGCGACCTGCTGCTCGATCCTGCCCGCCGCGAGCTGGAGGCGCGGGCGCTGCGGCCGATGAACCGCACCCCCGTGGTCGCGGCCGAGCTGGGCGCGGACGCCGGCATGATCGGCGCCGCGGCGATGGCGCGGATCGAACTGGAGAAGGCGGGCTGATGCCGGGGGAGCTGATCGTCTGCCCGACGCCGATCGGCAACCTCGACGACATCACGATCCGCGTCCGCGACGCGCTGGTCGCCGCCGATTACATCGCCTGCGAGGACACCCGCCGCACCGGCGGCCTGCTCGACAAGCTCGGCATCCGCCCGGCGCCGCCGCTGGTCTCGATCCACGAGGGCAACGAAGCGCCGCGCGCGATCGAGCTGGCGCAGCGGATCGAACGGGGGGAGATCGTCGCCCTCGTCTCCGACGCCGGCATGCCGGCGATCTCCGACCCCGGCTTCCGCCTGATCCGCCGCTGTATCGAACGCAACCTCGACGTCACCGTCCTGCCCGGGCCCTCGGTCGTGCCGGCGGCCCTGGTCGCCTCCGGCCTGCCGACCGACCGCTGGCGCTTCGAGGGCTTCCTGCCCAAGCGTTCCGGCGAGATGGAGCGCGTGCTGCGCTCGGCCGAGACCGTGGTCGCCTTCGAGTCGCCGCGCCGCGTCGGCGACTCGCTCGCCGCGCTGGCGGCGATCGCACCCGACCGTCCCGCCGCCGTCTGCCGCGAGCTGACCAAGATGCACGAGGAGGTCTCGCGCGGCACCCTCGCCGAGCTGGCCCGCCGCTTCCGCGGCGACGTCAAGGGCGAGATCGTGCTGGTGATCGGCCCGGCCTCCTCCGAGGACCACGACAAAGACGTCGGCTTCGCCGTCGACGCCCTGCGTCACCTGGTCCAGTCGGGCGCCCGCCCGCGCGCCGCCGCCAGCGTCGTCGCCGCCCTCACCGGCACCCGCGCCAACGACCTTTACCGAGCGCTCACCGGCAGAGAGCCGCGCAAGTGATCGAATAGCCTCGCCGGCATGTCCTACTACGTCACCACGCCGATCTACTACGTCAACGCCGAGCCACATCTCGGCCATGCCTACTCGACGCTGGCGGCGGACATCCTGGCGCGGCACATGCGGCAGCGGGGGGAGGACGTCTTCTTCCTCACCGGCACCGACGAGCACGGCGAGCCGATCGAGAGCGCGGCCGAGCGCGAGGGGGTGACGCCACAGGAGCTGGCCGACCGCAACGCGGCCAAGTTCGAAGAGCTGATGCCGATCATCGACGCCACCAACGACTTCTTCATCCGCACGTCCGACCCGCGTCACGCCGAGCAGGTCGCAACGATCATGCAGCGCGTCTACGACAACGGCTGGGTGCGCAAGGGGACCTACGAAGGCTGGTATTGCCCGCGCTGTGCCGACTTCAAGACCGAGCGCGAGCTCGGCCCCGGCCAGACCTGCCCGATCCACGAGATCCCGCTCGAGCGCGAACGCGAGGAGAACTGGTTCTTCCGCCTCTCCGCCTTCCAGGGCCAGCTTGAAGGCCTCTACGAGGAACGGCCCAACTTCGTCGTGCCGGAGTTCCGCCGCAACGAGGCCGTCTCCTTCATCACCCAGGGCCTCGAGGACGTCTCGCTCTCGCGGCCGAAGCTGAAGTGGGGGATGCGGCTGCCCTGGGACCCCGAGCAGCGGATGTACGTCTGGTTCGACGCGCTGCTCAACTACGTCACCGCGCTCACCTTCGCCCGCGAGGGCGAGGACCTGACCGAGCTTTTCTGGCCGGCCAGCCTGCACGTGATGGCCAAGGACATCCTCAAGTTCCACGCGGTGATCTGGCCGGCGCTGCTCTGGGCCGCCGACCTCGAGCCGCCCCAGCGGATGGCGATCCACGGCTACCTGCTGATGGGCGAGAAGAAGATGTCGAAGTCGCTCGGCAACGTGCTCGACCCCTTCGAGGCGATCGAGCGCTTCGGCGCCGACGCGCTGCGCTTCTACTGCTTCCGTGAGGTCAGTTTCGGCCAGGACGGCTCGATCTCGACCGCGGGCTTCGAGGCCCGCTACGAGACCGAGCTCGCCAACGACTTCGGCAACCTCGCCAGCCGCGTGCTGGCGATGGTTGACCGCTATCGCGACGGTACCGTGCCGGCGGCGCAGGTCGACGCGGTCCTGCAGGAGGACTTCGAAGGCGCGGTCGATCACTTCAGCGGGCTGCTCGACCGGGCCGAGCTGACCCAGGCGCTGGAGGAGGCCTGGAAGCTGGTGCGGCGGCTCAACCGCTACGTCGAGGAGACCCGCCCGTGGGAGCTGGCCAAGGACGAGGCCGACCCCGAGCGCCTCGACGAGGTCCTCTACAACCTCGCCGAGGGCCTGCGGGTGACGACCCTGCTCCTCATCCCCTACCTGCCGCAGACGAGCGAGCAGCTGCTCGCCGCTCTGAGCGAGGAATCGCGCGAGCTGAGCGACCTCGGCGCCCACCCGGGCGGCCAGAAGGTCGAGCGCGTCCCACCGCTCTTCCCGAAGATCGAGGCGCCCGCGTAGCGCGGTCCGCAGGGGGCGCGGCGGAGGCCGCGCAGCAGCCGCTTGGCGACGCCGCGCTGGGTCTCGGCGCCATCGGCGGTGGAGGGGTTGTGCTCGGTGAGGATCGCCAGGGCGATGCGGCACTCGCCGCGCTCGAGGAAGGCGACCTGGTGGTTGACGACGCCGATCCCGTCGTCCTCGATCCCCCAGCCGCCCTTGAAGTAGAGGCGCCAGCGCGGAGGGCGGGCGTCGGCGATGCCCCAGCGCTGCCAGGGGACGATCGTGGCGAGCAGGCGGCGGGCGAAGCGGCGGTGGCGCTTGGGCAGGTAGCGCCGGTAGCGGAAGAGGAAGCGGGCTTGGTCGCGGGCGCTGATCTGCGACTGGCCGCCGATCCAACCCGGTTCCCACTCCCACTCGAAGTCGCGCATCCGGGCCGCCCGCGCGAGCCGCTCGACCCGGTCGCCGACGATCGCCGCGACCTCGGCCGCGGCGCCGTTGTCGGAGGAGCGGATCATCGGTTCCAGCAGCGCCCTGTCCGCGGCACCCAGGCGGCGCCGACGAACGCCCGGCCGGCGCAGGTAGGCGGCGAGCAGCATCGCCTTGATCGTGCTCGCGGCGGGCGCGGTGCGGGCCTTGCGGAAACCGCGCAGGCGGTTGTCCAGCCCGACGATCGCGAAGCTGACGTCGCCAGGTCGCTGCCGCGCATAGCGCCGTGCTGCCTCCAGGTCCGGCTCCCAGAACCCGGTCCCGCCGTTTCCGCCGGGCGCGGGGCCGAGCGCCGCGCCCGAGAGGAGGCTCGTCAGGATCGCCAGGGCGGCGATCGCCCTCACGCCGGCGCGAGCGCGTCGGGGCCGAGCTGGTCCGGGCGGGTGTAGCCGCAGAGGGCCATCGTCAGGTCGAGCTCGGCCAGGACCATCTTCAGCACCGTCTCGACCCCGGCCTGGCCGCCGAGCGCGAGACCCCAGACGTAGGGGCGGCCCAGGCAGACCGCGTCGGCGCCGAGCGCGAGCGCCTTGAGCACGTCGGCGCCGCTGCGGACGCCGCTGTCGAAGAGGATCGTCAGCTCGTCGCCGACCGCCTCGGCGATCGGCGGCAGGGCGTCGAGCGAGCCGATAGCGCCGTCGACCTGGCGGCCGCCGTGATTGGAGACGACGATCCCGTCGATCCCGCGGCGCACCGCCTCGCGCGCGTCGTCGACGTGCTGGATCCCCTTGACCAAGATCGGCAGAGAGGTCCGCTCGCGCAGCCAGGCGAGGTCGTCCCAGGTCAGCGTGGGGTTGGCCTGGACGCCGAGGAAGTGGCCGGTCGCCGCTCCCTGGTCCTCCTCCGGGGTCTGGGTCAGCCCGGCGCGGAAGACCGGGTCCTGGAAGTAGTTGGCCACGCCCATCCCCTGGAGGAAGGGCAGCCAGGCCTGCTGCAGGTCGCGCGACTTCCAGCCGGGGACGAAGGTGTCGACGGTGAGCACGATCGCGCCGTAGTCGGCGACCTCGGCGCGGCTGACGAAGCTCTCCGCCAGCTTGCGGTCATTAGGCCAGTAGAGCTGGAACCAGCGCGCCGACTCGCCGCCCGCCTCGGCGATCTCCTCGAGGGTGAAGTGCGAGGCGGTGCTGGCGATCATCGGCACGCCCACCTCGGCGGCGGCGCGCGCGGTGGCCAGCTCGCCGTCCTCGTGGACGACCTTCTGCACCCCGATCGGCGCCAGCATCAGCGGCGCCGGCATCGCCGTCCCCAGCAGCTCGAGCGAGAGGTCGCGCTCGGCGACGTCGCGCAGCATCCGCGGCACGATCCGATAGCGCTCGAAGGCGTCTCGGTTGGCGCGCATCGTGTGCTCGGCGCCGGCGCCGGCGAAGACGTAGTTGGCGGCGCGCTCGTCCATCGCCTCGTGCGCGCGCCGCTCCTGCTCCTCGACCGCGACCGGGATCGAGGGCGTCTCCCCACCCAGCCCCCGCGCGTAGATCTCCCGGTAATAGTCGGCGAAGTCGGCCATGCGCCGACCAGGCTAATCGCTAGCGCAGCCCTAAGCGGCGGCGCCAGTCGCGCGCGTTGAACGCGCGGGCGATGCGGCCGACCAGGCCGCGGCGCGACTTCGTGTACGGGTACCAGGTCGGCTCGCGCTTGCCGCCGAAGCGGGCGACGATCACCGACTCCGGCCGGCAGTACTTCTTGATCCCGTACTCGCCGTGGCGGAAGCCGATCCCCGACTCCTTCCAGCCGCCCATCGGCACGTCCATCAGGACGTAGTTGACGATCACGTCGTTGACGTTGACCGCGCCGGCTTCGATTCGCCGGCCGACCTGCTCCGCCCGCTCCTTCGCGCCGAAGACTGAGGCGGCGAGGCCGTAGCGGGTGTCATTGGCGTGGTGCAGAGCCTCCTCGGCGTCGCGCACCTTCATCACCCCGACCACCGGGCCGAAGGTCTCGTCGCGCATCACCTTCATCGAGTGGTCGACGTCGACCAGCACGGTCGGTTCGAAGTAGTCGCCTGGCCCGGCCACGCGCTTGCCGCCGGTCAGCGCCCGCGCGCCCTTGGCGACGGCGTCCTCGACCTGTTCCTCGACGATCGCCGTCTGATTGGGCGAGGTCATCGCGCCGACGTCCTTCTCCGGCGTCCTGCCGTCGGCCCCCTGGCGCAGCTTGCCGACCTCCTTGGTGAGCTTGGCGACGAACTCGTCGTAGACGGGCTCCTCGACGTAGATCCGCTCGACCGAGAGGCAGACCTGGCCCGAGTTGAACATCCCGCCCCAGGTGGCGGCGTTGGCGGCGCGGTCGACGTCGGCGTCGTCGAGGACGATCATCGGGTCCTTGCCGCCCAGCTCGAGGCTGACCGGGGTCAGCGTCTCGGCGGCGCGCGCCATCACCTTGCGGCCGGTGCGGTCGGAGCCGGTGAACTGGACGAAGTCGACGTTGTCGATCAGCGCGCCGCCGGTCTCGCCGGTGCCGTGCACGCAGTCGAACACGTCAGACCCGCCGATCTCCTCCTTCCAGGCCGCGACGATCTCGGCCAGGCCCAGCGGGGTGAACTCTGAGGGCTTGACGACGACCGCCGCGCCCGCCTGCAGCGCCGGTATCGCGTCGCCAAGCGCCAGCGCCAGGGGGAAGTTCCAGGGGCTGATCACGCCGACCACGGGATAGGGCCGGTACTGGACCATCAGCTTTTTCGATGCCGCCAGCGCCGAGTGGGGGCGGACGGTCTCGTCGCCGATGAACTTGTCGGCCTTGGTGCCGTAGAAGTTGATCAGATCGGTGAGGTAGACGGTCTCGGCGGCGGTATCGCCGCGCACCTTGCCGGTCTCCGCCTGCATCGTGTCGGCGATCCGTTGCTCGTTGTCGAGGATCCAGTCGCGCAGCTGCCCCAGCCGGCGGTAGCGCCCCTCGTTTCCCAGTGCCTCCCACTCGGCCTGGTTGGCGCGCACCCGCGCGACCGTTTCGGCGACGGCGGTGGGGGAGGCGACGGCGACGCTGCCCACCGTCCCGCCGGTGGCGGGGTTGAGGACCTCGATCCGCTCGGTGCCCGCGCCGGCCGCTCCGTTGGTCGCGTCGCTGACTTCAGCTGCCGTTCCGCTCTCCACCGCACGCCCCCTTCAGTTGGCTGGTCAGCCAACTTTACCCGGCGCGCGCCGCGGCAGCTAGACGACGGCGACGAGAGCGTCGACCACATTCGGGTCGAACTGGGAGCCGGTGCAGCTGCGCAGCTCCGCCAGGGCAGCATCCTGGGACATCGCCTTTCGGTAGGAACGCGTGGTGGTCATCGCGCTGAAGGCGTCGCAGCAGGTGACGATCCGAGCCTCGATCGGGATCGCCTCGCCCACCAGCCTGTCGGGGTAGCCGCTGCCGTCGTAGTGCTCGTGGGAGGAGCGGACGATGCGGCCGACCTCGGCGAGCACGCCGCCGACCCGATCGAGCATCGCCTCGCCCTCGATCGTGTGGCGGTGCATGATCTCCCACTCCTCGTCGTCGAGCGGGCCGGGCTTGTTGATGATCTCCTTCGGCACCGCGATCTTGCCGACGTCATGCAGGAGGGCGGCGAACTCGATGTTGCGGCGCTGTCGCGAGTCGAGCCCGAGCCGATCGGCGACGGCAAGGGAGAGCTCGACCACGCCGCGGCTGTGGCTTCCCGTGTAGGCGTCGTCCGCCTCGACCACGTCGCCGAGCAGCATCGCCGTGCCCTGGTAGGCGCGGCTCAGCTCGACCGCCTGCTCGATCCGTGCCTCGCGCTCGCGCGAGAGCACCGCGAGGACGGCGGCGAGCGGGACGACCAGCAGGCAGATCGCGGGGTTGACCTCGACCGCGGCGAAGGCGACGAGCAGGCCGACCGGCGCCAAGGCGGTGTCCAGCCCGTAGACCGGGGCGAGCAGGCGCAGCTCGGTGCGCGGCGCGGCGCCTTCGATCAGGTTTGCGCGAAGCGCCGTCGCCGCGAAGTCGAAGGCGACTTGCCCGGCCAGCGCCAGCACATAGACCGGCCAGGCGTCCCAGGAGAAGATTTGCGCGCCGGCGATGACCAGGACAAGCGCCGGGCCGACGGCGTGCCAGCAATCGCCGAACACGTGGAAGGCGCGGTAGACGCTGATCCGGCCGGTGGCGAAGTCGAGCGTGCGGCCGAGCGTCCAGCAGAAGCTGACAATGAGGGGCACGGCCGGCGTGGGGAGGAGGAAGAGCATCGGCACCAGGACCAGCTGGGTCGGCACGGTGTAGCCATCGGCGACGTCGAACTGGGCCTGGCAGGCGAGGACGTAGGCGCAGGCGAGGACGGCGAGCGTCGCCAGGTCGAGGGAGCGAGCGGCCGGGATCAGGAAGGCCATCGCCAGCGCCGTCGCCAGGAAGGCGAGCGCGATCGTGGCCTCGACCAGCCGCTCCCGCCCGGCGGCGGCCAGCAGCGCGCGCTCGCGCCCGTGGGCGAAAAGCTGCTCCAGCTCCGGCGTGTCGGCGGTCATGGCCATCGCATCTCACGGTCGCGTGAGCGGCCGTGAGGCTCTATCGGCCCTTCGCGGCGGGCGTGAAGGGGCGCAAGCCCCTACCCACAATGAATGTTCGATTTCGTAGACATTCGTACGAAACCGCTTCAGTTCCAGCGCTTTTTGCCCGATCGTGGTCGCCGACATAAGTCCGCTGTAAAGGCAAACCTGCCGCGAGGCAGGGACGCAAAGTCAGAGGTCTCGGAGCTCCCCTCCGAGACGGCTCAACTGCCAGCTTGGTTTTCCCACCAGGCTGTCTTGGCCTGCGACAAGTGGAGGTTTGCCGAATGAACGTAGATCGAATCGACCGCCGTGATCGCAGCGGCTACAAGGCGATGGGCATCGTCGTGATCGCGCTGCTGATGCTGACCGCCTTCGCCGGCTCGGCGCAGGCGTGCTCGTACACCGGCGCCGAGCAGGCGTTCGCGCCCTGGGGCGATCATCGCTCCTACGTCCTCGTCCCCGACGGCGGCTTCGAGGCCGGCGGCTCCGGCTGGTCGCTGCGCAACGGCGCGAGCGTCGTCGCGGGGAACGAGGGCTACTACCTCAACGATGCCGCCGACTCGCGCTCGCTGTCGCTGCCCGCGGGCAGCTCGGCGATCAGCCCGCCGATTTGCATGTCGCTCGACACGCCGATATTCCGCATGTTCGCCCGCAACGGCGGCGATCCGACCTCGCGCTTGCGGGTGGAAGCGGTCTACAAGCTGCTCGGTCTCGTCCGCACCAAGGACGTGAGCACGGTGGCCGCGGGAGCGAGCTGGGCGCCGACGCAGCAGATGTCGACCGTCCTCACCCTTTCGACGATCGTCGGCACGCTGATACCTAGCTCGATCCAGATCCGCATCGCCCCGCTCGACAGTAAGGGCGCCTGGCAGGTCGACGACCTCTACATCGACCCCTTCTCGAGACGCTAGCGCTGCACCAGTCGGTAAACCGGGCCTTCCAGCGACGTGACGTAGACGCGGCCGCGGGTGTCTTCGCCGAATGAGGTCGGCGAGGACACCCGCGGGCCGAGCTTGCGGTCGCCGCTCGCCCGCCGCAGGTGGGGGACGAGGCTGCGCAACTCGCCCTCGCAGAGGTCGGCGTAGACGTAGCGCTTGTAGAGAGCGGGCAGGTTGCGGTCGCGGACGACGTAGCCGCCGATGATCGTGCAGCTGCCGCCGCGGCTGTGGGAGTAGGCGAAGATCGGCTTGACCGTGCCGCCCGGATCGGGCGTGCCGCTGTTCGCGCCGCGGTAGGGGGCGAACCCCTCGAACGCGTCCCAGCCGAAGTTGGCACCGTCGGCGGCCCCGACCGGCAGGTAGTCGAGCTCCTCGAACTCGTCCTGGCCGACGTCGGCGATCGCGATCCGCGGCCGCCCCGGCTTCGTCACGGTGTCGAAGGAGAAGCGGAAGGGGTTGCGCAGGCCGATGCCGACGATCCGCGGCCGGGCGCCTGCCCGCCGCGGGTCGATTCGCAGCAGCTTGCCCAGCAGGCTGCCGCGGTCCTGGGCGTTGTTCGGCGGGTCGCCGCCGGAACCGCCGTCGCCGGTGCCCAGATAGAGGTCGTCGCCGAGGAACTGCAGCTGGCCGCCGTTGTGATTGGAGTTGGTCCGGTGGGGTATCTCGATCACGGCGCGACGGGAGCCCCGCGCGGCTCGCGTCGCGCTTCTGCGCTTGAACTCGTCGACCCTGATGTCTCCCTCGGTGTCGGTGTAGTAGGCGTAGAAGCGGCGGCTCTCCCTGTAACCGGGCGGGAAGGCGATCGAGAGCAGGCCGCGCTCGCCTTCGAAGGAGACGAGATCCCGAATGTCGAGGAAGGCGCCCGGTACCCGCCTGCCGTCGCGCAGGACGCGTACCGTGCCGCCCTGCTCGACCACGAAAAGGAGCTTGGGGAAGCCGGGGGCACCGGCGACGTAGACGGGGGAGGAGAAGCTGCCGATCCGCTTCAGGCCGACGCCGCCGCGGGCAGATTGTTGCGCCCCGGCCGCCGCCGACTGCTGGGCTGCGCCCTTTCCGTCCCCATCGGAGCCGCCGGCACCGCAGGCCGTCAGCCCGGCCAGGGCCACCGCTGCGAAGACCGCCCCGGCTCGCGCGCACCGACCCATGGCGGAAAAGCTAGCGATTGGCTTTGGTCGGGTCCTTGGGCGCCGCCACGACTTCGCCGCTGTCGGTGACGACGGTGTTCGGCGGCGCCTCGGTGATGGTCGCGGTGAAGGAGCCGCCGGCGCCGGTGCCCGGCGCGGTCTCGGCCTTCCCCTTGCCGCCGAGGCCGGCGCCGACTCCGTAGAGCACCTCCCAGCGCCCGCTCCTCACCGCGCTCAGCTTCCAGATCGCTTCGGTCGTCGCCCCCGCCTTCAGCGGGCCGAAGATGAAGGTCTTGGGACTTGAGGTTTCCGCCCCCGCGCGCTCCTCGGAGCCCACCAGTTTGGGGTAGCCGGCGGAGAGCGCCCAGACCGGCCGGTCGGGCTGGGCCAGCCCGGGGGTCGGGTCGCGGTAGCCGAAGGGCAGCGAGGAGTTGCGGCCCTTTTCGCCGCCGACCGAGATCGTCACGGTCAGCGCCGGCACCGTCTTGCGCCCGGTGTTGCGCACGCCCAGGCGCAGGAGGGTCGTCTGGCCCAGCCGCTGCTTTGCCGGGAACTCCGCGGCGACGATCTTCACCGGGTAGGCGCCGGCGACTTCCTCCCCGCCGGAGGACGATTCCTCGTCACCGCCGCAGGCGGCGAGCAAGAGCGCCAGCGCGACGGTCAGGGCACCGGCGGCAAGTGCCTTCCGGCGGGCGCGCCGACGTTGTCTGCGGAACCCCCCCAAAATCCGGCGGAACATACCACGGCGATTCGGCGTCTCAGGCGGCCTGCGAATGGGTAGGAGCGGGGTTAGCCGGATCTCAATACTCGGCTAACGGAGGCGCCTGATTCATCCCATAGACTCATGACACAGGCGCGGACTCGCCCGATGCGGGCCCGCTTTGCCCGGAGGAGAGATGGAAGCAGCCGCATCGATAGGCAGGAGGTTCGCCCCCGCCAAGTCGTTCTTCGAGCAGGTCGGGGACATGATGATCCTGACCGCGCGCACGCTGATCTCTGCGGTCAAACCGCCCTACCCCTACGGCGAGGAGTTCATCGGCCAGTTCCTCTTCGCCCTGCAGCTCTGCTGGTTCCCGCTGCTGGTCTCGACCGTCGCCTTCGGCTTCGGCGCGCCCGGCCTGCAGGCGGCCAACTTCCTCACCCTCTTCGGCTCGC
>JBKPOW010000157.1:0-2139 GCA_046733275.1 Actinomycetota bacterium
GCCCTCGCCGGGCTCGAAGATCCGCAGCGCGGCGGGGCCCCCGTCGCGCTCGGCGCGGGCGCGCAGGCGGGCGCGCGTCGCGTCGATCTTCGCCCCGTCGGTCCCGGCAATCAGGTAGAGCGAGCGCATCTCGGCGGCCACGCGCCGAGTCTAGATGCACGCCCCGGCGGGGCCGCTACTCGTCGTGGCCGTGGCCGGGCGGTTCGCCGCTGCGGCCATAGGCGTGGCCGTTGCCGTTGCTCCACGGCGGGACCGAGGAGGTGGGCGGCGCTTCGGAGACTGACGCGGGTGGCTCGGGCTCAGGTGCCGGCGTAGGCATAGGCGGTGAGGGCGCGGGCTCGGCCGGTGGAGACGGGGCGGCGGCGGGTGGAGAGACCGGCGCGGGCTTCGCCGGCGCGGACTCCGACTTCGAGTCTCCCCTGGGCACGTCGCCCCCCTCGGACGGGGCGGGAGCGGAAGGCGCCACGACCGGCCCGCTCGCGGCGGGTGAGTTCGTGGCGGGGGAGGGCGAGCTCTCACTCGGTGCCGAGCCGCCACCGCTCGCCGGCGCCTCCGCCGTGCGCTTACCCCATGAGCGATCCAGGGCGGTGACCCGGTCTCCGCCTCTCGCCCCGGAGGCGGCTTTCGCCTCCCCCACGCTCTGATGCCGCACGGGCAGGGGCGGAACAGGGCCACCCTCGACCAGCGGCCACGCCTGGTTGAAGGCGAGGGCGACGATCGTCAAGCCGACCGCCGTGGTGAAGCCGAGCAGGCCGAGCGATGTCGCCCGGGCCCGTTCCAGCATGCCGTCGCCGAGGATGCTCGGCGCGGCGATCGATCGCAGCCACTGTCCACGCTTGTGCGTCACCGCTACGTCCATCGGCCGCGCCGATCCGACCTTCAGGCCCGGCCCGAGATAACCCCAGTATCGACTCGTCGATTCGTTGAGGTCGGTGGCTGCGGCGATGGCCTCAATCGCTGCCGCGGACGCGCAACGAGCGGCGGCCGATCTCGAGCACGAGGGTGCCATCGCGGTCGGTGCGCAGCGCGCGAACGCCGTGCTCGGCCAGCGTCGCCAAGGTGCCAGGAGTCGGGTGGCCGAAGGGGTTGTCCTCGCCGGCCGAGATCACCGCCAGGCGCGGCCCGGTCCTCTCCAGCAGCTCGGCGAGGCCGGCGTCGTCGCTGCCGTGGTGGGCGATCTTGAGCACGTCGACCGGGCCAGGATCGAGCGGAATGGCCTCCGCCTCGGCGTCGCCGGTGAGCAGCATCGAGAAGCGACGCCAGCGAGCAAGCAGGACGAGCGAGAGGCGATTGGGGTCCTGGGCCGCGAGCGGCCCGCGGAGCAACTCGGCCGGCGGCCAGAGGACCTCGAGCGAGAGGCCGCCGGCGCGCACCACCGCTCCCCGTGCCAAGCCGCGCACGGCCACCGCGGCGGTGCGAGCCTCGGCCAGCGTGTCCCGCCCGACAGCCGCGACGAGCAGGCGACCGACGGGAAGGGAGCTCAGCACCTCGCCCAGCCCGCCCGAGTGGTCGGACTGATCGTGGGTGAGGACGACCGCGGCGAGCCGATTGACCCCGGCGTCCTCGAGTTGGCCGCCGATGTCTTCGCCTGTTGGACCGCTGTCGACGAGGACCGGCGGAGCGCCGGCGGGCTGCAGCAGGATCGCGTCGCCCTGGCCGACGTCGAGCACGGTGACCCGCAGGCCGTGAGGCAGGGGCGGAACGGCGTTCCCGCCAGATCCCGGCACGAGGAGCACGAGCGCCGAGAGCGCGGCGGCGGCGCCGAGCAGCAGCCGCGCGTTTGCTGGTCGGGGCGCTCTGCGCGGCAGAGTGGGAATGCGGTGCCGGGGATCGCGACGGCGGGCGGCGAGCCGCCGACTGCGGCCGAGGTGCAGGGCGACGAATGCGACGAAGCCGAGACCCACGTAAGCCGCGACCAGGCCGCCGAGCCCGAGGCGGAGGTCGAAGTAGGCCCCCTCGGGTCGCCCACACCAAGCGGCGACCTGGGCGATGTAGGCGAGCAAGAGGGCGTTGACCGCGTTCAGCGCCTCGACCGGGAAGCCGGGCACCTGGCCGGCGGCGGCGGCCGCCATCCCCAGCCACATCGCCGGCGCGACAGCGGGAAGGGCCAGCAGGTTGGCGACGAGCGTGGTGGTTGAG
>JBKPOW010000158.1:0-12776 GCA_046733275.1 Actinomycetota bacterium
CTGCTGGGCCTGGCCGCGCGGACGGTCTGGGGGGAGGCGCCCGAGCAGCTCTCGGTGCTGCACGTGCTCTTCTACACCGCTGCCGCGGGTAGCTTCGACAAGCTGATCGACACCGAGGGAGGGGCCCAGCAGGATCGCCTCGACGGCGGCGCGCAGCTGCTGCCCCTGGGTCTTGCCCAGTCGCTGGGCGAACGCGTGCGGCTGGGCGCTCCGGTGCGGAGGATCGAGCAGGGCGAGGACGGGGTCCGCGTCGTTGCCGACGGGATCGAGGTCGAGGCCACCCGGGCGATCGTCGCCGTGCCCCCGGCGATCGCCGCCAGGATCGAGCTCGAGCCGCTGCCGCCGGGCCGGCCGCAGCTCGCCGAGCGCCTCCGCCCCGGCGCGCTGACCAAGTGCATGGCGCTCTACGAGGAGCCCTTCTGGCGTGGCGACGGGCTCAGCGGCGAGGCGGTGACCGACGCCGGCCCGGTCACGCTCACCTTCGACAGCTCACCCCGCGACGGCTCGGCCGGCGTCCTGCTCGGCTTCGTCGGCGGGCCCGAGGCGCGCGAGCTGGCGGCGCTGCCGCCGCAGGAGCGCCGCGGGCCGGTCCTCGCCTGCCTCGAGCGCCTCTTCGGCCCGCGCGCCGCCCGGCCGCTCGAGTACGCCGAACAGACCTGGTCGGAAGAGGAGTGGTCCGGCGGCGGGCCGACCTCGAACTTCGGCCCCGGTGGCGTGACCGCCTGCGGCGAGGCCCTGCGCGAGCCGGCGGGCCGCATCCACTGGGCCGGCACCGAGACCGCCACCGTCTGGAGCGGCTACATGGAGGGCGCCCTGCAGGCTGGCGAGCGAGTTGCCGCCGAGGTGCTGGAAAGCGGTCGTGCGGTCGGCTAGGGTCGGAGAGACCGCGCCACCGACCAGAGGAGCCCCGCATGGCGTACGAAATGAAGATCCGCGGCAGCGAGGACGAGGTGAAGGTCCGCAGCCCGTGGGCCGCCGCCCTGCTGCCGATCGTCACTCTCGGCATCTACCACTTCGTCTGGTGGTACAAGATCAACCGCGAGCTGCGCGACTACGGCCAGGCGAAAGGCTATGACCTCGGCCAGAACCCGACCAACTCGCTGTTGGCACTGGTGCCGGGCTTCCTCATCATCGTCCCGCCTCTGGTCAGCTACTGGCGCGGCACCAAGCGGGTGATGGGCGCCTCGCGACTGGCCGGCAAGGAGCCGCTCAACGGCTGGATCGCGCTGATCCTCTACCTGCTGCTCTCGCCGGCGTACTGGGCTTATATCCAGGTCTCGCTCAACGACGTCTGGCGCCAGGAAGCCGACCCGCTGCCCGGCCAGGAGCTGCCGGCGGCCTCGGACCTAAACCCCCAGCCGCTGCCGCCGGAACCGCCCGAGCAGCAGACGCCCCCCGCCTCGGAGCAGTCGCCGCCGAGCAGCTGAGCGCGAAGCCGGCGGTCCCTAGACTCGCCGGCATGGACAGGGACCTGCTCGAGCGCGTTCTCGCCGCCGCCGGCGAGCCCTCCTACCGCGCCTCCCAGGTGTGGGAGTGGGTGGCGCGCGGGGCACGCTCCTACGCCGAGATGACCAACCTGCCGGCGCCGCTGCGTGCGCGGCTGGAGGAGGAGCTGCCGCTCTCCACGCTTGCGCTGCGGGCCGAGGCGAAGTCGGACGACGGCACGGTCAAGGCGCTCTTCCACACCGGCGACGGGCGGGCGGTCGAGGCGGTGCTGATGCGCTACCGTGACGGCCGCCGCTCGGTCTGCCTCTCCTCGCAATCGGGCTGCCCGCTGACCTGCACCTTCTGCGCCACCGGCCAGATGAAGTTCGGCCGCAACCTGAGCGCCGATGAGATCCTCGACCAGGCCCTGCACTTTCGCCGCCTCGAAGCGATCGACCACGTCGTCTTCATGGGCATGGGAGAGCCGACGATGAACCTCAACGCGGTCCTTGGCGCCTGCGAACGGCTGCCCGACCTTGGCGTCACCCACCGCCGCACGGCGATCTCGACCGTCGGCTGGGTGCCGGGGATCGACCGGCTGGCCGAAACCGCGATGCCGGTTGCCCTCGCCCTCTCGCTGCACGCGCCCAACGACGGCCTGCGCTCGCGGCTGATGCCGGTCAACGACCGCTACCCGCTGGCCGAGGTGCTCGCCGCCTGCCAGCGCTACCGCGCGCGCCGCCGGCGCAAGGTCTTCGTCGAGTACGTGATGCTCGACGGCGTCAACGACCTGCCCGAGCACGCGCGCGAGCTCGCCGCCCTGCTCGACCGCCGCGCCTACAAGGTCAACTTGATCCCCTACAACCCGACCGGAGCCTACGACGGCTCCCCGCCGGAGCGGATCGAGCGCTTCCGCGCGATCCTCGCCGAGCACGGCCTCGCCGCCACCGTGCGCCTCACCCGCGGCCGCGACATCGACGCCGCCTGCGGGCAGCTCGCTGCCGCTTCCACCTGAACACGCCGGACGCCTTTGTCAGGTGTAGCCGGACAAGGGCGCCCGGGACACTGGACTGGCCAGCCAGCCAGCTAGGATCGACAGCGATGCCGATCGAGACCGCCGACACGCCCGAGCGCCGCGTGCCACCGCCGGTCCAGCTCAGCGACAGCCCGCTCCGCCGCCTCGCCGAAGACGTGGCGGCCGAGGTGTGGGTCAGACGCAACGGCGGTTATCCGCCCGGGGAGCTCGACTTCAGCGTCGCCCGCACGCGGGCCGCCGCGCACGACCCTCTGCCGATGCTGCTCGACCTTTACGAAAGGTTCGGGCCGATCTTTAGCGCCCGCCTCCTCCACCACCCCGTGGTCTTCATGCTTGGCCCGGAGGCCAACCACTTCATTACCATTTCCCACCCGGAGAACTTCCACTGGCGCGAGTCGAGCTTCGGCGACCTGATCCCGCTGCTCGGCGACGGCCTGCTGACCATCGACGACGCCTACCACGATCGCGCCCGCGAGATCATGATGCCCGCCTTCCACCGCGAGCAGGTCGCTGCCTCGGTGGCGGCGATGGTCGCCGAGGCGACGCCGGCGATCGAGCGCCTGCACCCGGGTGAGACGGTCGACATTTACGAGTGGATGCGGGGGTTGGCGATGCGGATCGCGATGCGGGCGCTGCTCGGCCTCGATCCCGACGAGGCGGGCAAGGGCGCCGCCGCCGCGCACCACTTCGAGCGGGCGCTCGGCTTCTACGGCATCGACTTCCACCTGCGCCTGCTGCGCGGGCCGGGCTCGCCCTGGTCGAAGATGGTCGGCTCGCGGGCGATCCTCGACGAGATCGTCTATGCCGAGATCGCCCAGCGGCGCGCGGACCCCGACCCCGATCGGATGGACATCCTCAGCCTGCTGCTCGGCGTGCGCGACGAGGCGGGGGAGGGCTTCTCCGACAAGGAGGTGCGCGACCAGGTGATGACCCTGATGTTTGCCGGCCACGACACCTCGACCTCGACCCTGACCTTCATGATGCACGAGCTGGCGCGGCATCCCGAGGTAGTCGAGCGGCTCTGCTCGGAGCAGGACGAGGTGCTGGGCGGCGAGCCGCCCGACATCGACCGGCTTGAGCGCGAGATGCCCTACCTCGAGATGGTCATGGACGAGGTCCTGCGCCTCTACCCGCCGGCCTGGATCGGGCCGCGCCGCGCCGTGCGCGACTTCGAGTTCGGCGGCCACGAGGTAAAGCGCGGCGCCTACGTCAACTACTGCTCCTGGGCCAGCCACCGCATCCCCGAGGTCTTCCCAGATCCCGAGGCGTTCATCCCCGAGCGCTTCACCCGCGAGCGCAAGGCGGCGCTGCCGCGTGGCGCCTACGTGCCCTTCGGTGGCGGGCGGCGGATCTGCATCGGCAAGCGCTTCGGCCAGACCGAGGTCAAGCTGGTGGCGACGATGCTGCTGCAGCGCCTGCGCCTCGACGCCCTCCCCGGCCGCACGATGACGGTCAGGCAGATGCCGACGCTCTCGCCCAAGGGCGGCTTGCCGATGCGGGTCCTCCCCCGCGTCTGACCGCTCCGCTGTTCCTTACCCCTACATAGGGTAGGGCCGAAAAGGAACAGCGGAGCGTACTCGCGCCGCTACTTGATGAAGAGCATCTCCTCGTACTTGGGCAGCGGCCAGAGGTCGTCGGCGACGACCTTCTCCAGCTTGTCGGCCGCCTCGCGCACCTGAGCCATCGCGGCGATCTGCTTGTCGCGGGCGTGGATCGCCATCTCCATGCCCTCGAGACCGGGGTCGGCGTTGGCCGCCTCGAGCTCGCCCAGGGCGGCGACCAGCTCGTCGACTAGGCCGCGCAGCTCTCCCTCGATCGCGGAGACGCCCGACGCGGCGATCAGCGCCAGGTGGCGCAGCGCCGCCGGCAGGATCATCGTCTTGGCGATCGAGAAGGTGGTCTCCGCCTCGATGTTCGCGCGGATCCAGTACTGCTCGACCCAGACCTCGTAGCGCGACTCCAACTCGCGCTTGGAGAGCACCTCGTAGTTCTCGAACGCCGCGACCGTGGGGTCGCTGAGCACCTCGGGCAGCGCCTCGGGCGTCGTCCGCAGGTTCTTCAGCCCGCGCTGCTCGGCTTCCGCGTGCCAGGCCTCGTCGTAGTTGTCGCCGCCGAAGCAGACCTGCTTGTTGGCGGCGTAGGAGTCCTTGACGACCTCGATAACGGCCTCGGCGACGTCGGCGCCGCCTGACGTCTTCGCCCCGAGCTTGTCGGCCAGCTCGTCGATCGCCTCGGCGACGATCGTGTTGAGCACCGTGTTGGGGAAGGCGAGCGACATGCTCGAACCCAGCGCGCGGAACTCGAATTTGTTGCCGGTGAAGGCGAAGGGCGAGGTGCGGTTGCGGTCGCCGCCGTGCATCGGCAGCGTCGGCAGCACCGTCGCCCCCAGCTCGAGGAAGGAGGCCGGGGTGTGCGGGTCCCCCTCGCCGGTGGCGATCGCCTCGAAGACCTTCTCCAGCTCGGCGCCGAGGAAGATCGAGATGATCGCCGGCGGCGCCTCGTTGGCGCCGAGGCGATGGTCCTGGCCGATGTTGGCGACCGAGGCGCGTAGCAGCCCCTGGTGCTTGTTCACCGCCTGGATCACCGCCGCGCAGAAGAAGAGGAAGTGGATGTTGTCGGCCGGCGTGTCGCCGGGATCGAGCAGGTTGGAGCCGGTGTCGGTCCCCATCGACCAGTTGTTGTGCTTGCCCGAGCCGTTGACGCCGGCGAAGGGCTTCTCGTGCAGCAGGCAGACGAGGCCGTAGCGGCGGGCGACGCTTTCCAGCACCTGCATCATCAGCTGCTGGTGGTCGGAGCCGACGTTCGAGTTCTCGTACACCGGCGCGATCTCGTACTGGTTTGGCGCGACCTCGTTGTGGCGGGTCTTGACCGGGATGCCGAGCTTGCGTGCCTCCAGCTCGGCCTCCAACATGCAGGCGAGGATCCGCTCAGGGATCGAGCCGAAGTAGTGGTCGTCGAGCTCGTGGCCCTTGGGCGGCTTGGCGCCGAACAGGGTGCGGCCGGTGGCGATCAGGTCGGGCCGCTCGAAGAAGTACTGCTCGTCGATCAGGAAGTACTCCTGCTCGGGGCCGACCGTGGTGAAGACACGCTTGGCGTCCTCGTCGCCGAGTAGCCGCAGCGCCTTGATCGCCGAGCGCGAGAGGGCGTCCATCGAGCGCAGCAGCGGGATCTTCGCGTCGAGCGCCTCCCCGGTCCAGGAGGCGAAGGCGGTCGGGATGCAGAGCAGGGCGCCGTTCGGGTTCTCGAGGATGAAGGCGGGCGAGGTCGGGTCCCAGGCGGTGTAGCCGCGCGCCTCGAAGGTGGCGCGGACGCCGCCGGTGGGGAAGGAAGAGGCGTCGGGCTCGCCCTGGATCAGCTCCTTGCCGGAGAAGCCGGCGAGGGCCTTGCCCTCCTCGCCTGGCTCGAAGAACGAATCGTGCTTCTCCGCCGTGGAGCCGGTCAGCGGCTGGAACATGTGGGTGAAGTGGGTGGCGCCGTTCTCCAGCGCCCATTCCTTCATCGCCTCGGCGACGGCGTCGGCGAGGCTCTCGTCGAGTGCCTCGCCGTGCTCGAGGGTCGCCTGCAGCTTCTCGAAGACGTCGGCGGGCAGCCTTTCGCGCTGCACGGCAACGGAGAAGACGTTGGCGCCGAAGGGGTTGTTCTCGGGCAGGGTCAGGTCGAGCGCGCCGAGTGCCTCCCCGTTGGAGCTCCACTGCGCGGCGGTCACGTTCTGCTGGCGGATACGAGTCATTGCTGTGTCAATCCCTCACTTGGTCGAAGAGCCCAAGCAATTTAAAGGGAAGGCGCACGAAATGCCTTTGTACCGGGGTACAACGATCGCCCGCAGGGCTTGTCCGCAGTGCGACGCCACCTCTGTTCGGGGCGGCGGCCAAGGCCGATCCACTAGCCTCCGCGGCCCGCATCCCAAGCCAGAATCCGGAGGACTCAAGCTCAATGTTCGTCTCCAAGGCCGCCGTCGTCGGCGGCGGCACCATGGGCGGCGAGATCGCGCAGGCGATCGCCGCCTCCGATATCCCCGTCGTCGTCAAGGACATCGACCAGAAGTTCGTCGACGCGGCGGTGGAGAAAGCCCGCGCCGTCACCGAGGGCCAGCTCTCCCGCCTGGTGAAGAAGGAGAAGCTGACCCAGGAGCAGGCTGACGCGCGCCTCGCCGAGACGATGGGGCTGATCACCGGCGCCACCGACTACGCCGAGTTCGGCGACGTCGACTTCGTCGTCGAGGCGGTGCCGGAGCGGATGGAGATCAAGCAGGCCGTCTTCCGCGAGCTCGATGCGGTCACCCCCGGGCACGCGATCCTCTCCTCCAACACCTCCTCGCTCTCAATCACCGAGATCGGCGAGGCGACCCTGCGACCCGACAAGGTCGTCGGCTTCCACTTCTTCTACCCGGCCTCGGTGATGCCGCTGGTCGAGGTGATCGCCAGCGACGACACCACCCAGGAGACCGCCACCGCCGCCTACAACTTCGCCCAGGCGATCAAGAAGCAGCCGATCGTCTGCGGCGAGGTGCCCGGCTTCGTCGTCAACCGCGTGCTGATGGCGACGATGGGGGAGATCTGGCGCGCCCAGGAGGAGCAGGGCCTCTCGCTGAAGGCGATCGACGAGGCGATCGCGGCCGCCAAGGCGGCGCCTATGGGGCCCTTCTTCCTCACCGACCTGCTCGGCCTCGACACGGTGCTGCACGTCGCCGAGCACCTGCACGAGTCCTACGGCGAGAGCTTCTACGTCCACAAGGGCCTGCAGGGGCTGGTCGCCGACGGCAAGCTCGGCGCCAAGAGCGGCGGCGAGGGCTTCTTCAAGGAGGGCGAGCAGAACGTCCCAGGGGACGCCGAGCCCGACACCGAGGAGCTGGTCGCGATGTTCACCGGCCGCGCCCTGATCGAGGCCTGCCAGTTGGTCGAGGAGGGCGTCTGCTCGGTGCGGGACATCGACCTCGGGATGATGGCCGGCGCCGGGCTCGACCCGCGCAAAGGCCTCTTCCCGCCCTTCTGGAAAGCCGACCTGGAGGGGCTCGACACGATCCTCGAGCGGATCGAGCAGCTCGAGGAGAAGCACGGCGAGCGCTTCGCCCCGCCGGTGACGCTGAAGCGGCTGGTCGCCCAGGGCCGCTTCGGGCTCAAGTCGGGCCAGGGCTTCTACCCCTACCCGCGGCCCGACGAGGGTGAGCAGGCCGAGACGGTGAAGCTGGAGACGCGCGGCGACGTCGCCATCGCCTGGCTCGCCAACGCGCCGATGAACGCGATCTCGCCCGACGTGATCCGCGACCTCGGCACGGTCTGGGAGCGGGTCAAGGCCGCCGACGGCGTCGGCGCGATGGTGATCGCCTCCTCGATCCCGGTCGTCTTCTCCGCCGGTGCCGACATCAAGGCCTTCACCCAGATGGACGAAGGGGCCGGCGAGGAGCTGATCCACACCGCGCACGCGCTGCTGCGCGAGCTCGGCAGCGAGAGCGTCGCCACGGTCGCCGCGGTCAACTCGATCGCCTTCGGCGGCGGCTGCGAGCTGGCGATGGCCTGCGACGTGCGGATCGCCGCCGAGGCGGCCGTCTTCGGCCAGCCGGAGATCAAGCTCGGCATCGTCCCCGGCTTCGGCGGCACGCAGCGGCTGCCGCGCCTGGTCGGCCCGAACAAGGCGCTGGAGATGAACCTGATCGGCGACGCGATCCTCGCCGGCGAGGCGCTCGAGTTCGGCCTCGCCAACCGGGTCGTCCCCGACCACGAGCTGTTCGAGACGGCGCTGATGTGGGGCGGCAAGCTCGCCGCCCAGGCGCCGATCGCGCGCGGGCAGATCAAGGCCGCCTCCCACAAGGGCGACCTCGACGAGGGCATCGAGGCCGAGAAGCAGGCCTTCGCCACCGCCTTCGGCAGCGAGGACGCCAAGGAGGGCATCGCCGCCTTCCTCGGCAAGCGCACCCCCAAGTGGAGCGGCAGGTAGGGACAGCCACAGTGAGCGCCGCCGAGCGGCTTGGGGAGCTGATCCGCGAGTCGGGCTGCACGGTGGCGCTGACCGGGGCGGGGGTCTCGGTGCCGTCCGGGATCCCCGACTTCCGCACGCCGGAGACGGGGCTGTGGGAGAACGTCGACCCGATGGAGGTCGCCCACATCGACGTCTTCGAGCGCGACCCGGAGCGCTTCTGGTCCTACTACCGGCCGCGCTTTCACTCGCTCGGCGACAAGCGGCCGAACGCGGCGCACCAGGCGCTGGCCGAGCTCGAGCGGCGCGGCCTGCTCGAGGGGGTGATCACGCAGAACATCGACCGCCTGCACCGCGCCGCGGGGTCGCGGAACGTGGTCGAGGTGCACGGTTCGATCGCCACCTCGACCTGCCGCGAGTGCGATGCCTCCTACGGGCTGGAGGAGGTCGATGCGCTCTTCGACGGTGAGGGGGCCGCAAGGTGCGGCTCCTGCGGCGGGCCGGTGAAGCCCGACGTCGTCCTCTTCGGCGAGCTGCTGCCCGAGGCGGCTATGCGCCAGGCGCATGAGCTGGCGGCACGGGCCGACCTGATGCTCTGCGTCGGCAGCTCGCTGGTCGTCCATCCCGTTGCAGGCCTGCCGGAAGTCACCAAGGCCTGCGGCGGACAACTGGCGATCCTGACCAAGGGCGCGACCCCCTACGACGGCGACGCCGCGCTCAAGCTCGACGGCGAGGTCGACGAGGAGCTGGGCGCCGTCCTCGCGGCGCTCTCCTAGCGATGGCCGAGCTCGGCAACGGGGTGCCGGCAGCCCCGGCCGCGGTCGTCTTCGACAACGACGGCCTCTTGCTCGACACCGAGTCGGTCTGGACGCGGGCCGAGCGCGACCTCTTCGAGCGCCGCGGGCTCGAGTTCACCCCTGCCGACAAGCGCGAGCTGGTCGGCACCTCGGCCGCGATCGCCGGCGCCATCCTCGAGCGGCGCCTGGAGGAGCCCGGGCGAGCCGCCGCCCTGATCGAGGAGCTGAACGAGCTGGTCGTCGCCGAGCTGGAGCACGGGGTGGAGGCGATGGTCGGCGCGCGCGAGCTGCTGCACTCGCTCAAGCAGCGGGGCACGCCGCTGGGGCTCGTCTCCAACTCGCCGCTCGTCTTCGTCCAGCGCTCGCTGGAGATCGTCGGCTTCGACGACCGCTTCGATGTCATCCTCAGCGCCCACGAAGTGGCCGCGCCGAAGCCCTCGCCGGAGCCCTACCTCGAGGCCTGCCGACGGCTCGGGGTCGAGCCGGGGCCGGACGTGGTCGCTCTGGAGGATTCGCCCACCGGCGTCGCCGCCGCCCGCGCCGCCGGCCTGACCGTGATCGGCATCCCCTCGATCGAGGACCTCGCCCTCGAGGAGGCCCACCACATCGCCGAGTCGTTGCTGGACGATGTCGTCAGTCGCCGTTTGGCTCTATGAGGGGGCTGCCACGGGGACACCCCCGCCCCGACAAACGGCGGTCTAATTAGACCGCCGTTTTGAGTATCCGCCGGTTCGGGGGTGTCCCCGTGTCAGCCCCTTAGTACCCGGCGGCGGCGGAGGACGCGCTCGCAGATCGCTAGGAGGTCCGAGACGTTGCGCTCGTCGTCGATCGGGAGGTCTCCTTGTAGCGCTGCGTTTGCTGCATTTCCTGCCTCGTTCCGGCGGGCCTGTAGCTGTTCCATGTCCTTCTCGTGATCGGGGTCGGCGAGCGCACCAGCCAGCTCGACCAACATTGCCTCCAGACCGATGCGCAGCTGCAGCGCCGCCTCGCGGCGGCGGCCGGCGTCGAGGTCGGCGCGGGCGCGGAGGATCAGGGTCTCGCAGGCGTCGGGCCGCTCGCGGCCGCCGAGGATCGCTGCGACCCGCTCCTGCGGGCGCAATGCCTCCTCGCGTCGCCGCCGGCCGCCGCCGCCGCGGACATCGACCTCGTGCGCAAGGGTGAAGCGCCCGGCGGCGAGTTCCTTGCCGCTGCCGTGTCCGATCCGCACGGTCGCCGCCCGCTCCGCGCTCAGCTCCGCGCCTAGCGGGTCGGCGCCGGCGACGGCCTGCGCGTGCAGCGCCCGGTTGAAGAGGGCGATCGCCTCATCGATCGCGGCGTCGACCGCGTCTTCGGAGGCGATCGCGCCGGCGAGCCACTCGGCGGCTCCGGCTTCCGCCTCGAAGGGCTCCTGCGCCCGGATCGCGGTCACGCGCGTGAGCGGCACTGGCGGGGGATCGGCCGACTGCTCCACCTCCTTCGCGCGGCGACGCCGCCGGCGAGGGGGCGGCGGGGCGCCGATCGTCTCGACGACGAGGACGCGCTCGCCGTCGGCCTCGCGCGCCAGATAGCGGCCGTCGGCCAGCTCGACAGCGCCGGGGAACTCGAACTGGACGAATCCGAAGTGCTGGGTCAGGGGACCCGATTCTCCTCTATCGAGGCGCTCAGTTTCCGCCGCGGTTGCCGCCGCGGCGGTCCTCGCTCTCGACCGGCAGCGAGTACCTCGACGGCGTGGTCGGCACGTCGGGGTTTTCGATCTGCTCGAGGCGGTCGGTGAGGCGGGTCCACTGGTCGGGCTCGAGCAGCTGCACGAAGCGCGCCTGCGGGCCGCCGACCGGGCTGTAGCCGATGTGGACGTGGTCCGCGTGGTCGCTCATGGCGAAGCTCGGCCCGCCGAGCTCCTGCAGCGAGATCAGCTCGTCGGGCACCATCGTCCCCTGCAGGCGCAGCACGGTGCGCAGCAGGTCTTCGCTGATCGAGCCGGGGCCCTGGTGGCCGAGCACCGGCACGCCGTTGATCAGGGCGATGTCGGCAGCCCCGCCGTAGGAGTGATTGGAGATGTTGCCGCTGGTGGTAATGCTGCCGTGGCGGCCGCAGAGCAGCGAGGTGATCGTCAGGCGGAAGCCCTGGCTGGAGAGGTAGGCGAGCGCGGCGAGCAACCGGCGGTCGATCTGGCCGGCGCGGATTTCGAGCCGGTCGCAGTCGGAGACTTCGATCCGCTCGTCGGCGAGCACGCGCCGGGCCAGCATCGTCTCGGGCAGGAGCAGCACGCCGGCGCCGCTGAGCTTCGCGGTCAGCGGGTTCTTCCCCTTCGCCCGGTAGATCGCCGTCGCCTCGAGCAGCTTCCAGCCATCGAGGATCGGCTTCGGATCGATCCGCGGCGCCCCTTTGCCGGCCGGGCGGATGGCGAAGTTGATGTGCGGGTCGACGCCGCCCTCGCCGGCGCCGATCCGCGCCAGCACGGTCCCGGCTATAACCCTCGACCCGACCCTGATGGTCCCGTCGGCGCCGGTCGCGGCGGCGAGATCGACCCGGGCGCTCGCCCGCTCGCGCTCCTTCTCGTTGACCCGGCTCGGCAGCGCGTGCAGGCGGGGGCGGATGTTCTCGCTGTCGACCGGGATCCGCCGCTCCCGCCCGGTCGGCATCACCACCTTGCGCTGGTTGCGCACGAGCTTGCCCAGCTTGGCGTAGAGATAGCGGTTGCCGTAGGGGTCGCGCAGGACGACGAATCGCCCGAGCCGCTTCGAGTTGCCCCTCTTGACGATCACGCCGTCGTTGACCGCGACCACCGGCGCGCCCTCGCGGGCGAAGATGTTGATCCCGCGCCTGGTGGGCGAGGAAGAGATCACCTCGGCGGCGTTGCCGTACTCGGCCTGTTCCTGCGGCGTCGCCCGGCTCAGCGTCTCGCGGGCGGAGATGTCGTCGGCGTAGCGAGCGTCGGCGGCGACGGGGAAGTGGGCGCCTTCGGTCAGCCCCGTCAGCGAGCCGACCAGGTCGCTCGGCAGCTTGCCATAAGCGCGTGCGTAGAGGAGCACCTCCTGCACGTACCAGTCGGCGTGGTTGTAGGCGAAGATCGCGTCGTAGAGGTTCTCGGTGCCGCCCGCCACCTCGAGGTAGTGGGCGGCGGCGCAGATCGCGTCGACCGGGTTGTAGGGGTCTTTGCGCCCGTCGCCGTTGGCGTCGAGCCCGTACGCCTCCCAGGAGGAGGGCATGAACTGCATCCAGCCGAGCGCGCCGGCGCTGGAGACGTTGAGGTTGGTGCCGAAGGCGGTCTCGATCTTGTTGATCGAGGCGAGGATCTCCCAGGGGATGCCGTACTCCGTGCCGCAGGCTTGGTAGATCGGCAGCAGGAATGGCGGGATCTCGAACGAGTCGATGACGAAGTTAGGCACCCCGATCGGCGCCGGGCCGAAGGGGGCGAAGGTCATTGACGGGTTGGAACCGGTCGGCGCGCCGCCGTTGCCGAACTGCAGGCCCCCGCTGGGGCCCTGGTCCTGCGGCTGGTCGCCGGCGGTCGCCGGCGGGGCGGTGACGCCGCCGCTGTTCGCGCCGCCGTCGAGGCCCAGGTTGCGTTGCACGCCGCCGACGCCGGCCGACTCGGCTTCCGTAGCGTCGAGCCCGGCGCCGCT
>JBKPOW010000159.1:0-7512 GCA_046733275.1 Actinomycetota bacterium
ATGACGACCTCAGGCCAGTGGTACGAGGCGGCGGCCGAGGCGCTGATGCGGGGCCGGCCGCAGCGCGGCGCGCGGCGCCGTCGCCTGCGCGCGGCGATCGGCCACGCCCTCTCCTTCGCCACCTGGCACTCGCTCGTCCGCGACCAGGGCCTCAGCCAGGCCAAGGCAGTCGAGCTGATGGCCGGCCTGGTAGCCCTGCCGTAGCCTCCCTTGCGCAGATGCCAGTCGCAGCCGCAGCGGATCGCCTCCCCCACGTCGATGAGCACGCGACGGAGGTCGCCGCCGATCTCGAGACCGCGTGGACGGCGCTGCTGCGAGTTCTCGAAGGCTCGTTCAGCTCCGGCTCCACGAGACGGGTCGCCCGCGTCCTCGGCTGTGCAGACTTCAGGGCGTCAGGTCCACGTCCGCTTGCGGAGGGCTCCACGTTTCCTGGCTTCCACGTCGAAACCGCCGAGCCGTTGCGCGAGCTGACGCTCGCCGGCAACCATCGCTTCTCCGACTACGCGCTGATCTTCCGTCTCGACGAGCTGGACGGGACCCACACCCGCATCCGCGCCGAGACGAGGGCGGAGTTCCCGGGCCTCAAGGGCAGCGTCTACCGTACGCTGGTGATCGGCACCCGCGGCCACGTCCTGGCGACCCGCCGTCTGCTGCGCGCGATCCAACGGCGCGCCGAGAGTAAGTACCGCTACAGCGATTCGTTCTTAATGGAGAGATTCTCGTCCCGATCGAATGCGCTGTGAATTCGGCTTCGCAAGCCTCCGCGCAAAAGAGCTCAGGCGTGGCAGCACTATCGGCGTAGCCATCGGGGCCGCTGCTAGCGAAGGTCTTTGACTTCGCAGGGAAGATCCCTTACCCGGTCGACGATCTCTGGATCCCCGGTCATGAGAACAGCCTCATCCTCCTCCGCGAGAGCGATAGCAAAGCAATCCGCCAGCGCAATCGGGTGCTCTGCCTTCAGACTCGCGACCGCGCGCATCGCCGACACACCGGGTAGATCCTCGTTGATCTGCGAGCGCAAATCGGAAATAACCCGCTCGGCCTCATCCCTGCCGTGATCTCGAGTCAAGCGATAACTGACCTCGACCAAGTTGATCCAGCTCATTGCGGGTCGTTCGCGCTCCAGGGCCTTGGCCACTGCAGCTGCCGCTGGTTCGTCGCCGTCCAGCCACGCCAACACGGCCCACGAGTCCAGGCAGGCCTTCACTACGGACGCTCGCGACGGCGGTCCTCGACCAACCGCGCGGCCATACCACTGCCAGCGAACCTTCCTCGCAGCGTTGCGCCGTCATCTGCTCGCCTCACCACGATGCCATCGTCCACGGGCTCGAACGAGACGCCCGCGCCCGGGCCAAGACCTGCTCGCTCACGGAGATCCTTGGGGATCACAACTTGACCCTTGGCACCCATTCGCTGAGTCATACCTGCCGAGTATAACGCAAATTGCAGAGACTGGAGGGTCTTCGCAGAACTGTCTGAGCTTCTCCACAAAGGCCATACCCCCAGCGGAACACAAGACGAACCACGTGGCGCGGGTGGAGGGTGATCCGATTTCGCTGGGCACGGTAGCTCGTCGTCACGCAATCCGCGGAAACTCCGGTCCCGGCACTCGGTAGTCCGGCGTTAGAAACCGAGGAGCCCTCCGAAGGCGAGGATCGCCGCGACGGCACAGAGGGCGAGGAAGAGTGCGGTTGCGACGCGGACCCACGGTGGGTCGGGTTCTCCGTCGATCCCTTCTTCTTCAGCCAGGGTTTCCGGGTAACGGGCTTCGGCGCGCGCAAGCTTGGCCGGGCCATAGAGATGACGGGCCCACCAGGACTCGGGTCGGGCCAGTCTGAAGTCCGCGATCCACCAAACGATCCCGAGCGTGAACCAGCCGTAATCGAACAGGGGCCACTGACCCTTCAGCACCGTGACCGTCGCGGGCCCGATGATCAGCACGACCCAGAGGCCAATTCCGTAGGCGATGGCGACCCCCGTCGAAACCGCGAGCAGCTCCACGGGGGCAGTATCGCCGGTCGGGGCCTCTTTGCCTGCCCTCGACCACCGCAACGAGCAGTACCTCGGCCAGACATCAGTCGAACCACGTAGCGCGAGTCGGTGCTGGCCCGATTTCGCTTGCCCATCGCGCAAGCCGCTGAATCGACTCAGGAGGTAGACCTACTCACTGAAAGCGGCAACTTGCCCCGGAAGTACGCCACAGCGACAATCATCCACAGGACGGCAAAGACGGCGTGAATCAACCTGTCGTTGGCCCACAACATCGCCATAACTGCATAGGCGAGACCCAACAGCAGAAATCCCCCCGACATCCACTGCCTTTGCCGTGGGGAGAGCGGGCGACGCCTCTGGCCATCGCCGGATGGCCCCAGCGCCCCAGTCTCCTGCTCCGAGGCCCCTTCAGACCGTGGCAGCCAATTTCTCGTGGTTTCGCCGAGATTGCGTCGCAACCCCAAAACGACGACGGCAATGCCTAGCCCAATTGCGACGATCCAGGCAATGAGGTCGCTGCTCATTGACACAACATATCGGGGGTAAATTGACCGTCAACTGCCTCCCGAGCGCTCACCGGTTCGACCACCGTCAAGCAGCCATGCCTGAATACCGCTACGGGGATTCGAACCCCGGTTTCCGGACTGAGAATCCGGCGTCCTAGTCCCCTAGACGATAGCGGCGCGGACGCCGACATATTAGCGGGGCCGGACCAGCGTCGTCCGGTGATTCCGTCCGGCCGAGATCCCAAGATAGACGAACCTGTGTTCGCCTCGTTCAGCTCTCCGCCTGCTCGCCGCAACCGCTAGATTTGAGCCTCTAGCGGGCGTGCTGGAACTGGTAGACAGCATCGGCTCAGAACCGGTGGCGCGAAAGCGCGTGTGGGTTCGATTCCCTCCGCCCGCACTTGACGATGCATCCTGAGGCGACCGTCGCCTCGGTGCTGAGGCTGCATCGCGACGGCCTCAACAATTGCGAGATCTCACGCCGTACCGGGGTCTCCCGGCCCACCGTTCGCGAATGGGTCAACGGCAGGCTTTCCCGCTCCTATAGCCGCAGGCAATGCGGGATGCGGGCCGGCAACTGCGGGGGCTGCGGAGGAAACGAGCAAGCCTTTGAGCGGCTGGGCCCCGATTACGTCCATCTCTTGGGGCTGTACCTCGGGCGATGGATCGATCGCCCGACATCCCAGGCAAGTCTGTCGACTTCGTATTACGCTCGATGTCCGCTATCCGCAAATCGTTGACGAATGTGAAGCGGCGATGCAGGCGGTACTCCCTCAGAATCAGGTCGGGCCGAAGCGCTGAGTACCTCAGCTAAGTTGCTTTGACGATGCGCACGGCGATCGTCTCCGACCTCCATCTCGGCAGCGGCTTCGGCGAGGACCTCTTGCGCGAGGCCGAGATTCGCCGCGTCTTGTTCGAGCACCTGGCCGGCGCCGATCGCCTCGTCCTGCTCGGCGACGCGCTCGAGCTGCGCGAACTGCCGCTCGCCACGGCGATGGAGAGGGCCCGCCCCTTCTTCGAAGAGCTGGGCAAGGCGATGGCGGGCCGTCCCGTCGTCCTCGTCCCCGGCAACCACGATCACCGCCTTGCCGAGCCGCTGCTGGAAGAGCTGGCGCTGGGGAGCGAGCCCCTCGCCCTCGAGCACCGGGCCCGGCCCAGCGGCGAGGCGGGAGTGCGCCTCGCCGCCTGGCTTGGCGACACCCCGTTGGTGCTGGCCTACCCGGGAATCTGGCTACGCGAGGACGCCTACGCCACCCACGGCCACTACATGGACTGCCACATGAGGCTGCCGCGGCTCGAGTGCATCGCCGCCGCGGCGACGATGCGCACGCTGCGGCCCTTACCGGCCCGGCCAGGCCCCGCCGATTACGAGCGGGTGCTGCGCCCCATCTACGGCCTCACCTACGGGCTGGCTCAGGGAGGAATCGCGCGGCGCGCGGCGCGGCCATCCGAGCGCGCGTACCGGGCGGTCAGCCGCAATGGCACCTCGTGGGCGCGTCGCACCGCCCTGCGCGCGGCGATCCCCACCGGCATCTGGAGCATCAACCGCCTCCTGCGGACCGACTTCGACCCCAGCCTCGACGCGACGTCGATCTCCCGCAGCGGGGTCGCGGCGGCCACCGAGATGTCGGCCCGCCTGGTCCCGGCCGGGGCCCAGGTGATCACCGGGCACACCCACCGGGGCGGTCCCCACGAGGACGAGGCCGGGTGGGCGCTGCCCGGCGGCGGCCGCCTGCACAACACCGGCAGCTGGGTCTTCGCCACCGCCTTCCATCACCCCGGCACGCCCCCCGGTCCCTACTGGCCGGGGACGATCACCTGGCTCGAGGAGTCCGGGCCGCCGCGGCACGAACGCCTGCTGCTCGAGCGCCCGCGCGACGAGCTACAGGCAATCGTCGCGCGCCTGGCCACCTCAGTGCCTTAGCCGGAGCGGGAACGCCCGCGGGGGGCGAAACCTAACCCGCCGTCAGCCACTCGGCGACGATCCGGCCGATCTCCTCGCCGGCGTCCTCCTGGAGGAAGTGACCGGCGTCCTCGATCGCCCGCGGCGGCGGGAAGTCGAGCTGTGAGGAGACCCTTTCGCCGACGGAGAACGGCAGGATCGGATCGGAATCCGCCCAGAGGACCAGCGTCGGCCGCCCATCGTCGCGCAGCGCGTCGGCGACCCGTTTGCCCTCGGCGGCGCCGGGCGCGTCGGGCTCGGTCGGCAGGATCAGCGGGAAGGCCCGCGTCCCGGCCTTCGACTCCGGGTTGGGATAGGGCGCCTCGTAAGCGGCGATCACCTCATCGCCGGGGTCGTTCTTGCAGCCCCCGCGCACCAGGAAGCCGACCGGCACGTCGGCGTTCTCCCGCACGAACTCGCGGAACTGGAGCCAGGTCTCGCTCATCCGCTGGTGGCCGGTGAAGGGCCCGGTCTCCATCACGACCAGGCGAGAGAAGCGCTCGGGGTGCTCGACCGCCAGCCGCAGGCCGATCGGCCCGCCCCAGTCATGGACGACCGCGGTGGCGTCGCGCAGGTCGAGCTCCTCCAGCAGCGCCGCCATCAGCTCGACATGGCGGTCGTAGGTGTACCAGGCGACGTCGGTGGGCTTGTCGGAGCGGCCGAAGCCGGCGTAGTCGGGGGCGATGCAGCGGAATCCGGCGTCGCGGACCGGCGGGATCACCTTGCGCCAGAGGAACGACCAGGTCGGCTCGCCGTGGAAGAAGACGACGGGGGGTCCCTCGCCCTCGTCGAGGTAGGCGAGGCGCAGCCCCTCGACCTCGTGGTAGCGCGACTCGAAGGGGAAGTCGGGCAGCCCCTGCAGCCTCTCCTCCGGCGTCCTCACGGCATCCGTCGCTCCCATGCGCCGGCAATGGTGTCAGATGTATGACCGTCGAGTGTGAAATCCGCCTTACAGTCCTGAATTAGTTGCAGGAAACACATACCTCAGGTAGAAGCGGCTCGTGTCAATCCTTATCTCCTCTCAGCGAAAGGGTCGCTCATGAACGAAGACCTGATCAGCGGTTGGTGGGTATTCGCCGGAGTGCTGCTGCTGGTGGCCGGCGTGCTCAACATCGTCTACGGCATCGCCGCGATCGGCGATTCCAAGTTCTTCACCGAGAACGCCACCTACATCATCAGCGGGCTGAACACCTGGGGCTGGGTCCACCTGGTGGTCGGCGTGCTCGAGCTCGTCGCCGCCTTCTCGCTATTCGCCGGCGGCGAATTCGGTCGCTGGTTCGGCATCTTCGTCGCCGCGCTCAATGCGATCGGCGCGCTGCTGGCGATCCCCGCCTACCCGTTCTGGTCGCTGGCGATCTTCGCCCTCTCGATCATCATCATCTACAAGCTGTCCGAGGGCCCGGAGGTCACCCCGGTCTCGAGGGCTTAACGCAACCCGGACACCTGTTGCGCACGAAGGCCCCGGGCAGCCGGGGCCTTCGTCGTCTCGGCGTCGAGCGGCTCCTGCGCCTCGAAGCGCGACCAGGGCGCGAGGGCCGGGTCGCGCTCCTCGTAGAGGACGTCGACGCCAGCGAGCCGGTCCTGCCAGCCGCGCCGCCGCGGGTCGAAGAGGACGCCGAGGAAGCCGAGGCCGAAGGGGATCGCCGCAAGGAAGAGGCCTGCGAGGCGGCGCAGCGATCTGCCCAGCGGCAGGCCGCGGTCGGCGACGCCGAGCCTGATGCCAAAGAAGCGCATGCCGGGCGTCTGCGCGGCAAGCGACCAGAAGACGACCAGGTAGAACCCCGCGAGACCGACCCAGGCGGCACTGCCGAGGGCGAGGGCGAAGCCGGAGAGGCCGTCGCCGCTGCCGGAGAAGAAGGAGCTGATCAGCGCCGCGATCGCGGCGAGACCGGAGAAGGCGAGGTTGACGATCAGCAGGTCGAGGCCGAAGGCGAGCGCCCGGGTGAGCGCGCCGGCGCGCCCGGTCGGCTCCTCGCGGCGCTTGCGGAAGGTCACGCGGCGGGCGACGTCCTCGACCACGTCGTCGAGGCGGCGGGTGGTGTCGCCGATCGTGTGGCCGATGTCCTCGACGAAGCCGACGCTCTGGGCGCTGATCGCGGCGCGGATCTCGGGCGCCTCGGCGATCCGCTCGACCAGGCGCTGGGCCTCCTCGCTCGCCAGCATGCGGCGCCAGACCTCGTCGACCATCTCGCTGTCGAGCGCATCGATCAGCGCCCGCTTGACCGCCTCGCTCTCCAGCGCGCCGTTCACTGCCTCCTCGACCAGCGGGCCCTGCAGAACCCGGGTCAGGGCGCGTTCGACCGCCTCGCTTTCGACCGCGGCGACCATCGCCTCCTCGGCCGCGACCTCGACCGCGCGGTCGATCCCCGCCGCCTTGCCGACCGAGCGGGCGCCGCGCACGCCGGCGCCGAGCAAGCGCACGGTAAGGGGCAGCCCAGCTCGAGGATCGCGACCGTCAGCCATCGCCACGAGTATATGGTCGGCTTTCGAGCAGGCGGTCGATGAGCGGTTGCTGCGCCGGCAGGATCTTGCGCCGCGCCTCCTCGAGGTCGAACCACTCGGCCCGGTCGACCTCGGGGAACGACTGCCGCTCGCCCGAGCGCGGCGGCCACTCCATCTCGAAGCTGTTGCTGGCAAGCATTGCCGGGTCGAACTCGGCCTCGCCCGCCCAGGCGTGGACCAGCTTGCCCGCCTTCTGCCGGATCGAGCCGAGCTCGATCAGGTCGTCGACGGCGAGGACAGGCGCGGCGGGGCCAAGCTCCTCGGCCAGCTCGCGCAGGGCGCAGGCGCGCGCGTCCTCCCCCTCCCCCAATTCGCCCTTGGGGATCGTCCAGGCGCCGAGGTCTTTCCGCGCCCAGTACGGCCCGCCGGGATGGACGAGGAGCAGCTCGGGCGCCGTGCGGCCGCGGAAGAGCAGGACGCCGGCGCTCTCCTTCGCCACGGCGGCTCAGGCGACCGCGCGCAGGCGGCTCTTCGCCCGCTGGGCGATCACCGCGGCCCACTCGGAGTCGACGATGCGCACCGGCGCGGTCGTGGCGAGGAAGTCGGCGAGGGTCGCGGCGAGGCCGTCGG
>JBKPOW010000160.1:0-6793 GCA_046733275.1 Actinomycetota bacterium
GGCACCTCCTCCCGCCACTGCCCCTCGACGACCAGCTTGTCCACATCCTCCGCCCCACACTGCCGCATCGCCTCGACGACTAGGTCGAGCCCGAACACCACGCCCGGCTCCTTCTGAACGATCCGAGCCCGAGCCCGCACATCCTCTGGCACGATGGCTTTGGCGGTGATGTCGCCACTGCCAAGGTCCTCGGCCAGCGCGCTAGCGACCAGATCGTGAACCATCGCCGCACCCTAGCGTCGGCTCGAAAGACCCGTCTCTCTCACGTCCCTGGCCCTTGGCGCGTTTAATCCCATAGGTGACCGCCTTGCCGCCCTTCCAGACGCTCCTCGATGCCCACGCCGCCGATGTGATGGCAGTGCTGCGCGGGGCTGTTGGCCGTACCGACGCCGAGGACTGCTTTCAGGAGACCTTCCTCGCCGCCCTGCGCGCCTACCCGCGCCTCGACGACGATCGCAACCTGCGCGGCTGGCTCTTGACGATCGCCCACCGCAAGGCGATCGACCACCACCGCTCGAACGGACGGCGGGCGCTGCCGGTCGCCGAGCTGGAGGAGCTGGCCGGGACGACCGCCGAGCCCGAGCTCGACGAGGGGATCTGGGCGCTGGTAGGGGCGTTGCCGCCGAAGCAGCGCGCCGCGGTGGCGCTGCGCTACGCCTGCGATCTCCCCCACGCCGAGATCGCCGCCGCCCTCGGCTGCTCGCCGGAGGCGGCCCGCCGCAGCCTGCACGAGGGGATCGAGCGACTGAGGAAGGAGTTGGCATGAAGGCCGAGCTAAAGCGACTCACCGACCGCGCCGCCGCCGAGGGCCTGCTCGACGTCGCCTACGCGACCGTCGACTCCCCCTTCGGCGAGCTGCTCGTCGCCAAGACCCGGCGGGGCCTGGTCAAGGTCAGCTTCCCCACCGTCTACGACACCGAGGAGACCCTGGCGGAGCTCGCCGGCCGGGTCTCGCCGCGGGTGCTCGAGGCGCCGGCGGAGCTGGACGAGGTGCGCCGCCAGCTCGATCTCTACTTCGAGGGGAAGCTGCACGTGTTCGACCTGCCGCTCGATTGGCAGCTCACCGACGGCTTCCGCAGGCGGGCGCAGCAGGCGATCGCCCGCATTCCCTACGGCAGGACGCGCAGCTACACCGAGATCGCCCGCAGCGCCGGCAACGAGCGCGCCGTGCGCGCCGCCGGGACCGCCTGTGGCTCCAACCCGATCCCCATCGTCGTCCCCTGCCACCGCGTGCTGCGCAGCGGCGGCGCCCTCGGCGGTTACGGCGGCGGCCTGCCGATGAAGGAAGCGCTGCTGCGCCTGGAGGGCGTGCCGATTCGCTGATATCGCTAAAGGGAGCGGCCCGGCGCGCCGATTGGATGCGCCCCATGCCCGCCAGGCTGCCCCTGCTGCTCCTCCTGCTCTTCCTCGCCACGCTGCTGATGACGGCGGGCGCGCACGGCGCGACCCTGCCCACGCTACCGAGCGTGCAATTGCTCGCCGAGGAAGAAGAGTCGTTCGAAACCGAAACGGAAGAAGAAGAGGTAGAGGAAGAAGCAGGAGCCGAAGAAACCGAGGGGGAAGATGAAAAGGCGGCCGTGGCCCCTGCTCCACGTAAGCGCCACGGCAAAAGCGGCCGCCCGAATCGGCACAAGAAGGCCTGCCGGAAGCCAGGGGCACGCAAACGCCACTGCAAGCGACGACGCTAATTGGAATCCGACGTCTTGGCGGTCTTGTTCAGGTAGTCCCTGATGAAGTCGTCGAGGTCGCCGTCGAGAACCCGCTGGGCGTCGCCGGCCTCGTGCCCCGTACGGTGGTCCTTGACCCGCTGGTCGGGGTGGAGGAAGTAGCTGCGGATCTGCGAGCCCCAGGCGACTTCTTTGACCTCGCCGCGCTCCTTGGCCAGCTCTTCGGTCCGTTTGCGCTCCTCCAGCTCGATCAGCTTCGAGCGCAGCAACTGCATCGCCACCGCTTTGTTCTGCGTCTGCGAGCGCTCGTTCTGGCACTGGACGACGACGCCGGTCGGCAGGTGGGTGATCCGCACCGCCGAGTCGGTCTTGTTGACGTGCTGGCCGCCGGCGCCGGAGGCGCGGTAGGTGTCGACGCGCAGGTCGGTGTCGTCGATCTCGACCTCGACCCCCTCGTCGACCAGCGGACCGACGTCGACCTGGGCGAAGCTGGTGTGGCGGCGGGCGGAGGAGTCGAAGGGTGAGATGCGCACCAACCGGTGGACGCCGCGCTCGGCGGCGAAGAGCCCGTAGGCGTTCTCGCCGCGGGCCACGAAGGTGGCCGACTTGAGCCCGGCCTCCTCCCCCGGCGAGGCCTCCTTCATCTCCACCTCGAAGCCGCGACCCTCCGCCCAGCGCAGGTACATCCGCAGGAGGATCTCCGCCCAGTCCTGGGAGTCGGTCCCGCCGGCGCCCGCGTGCACGGAGACGACGGCGTCGCCGGCGTCGTAGCGGCCGCTGAAGAGTCGCGCCTCTTCGAGCTCGGCGAGGCGTCGTTCGACCGAGCCCATCTGCGCCGCCAGCTCAGCCGCCATCTCCTCGTCCTCGGCGGCCATCTCCGCCAGCTCGTCGAGGTCGGCCGCCTCGGACTCCAGCTCCTCGAAGGTCTTCAGCTTGCGCTGGGCGCGCGCGTGGGCGGCCGAGGTGCGCGCCGCCGCGTCCTGGTCGTCCCAGAAGCCCGGCCGGCCCATCTCCTCCTCCAGCCGCTCGGCCTCTCCCCGCAATGAGGCCGGGTCAAAGGTAGTCCGCGAGCAGCTTCAACTGCTCACGGATCTCGGCGAGCCGCGCCGGTACCGATTCGGTGGACGCGGTCTCGGCCATGGGCGGGAGATTACTCGGCGCCGACCCCGTGATCGAAGCCGCCGGCGTGGAGCGCCTCGACCCGGTCCTCGAACGGCCGCCAGCTGCGGATCTTGTGGTCGCGCAGCTCGAACGCCCAGGCCATCTCGTCCTCGCCCGCCGCCGATCCGTCTTCGTCCCAGCGCCAGACCCGCCGGATCAGCGCGACGGCGGTGCCGCCCCCTGACTCGGTCCCGTCCTCGTAGAGCTCCTCCAGCTCGATCGTCTGCTGGACGCCGCCCGGCGCCCGAGTCGCCCATACTCGCGCCGCCTCCCGGCCCTTCCGCACGCCCTTCATCGAATGAAGTTCGACATCGGGGTCGAGGACCGCCACAAACGCCTCCAAATCCCGCTCGTTAAAAGCCCGGATGAACTCGCGGACTGGATCGTGGATCACGGGGAGCTAGTCAAGCCCCGTGGCACTTCTTGAACTTCTTGCCGCTCCCGCACCAACAGGGGTCGTTGCGGCCGATGTCTTTCTCCCGCTCGTCCTTGACCACGGTCTCAACCACCTCCGGGGCGGGGGCGCCGTTGCCGGCGCCCGGGACCGCGGTCCCTTCGGTCACGCTCACCCCCCCTGCCCCCGCGGCCACCTGTTGCAGGGCGGAGGGCTGAGCTTCAGGCGTGCCGCCGGAGTAGTCGAGCGCCCGCGGGGCGCCGCCGTTGCCACCGAAGGCGCCGTCCAGCTGCGAGGTGTCGACTTCGACCTGGGCGTTGAAGACGAGCTTGCTGAATTCCTCCCAGATCGAGTGCATCAGCTCCTCAAACATCGCGAAGCCTTCGTTTTTGTAGGCGACGAGCGGGTCGATCTGGGCGAAGCCGCGCAGGTGGATGCCCTCGCGCAGGTAGTCCATGTCGTAGAGGTGCTCGCGCCAGCGGTTGTCGACCACCTGCAGCAGGAGCGCCCGCTCCAGGTGGCGCATCAGCTCCTCGCCGAGCTGCTGCTCGCGCTCGTCGTAGGCGCTCATCGCGTCGTCGTCGAGGGCGTCTTTGAGCTTTTCGCGGTCGACCGTCTCCGGCGCCAGCGACCCCACCTCGATGCTCACGGGCCAGATCTGGCGCAGCTGCTGCTCCAGTCCCGGCATGTCCCATTCCTCGAGTTCGTCGCCGGGCGTGTACTCGTCGACCAGGCGCTCGATCACCCCCTCCAGCTCGTCGCGGGCGATGTCGGACATGTCGCGCCCCTCGAGGATCTCGCGGCGGTATCGGTAGACGACGCGGCGCTGCTCGTTCATCACGTCGTCGTACTCGAGCACCCGTTTGCGGATCAGGAAGTTCTGTTCCTCGACCTTCTTCTGCGCGCCCTCGACCGTTTTGGTCAGCATTTTGGCCTCGAGCGGCATCTCCCCGCCCTCCTCGTCCACGGGACCCAGCCGGTCGAGGATTTTGTAGATGCGGTCGCCGGCGAAGAGGCGGATCACGTCGTCTTCGGCGGAAAGGAAGAAGCGCGTCTCGCCGGGGTCGCCCTGGCGGCCGGAGCGGCCGCGCAGCTGGTTGTCGATGCGGCGCGATTCGTGCCGCTCGGTGCCGCAGATGTAGAGGCCGCCCAGCGCCCGCACTTCCTCTGCCTCCGCCTTGCACTGCGGCTCCAGCTCCGCCGCCTTGGCGGCGAAGGCCTCCTCGTAGCCGTCGGCGCCCGGCTCCAGGCCCTGCTTCTTCAGCTCTTTGTGCGCCATGTGCTCGGGGTCGCCGCCGAGCTTGATGTCGACGCCGCGGCCGGCCATGTTGGTGGCGATCATCACCGCGCCCTTGCGGCCGGCTTCGGCGATTCGCTCGCCCTCTTTCTGCGCGTGCTCGGGCTTCGCGTTGAGGACCGCGTGCTCGACCCCGTGCCGCTTCAGCTCGCCCGAGATCATTTCCGAGACCTCGACCGAGACGGTGCCGACGAGGATCGGCTGGCCATTCTCGTGACGGGCCATGATCTCCTCCAGCACCGCCTTCCACTTGCCGTCCTTGGTTTTGAAAATCTGGTCGTTGTGGTCGGCGCGGACCATCGGCCGGTTGGTCGGGACCTCGACCACGGGCACTTTGTAGATTTTCATGAACTCGGTGGCCTCGGTCAGGGCCGTGCCGGTCATCCCGGCGAGCTTGTCGTAGAGGCGGAAGTAGTTCTGCAAGGTGATCGTCGCCAAGGTCTGGTTCTCCTCGCCGATCGCCACCCCCTCCTTCGCCTCGACCGCCTGGTGCAGGCCCTCCGACCAGCGCCGCCCCTCGAGGATGCGGCCGGTGAACTCGTCGATGATCATCACCTCGCCGTCGACCACGGCATAGTCCTTGTCCTTCCTGTAGAGGGACTCGGCCTTGAGCGCCTGGCTGAGGTGGTTGACCAGGCTGCCGTGCTCGCTGAGGTAGAGGTTGTCGACGTCGAGGAACTCCTCGGCCCGCTTGACGCCGCGCTCGGTCGGCGAGACCGTCTTGTGCTTCTCGTCGAATTCGTAGTCGTACTCGGCGCCGGAGGTGTCCTTCGACTCGCCCATCGAGCGCAGGCGGTCTTTCGCCGGGACGCCCTCCATCTGCCGGGCGAGGCGGGCGAACTGGTAATAGATGTTCGCCGCCTGTTCGGGGGCGCCGGAGATGATCAGCGGCGTGCGCGCCTCGTCGATCAGGATGTTGTCGACCTCGTCGACGATGGCGAAGCTGTGGCCGCGCTGCACGCAGTGCTCGAGCGCTTCGGCCATGTTGTCGCGCAGGTAGTCGAAGCCAAACTCGGAGTTGGTGCCGTAGACGACGTCGCAGGCGTATTTGACCTGGCGCGCGGCGTGGTCGTCGGAGTCCTGGATCGCGGCAACGGTGACGCCGAGCGCGTCGTAGATCGGCTTCATCCATTCGGCGTCGCGGCGCGCCAGGTAGTCGTTGACGGTGACGACGTGGACGCTGTCGCCGGCGAGCGTGTTGAGGAAGACGGCCAGGGTGGCGGTCAAGGTCTTGCCCTCGCCGGTCTTCATCTCGGCGATCGCCCCGTCGTGCAGGACCATGCCGCCGACCAGCTGCACGTCGAAGTGGCGCTGGCCGATGCTGCGCCGTGCCGCCTCGCGGGTAAGGGCAAAGGCCTCGGGGAGGAGGTCGTCGAGCGAGGCGCCGTTACGCGCCCGCTCGCGCAGCGAGGCGGCCTCGGCCTTCAGCTCCTCGTCGTCGAGTAGCTCCGTCTCGGGCTCGATCGCGTTGATCCGCTCGGCCCGCTTCTCGTAAGCCTTGAATTTGCGCCCCTCGCCGACCCGCAGCGCGCGCGTAACCATGTCCCTGGCGTTAGCCATCGCTCAAGGGTAGCGAGGGGCGGGTCACCGCCTCGCCGAGGCGGCGGGCTAAGTCTCGGCGGTGCGGCCGCGCATCTGGTTGACCAGCCTGCGGGTGCGGCTGCGCTTGCGCCGCTTCTCCCGGTGCCGCTTGACCTGGCGGCGGATGTCCTCGGCGAGCTCGTGGATCGAGTGGGTCATCTCCGGCGATGCCTCCTTGGCATGGAGCGTCACGCCCTTGAGTCGCAGCGTCGCCTCCGCCACCTGCCTGTCAGTGATCGCGGGGTTGCGCTCCTCCCAGACCGTCACGTCGAGCGTCGCTAGCTCCGAGACCTGCCTGCCGACCCGGCGGAATCGTTTCAGCACCAGCTCCCGCAGCTCGTCGTCGACCTCGATGTGGCGTCCCCGTACCTCTATCCGCATGACTGGCCTCCTCTGTTAGTCCGCTTCGATGCTACGCCTCTACCCGTTATTGGGCAAGAAGATCAAAGGCGTCGTGTGAAGGTGATGGCCACGACGCGAACGGCGCCGCCCGAGCGCAGGGCTCGGGCGCAGGCGGAGAGCGTCGCGCCCGTGGTGAGGACGTCGTCGACCACGATGACGCTGGCGGGGATCGCGCCACGCGCCTGGATCAGCGGCGGGTGGCCGATGCGGGCGGCGCGGCGCCTGCCCACCTGGCGGCCGCCGCCGCGGCGAGCGAGGCAGGCCTGCAGCGGAAGGCCGGCCCGGAGGGCC
>JBKPOW010000161.1:0-7369 GCA_046733275.1 Actinomycetota bacterium
CTTCCGCAGCGCGCTGATGTTCGGCTGTACGGCGCTCCAGAAGTCCTCGCCGGCGCCGGCCTTCAGGTCGACCTCGCTGGTCGCCTCGCCGTCGAAGTAGCTGCCCAGCGGTCCCCCCTCCACCCCGCTCGGGCGAAAGTAGCGGCGGCTGGGACGCAGGAGGAAGGTCTCGCCGTCCTCCTCGACGCGCAGCACGGCGCCGAAGGCGAAGGCGTTGGAATCGACGCCCACCGTCGGCCGCTCGTAGGTGACGGTACGGCCGTCGACGACGGCGCTCTCTCCCGGCGCCAGTCGCAGGTCGCGGTTGGTCTGGAAGCTGGAGGAGGCGGCGATGCCGATCAGCAGCACGGCGACGCCGATGTGGACGACGTAGCCGCCGTAGCGGCGGCGGTTGCGCGAGACGACAGCGGCGAGGGCCGTCGCGATCGAGCCGCCGCTCAGCGAGCGCCGCGCGGCGGCGCCACGCCAGAACTCCTGCGCCAGCCCGGTCAGGGCGAAGGCGGCGAAGACGAAGAGGGCGAGCGCCCAGAGCGAGCCGGCCGCGTCGGTGAAGAGAGCGAGGACCACCCCGGTCGCCGCCGCGACGATCGCCGGCGCGAGGAAGACCCCCTTCGCCGAGGCCCAGCTGATCCGGCGCCAGGCGAGCAGCGGCCCGACCCCGGTGAAGAGCACCAGCCCGATCGCCAGCGGGGTCGTGTAGCGATCGAACCAGGGCGCCGCCAGCGAGGCCCTCTCGCCGGTGAACAGCTCCGAGATCAGCGGGAAGAAGGTGCCCCAGAAGATCGTCGCCGTGAGCGCCACCAACAGCAGGTTGTTGACCAGGAAGACGCTCTCGCGCGAGGCGAGCGAGTCGATCCGCTTCGTCGAGCGCAGGTCGTCGAGGCGCGAGACGATCAGCGCGGTCGAGCCAACCAGCACCACGGCGATCAGGCCGAGGATGTAAGGGCCGACGGTGCTGTCGCCGAAGGCGTGGATCGACTGCAGCACACCGGAGCGGACGAGGAAGGTGCCGAGCAGGGCCAGGGTGAACGTGCCGACGATCAGGCTCGCGTTCCAAACCTTCAGCATGCCGCGCTTCTCCTGCACCATGATCGAGTGCAGGAAGGCGGTGCCGGTCAGCCACGGCATCAGCGCCGCGTTCTCGACCGGGTCCCAGGCCCAGTAGCCGCCCCAGCCGAGCTCGGTGTAGGACCAGCGGGCGCCGAGCAGCAGGCCGAGGCCGAGGAAGGCCCAGGCGATCAGGGCGAAGCGGCGGGTGGAGCGGATCCAGGCGGCGTCGAGGCGGCGCGCGGCGAGGGCGCCGACGGCGAAGGCGAAGGGGACGGTGAAGGCGACGTACCCCGAGTAGAGCATCGGCGGGTGGATCATCATGCTCGGGTGCTGGAGCAGCGGGTTGAGGCCGACCCCGTCGAGCGGCGCCGGGTCGAGCGTGGCGAAGGGGTCGACCCCGCCAGCGAAGAGCATCAGGCCGGTGAAGAAGGCGGCGACGCCTGCCATCACCGCGGTGGCGTAGGGAACGATCTCGCGCAGCCTGCCCCGCGTCGCGTAGAGGGCCAGCGAGGCGGCGATCGAGAGCACCCAGGCCCAGAGCAGCAGCGAGCCCTCCTGGCTCGACCACATCGCCGCCAGCTTGTAGAAGGTCGGCGTCTCGATCGAGGAGTGCTGCTGGACGATGCGGAAGGAGAAGTCGTCGCCGGCGAAAGCGACCTCGATCAGGACGACGCAGAGGGTGAGCAGGGCGCAGAGGGCGTAGACGGCGCGGCGCGAGCGATCGACCCAGCGTCGCTCGCCGGCGCGGCCGAGCAGCGCAGCGATCGCCGCCCCGATCGCCGTCAAGAAGGCGAGCGCCAGGGCGGCGCTGCCGAGGGCGGCGCTCATGCCTCAGACGGACTCGTCGTGAACTTCGACGGGCACTTGGTGACGAGGGTGTCGCGCTCGCCGACGAAGAGGCCGTTCTCGACGGTGCCGGTGAGGAGGATCTCGCGCCCGCCGCGGAAGGGGTCTGGGACCGTGCCGGCGTAGGCGACCGGGATGCTCTGGCTGAGGTCGTCGCGGTCGGCAAGGCGGAAGCGCAGGTCCTCGCCTTGGCGGCGGACCGAGCCCCTGACCACCCGGCCGGTCAGCTCGTAGCTGCCGTCGGAGGTCGCACCGATCAGGTCGGAGGGCTGCTTCGCCTCCGAGGAGGCGCTGAACGAGGTGTAGACGAGCGCCCCGGCGAGCAGGACGGCGACGCCGAGTGCGACGACGAGCCGGATCTTTCGCTTGCGGGCGGGATCCACGGACCGGGGATTATCGCAAGGGCGCAAGCTGAGAGAATCGACAGATGGACGGCAGCGACGGCGACCGCGTGCTCTTGATCACCGGTGCAAGCAGCGGCATTGGCGCGGCGACGGCCCGGGCGGCCGCGGGCCGCTACCGCCTCGTCCTTGCCGCCCGCCGGGAGGAACCCTTACAGGAGCTGGTCGAGGAGCTGGGTGGCGCCGAGCGGGCGATCGCGGTGCGCTGCGACGTCACCGAGTGGGACCAGGTCGAGGCGATGTCCGCCGCCGCGCTTGACGCCTTCGGCCGCATCGACGCGGTCTTCGCCAATGCCGGCTTCGGCGCGACCCGCGGCTTCCTCGAGGAGTCGCCCGAGCACTGGCGCTCGATGGTCCTCACCAACGTTTACGGGGTGGCGCTGACGATCCGTGCCACCCTCCCCCACCTGCTCGAACGTGGTGATGGGCACTTCCTCGTCACCAGCTCGGTCGCTGGGCGCCGCGTCCTGCCAGGCTCGCTCTACTCGGCGACCAAGTGGGCGGCGACGGCGATCGGCGAGGCGCTGCGCGCCGAGCTGCGCCAGATGCACGAGAACCACGCGATCAAGGTGACGCTGATCGAGCCCGGCATGGTCGACACGCCCTTCTTCGACAACCGCCCGGGCGAGTGGGCGCTGCAGGACGACGACATCGCCCGCGCCGTGATGTACGCGCTGGAGCAGCCGGGCAACGTCGACGTCAACGAGATTCTTATCCGGCCGACCAGTCAACCGATCTGACCTCGCCCGTCCGATTTTCACCCCACCCCAGCGTGGTCAATGTCGGATGCGTCTCAGCAAGAGGCAGACGAGGCGCCAGTAGGAGCGAAGGAGCAAGCGCGCGGGAAATGAGCGGACTAGTGCCGGGATGAAGGGCGAGTCGAGGTCGGGGGTGAGCCAGGCGGCGAACTCGGCGGCGCTCACCGCCCGGCTCGCCTGCACCTGACGGCGCTCGCGCAGCAGGCGGGGTAGCCAACCCACGATTTCCCCGACCGCCGCGAGTTTCTGCCTCCCCCATCCCGCCGCGATCGAAGCGGGGATCAGGGCCAGCTCAGTGAGCAGCAGGGCCGGGGCCAGCAGCGCCAGCAGGCTCGCCGGGTAGACGCGGATCAGGAAGGCCCAGCGGTTGCGCTCGAGCCAGCGCCACTTGTGCTCGCGGGCGCCGAACTCGTAGTCGTGGTCGACGACGGCCGCCGGCTCGATCCCCAGCGCACCCCCGGCCAGGCGCAGGCGCAGCGAGAGGTCGACGTCCTCGTGGTAGAGGAAAAAGCTCTCGGGGAAGCCGCCCAATTCCTCCCAGGTCGTGCGCGGGATCGCCAGGCAGGCGCCGGAGAGGGCGGCGACCTCCCTCGCCGCCGGCGCCTCGCCGATCGGCCGGCCATGGCCACCGGCCCAGACGATGCCGGTGAAGTGCACCGGGTTGCCGGCGGAGTTGATCGTCCTCCCGTCGCCGTCGGCGACCAGCGCCTGCCAGGCCGCCCAGCCGCGCTCTTCGATCCACGGGCGTCGGATCGCCCCGCCGAAGCCAGGCTGCGGCGCCGCGTCGGGGTTGAGGATGACGAGCAGGTCGCCGCGTGCCTCCGCCGCGCCCCTGTTGCAGCCCGCGGCGAAGCCGAGGTTGCCGCCGCTGCGCACGAGTCGTGCCGCCGGAGCCAGCTCCGCCACGGCCTCGGCGGTGCCGTCGTCGGAGTCGTTGTCGACGACGATCAGCTCGTCCCCCTCCCCCAGCTCGGGAAGCAGCGCGGGCAGGCCCCGCCCCAGCTCCGCGCGGCTGTTCCAGGCGACGATCAGGACCGAAAGCGTCGGGCGCACCGACGCGAGAGGCTAGCGCCGGGGCCTATCCCCGTTGCTTACCGCCTTTCGCCCCTTTCCCTTTTTTCTTGCCGCAGGGGGTGCGGAGACGCAGGCGCAGGTTGCGTTTCTTGTCGTTCTGCGCTTTGAAGCGGACGATCGCGCGCGGGCCTTTGCCGCGCCGCCTCTTGCTTGCTGCGGCGCTCTTGCGGGCGCCTTTGCCTTTGCCTTTGCGCGGGCACTGGTTGCGCGAGTTGACCAGCAGTCCTCTTCGTCCCCCGCGCAGGGTGAGAACGAATTTCGAGACAGGCACGTCGGGGACGAGGTCGAAGGTGCTGCGGATGCGGCCGCGCACGCTGTCGGTGCGACTGGCCAGCTCGATGTTCACCTGTCCCTTGAGGTCGGCGACCAGGTCGGGCAGCGGGTTGTCCGAGGAGCGCAGGTAGAGCGGCCCGCTGAGCGGATCGTCGAGCAGCGGGCTGAAGGCGGTCGCGTGGCCGTAGATCGAGTTCTTCGGGCACTCGTTGGCGGCGAACTGAACGCGCGTGCAGACTTTCGCCAGGTTGCCCTGGTCGAGGATCAGCGAGGGGGGCAGGATCGTCGCCGCGCGGGCGATGTTGGCGTCGCCGGCGTTCGGCAACAGCACGGCGCGCAGCTTGGGGTTCTTCGCCCGTCGCATCTTGCCGAAGAGGCGCAGGAAGAGTTTCGGTTTGAAGTCGAGCTTCTCGCAGCCGTTTGCTTTGAAGGGAGCGGAGACCGCGGCCGGGTGGAAGGCCACCGGGTCGAGCGGGTTGGCGCCGCCGCCAAGCAGCGAGCCGGCGGTGGCGAACTGCGAGCAGTTGGTCGGGTTGAGCGAGAAGTTTTTGCGGTCGACGTTCACCGCGACCGAGCGCAGATCGAGCAGGGCGCCGCCGAACACGTGCGGGATCGGGTCGGCGACGGCGTGCACCTGCGCCGTGCGGGGATTGACGAAGAGGGCCACCCTCGATACCACCGTGCCGAGATCGAACGGCCCGGCGGTGGCGGGGGTGATGACGACCAGGGAGAGCGGAGCGCCTTTGTGGGGCCCGGCGAGGAAGACCTTGCCCTCGATCTGAAGCGGCGAGGGGCCGGTGCCCGTGGCGTGTTTGGCATGGCCGATCAGGCTTTTCGCCGGGCAGCTCGAGGAGGCAGCCTCGGCTTTGCCGCTGTTCGCCGCGGCGCGGGCCAACGCAGCCTCGGGGCAGTATCTGACTCCCGCCAGTTTCGCCGTCAGCCCCGGCGGCAGGGTGACGTCGACGCCTTTCAGCTCCTGGTTGCCGTCGGCACGGGTGATTTTCATATGCAGCGGGCTGAAGTCGCCGGCACCGTGTTTGGCGGTGTCGGCATCGAAGCCCGGCCCGAACGGGCGGTCGGCCAGCGTTTTCGGGCAGGCGCCTCCGCCGGGGAGGGAGGTCAGCGAGAACGCGTCTGAGGGCGTCGCGGGCGGATCGGTGGACGGCCCGCTTCCGTCGAGGGCCCCGACCGGCGCGATTCCCTGGGCCGATGACCATGGGGTCATCGAGGAGCTCGTGCCGTTCGGGCCGCAGGTCGGCGGGCTGGTCAGAGGCGCCTTGGCGCCGCCGTTGAAGGTCAGGCGGAAGGCCTTGAAGGGAACCTGCGGCAGGCCCGCGAGCGCCGGCCTGCCCGGGGCCAGTTCGTCGGCGGCCGCGGCCGGGTCGTCGAAGGTCGTCGTCAGCTGCCCCGTCTGCGGATTGGCGCTGACCTTGCCAAGTAGGCGCGCCGAGATGTCGTACCTGGCCGACTCGGCGGTGACGAAGATGCGGTAGAGGTTGCCCGACGCCGGATCGAGGTCGAGCTGGTTGCCCACGTATACCGAGCCCGTCAGCGAGCCGTCGGGTAGCGGCGGGGTGTCGACCGCGACGGTTCCGACCTTCGACGCGGCGGGGCAGGCCACCGGGTTCCTCGTCCCCTTGCCGAATTGCTCATCGGTGCAGGCGACGAGGCCGTTCGCCGCCGAGGGGTTGAGACCCATGCCCGATGGCAGCGTCACCCGCGCCGAGCGGACGTGGGAGCTGGCCTTGCTTTTTTCGTCTTTCGTCGGGTTTTTGACCTCCGGCAGGGTCACGGTGACGGTCGCGCCTGAGGGCGAGTCCGTCTGCGCGGTATTCGGATTGACGGCGATCGACGGATCGAAGGGGATGTCGTCGCAGTTTTTTGGCGACGTTTCGAAGCCGCCCGGGCCCGGTTTGCGTGGGATCTTCGACTCGATGAAGTTAGAGCCGTTGGGGAAGTTTGGATCGAAGTTGGGTGGCTCGAAGGCATCCGCCCGCAGCCAGGTCGAGTAGACGTGCTCGAAGGGCGATCCGGGGACCGCCGGGCCGAGGCAGGTGGGCGGCGTCGTGATGAAGGTGCCATCGCCGGCATCGCCGTCGAAGGTGAGGCGGTTTCTGGCGACGCGGGCGAGTTCTGCTGGGATCGGCGGGACTTCGAGTTTGTGAGCGTGGATGGTGAAGTACTCGTGGTAGTCGCGCTCCCAGGCGACGTCGGCTTCGAGGAAGATGTCGCTGCCGGCGAGACTGAAGCCGAACCGGGCGGGTTCGCCGTCTTTGGGCACGATGTTGTAAACGTCAGCTTTGAGCGGCGGCGGGGTGAAGCCGGTGAGGGCGTCCGTCACTTCGATTTCGCTGACCCCGACTTTCGAGAGCGGCGCCGAGCCGGCGCAGGTTTCCGGGCTCTCTTCGCCTTCGAGTTTGCACTGTTCCGTCGCCTGCGGGTTGACGGTCAAGCCGGTAGGAAGGTCGACGCGAACGGTGCGCAGGTTGCCGATCGGGATCGGACCAAACGTCCCCGGTTTCGTGTTGACAATCAGCTGCGTGAAGCCCTTCGGCGGATGACCTGCCGCCTCTTGGAAGAAGAGCAGGGGCGTAGCCACGGAGCACTGGTTGGGGAAAGGAGGGGGGTCCGCTTTGCAGGTCCCCGCTTGCCACGGGCTTTTGACCTGCGGGTTATTCGGGTCCTGTGGTCCGATGATGTCGGCCACCGCCGGGGCGGCCGACAGTGCCACCGACCCCAGAGCAAGGACGAGAGAAGCGACTCCAATCGCGCGCCGCCTCGTGGACCTCCGCACGCTCGACTCTCCCCTACTCATGCGTCTCCCGTCCGCTATTTGGAACCTCTCGACTCGATCATCTGCCGAGAGATTACCCGATTTTGATGATTTGAGTTAATATTTTTCGGTATTCCCCGGTCAACGAAAGTGAGGTAGTCCGTGAATTGGGAACGCCTGGCACGAGCCAATAC
>JBKPOW010000162.1:0-9351 GCA_046733275.1 Actinomycetota bacterium
CCTCTGGGCCGACCGCGTCGTAGTCGGAGACGCGGTCGCGCGAAGAGAGCGTGGAGGTGGCGGCCCCAGGTGCGAGCTGGTCCCGCAATGAGCCGAGCGCCGAGGGTGCGATGACTGGCATCGCAAGGAGCAGCAAGGCACCTACCGGGGCCAGGCGCAGCATTTGACGTGGCCGGTAGATCACCAGAGTCAGGAGCCCGGCCCCAAGCACGATCGGACCGGTTTTGCGCTGGGTAGCGAAGACGCCGCTGAGCAGGATCAGCGTCGCCAGCAGATAGAGGATCCGCCGCCTGCGGGTGGACGTGTAGAGGCCGCCGACGACGGCGAAGGGAACCGCCATCGCCAGCAGCTGCGTCGCCGCCAGCGGGTGGATCGTCGGCCCGAGCACGACGATGCGGCCGGTCGAGTCCAGTTCGTGGGCGATCGCCGGCAGCTCGAGGCCGCCGGGGATCAGCTTGCCGCCGATTTCGTAGAAGGCGTTGTAGCCCATCCTGTACTCCCAGATCGTGCCCAGCGCGGCGACACAGCCGAGGCCGACGATCAGGGGGATGAAGGCACGGGCCTCGCCGGGTCGCAGTGCCGAGGCACTGATCACGAAGACGGTGGCGAAGGACGCCAGCAGCACAAGCTTTTTCACTCCGAGCCCGAACTCGCCGTGGATGCGCAGGGCATCCGCGTTGAGCAGGACGCTGACCACGGCGGTCACGACGAAGAACAGGATCGCGCCGTGCAGGACGCTGCCCGAGAGTCGCGGCCGGGTGTCGCCGCGGAGCAGCGCCAGCGCGACCAGCCAGAGCCCGACGATCAGGATCAGCAGCGGCCGGTCGAGCTTGGCGGCGGTGACCGCCATCGCGTCGAACGGCACCAGGAAGAGCATCGCCAGGAAGGCGACGAGGCTCCAGGGCAGCAGCCGCGTCGTGCGCGGCCAGAGGTCGGGGCGGGGGTCGGCGGCCGCCATCGCCGCCTATCTGTACCGGCTGCGCGCTCCGACGGGTACGGCCCGGCGATCGTCCAGCCGTGGCCGGCGGAGCAGCTCGTCGTCGGGCTCCTGCGGCTCGGGCGCATGCGTCCTCGGGACCGCCGCGGCGTCCTCGTCGGGGGGCCTCGAGTGGCGCCATTGGCGTACCAGGCCGGAGCCGAGGACTATCAGGGTGCAAAGGACTACGAAGGCGGCGAAGAAGGCAAGGACCGCCAGGATCGGGCTGGCGCCGTCGTTGACGGTGCCACCCTCCGGCTGCCCCAGCGCGGTCACGATGATCCGCCGCTCTTTGGGGATGCCGTTGTCGAGGTCGGCGACGTAGCCGGCCAGGACCGAGGTCGCCGCTTCGGCGAGCCCGACCGCGCCCTCCGCGTCCGGCGCCTGCGTGTAGATCGAGACGATCGGCAGTTCCAGCTGGGCATCGAAGACCAGCCTGTAGACGGCGTTCTCTTCGGTCAGCTGGTTGGCCCGCGGTCCCGCCGGCGTCGCCTGGTAGGTGGAGCGGTCGGTAAGGCTGCTGAACGGCCCGTTGGCGGCGATCTGGGTCGGCGAGAGCCCCATTTCCTTCGCGATCGCCGTTCGCGCCTCGGCACTGCTCATGTACTGCGCGAGCACGACTGCCCGGGTCGCAAGCGGCGCCGGATCGCGTTCGACGTCGCCGATCGCCGAGGTTGACGAGTCGATTAGGACCTGCGAGCTGGCGGCCCCGGAGAGGAGCTCCTTCCTTTCGAAGGACGGAAGCCTGTAGCTGGTCGAGAGGCCGACCAGGAGCGCCACGATGGCCGCCGCAATCACCAATCTGCGTCGGTCCCAAAGCTCGTTGAGGATTCGTATGAGGTCCATTCGTCCCTATCGATCGCGGTTGCCTGCAGAGTCAACGGCTGGGTGGGCCCGTACTTTCATCCCTTTTTCCTCCTCTGCAAGAGGCGGGCCTTGGCAACCGTTTTCTCAATGGATATGGATCGTTCCGCCGACCAGCGACTCCTAGTCGTCAGCCCGGTTCGCAACGAGGCCGCTCACCTCGAGCGAGTGGTCGCGGCGATGGCAGCGCAGACGCGACCGCCGGACAAATGGATAGTCGTCGACGACGGCTCCGATGACGGCACTGCCGAGCTGCTCCGCTCGCTGTCGCCCGGCATTCCCTTCATGCGCCTCGTCTCGGTGGGGACCGCGGGCAGACCCGCCGGCGTCGACCGCCTCGCCCTGGCGGCGGCGCCCCGCGCTTTCAACCTCGGCCTCGCCCAAAGCCGCGGCGGCTTCACCCACGTCGCCAAGCTCGACGGCGACGTCGAGCTCCCTCCCGACTACTACGAGGTGCTGCTGGCGCGCTTCGCCCGCGACGCCGGCCTCGGCATCGCCTGCGGCGACCTGATCGAGCCGGCCGGCTCGTCGTGGGAGCGGCTGGCGATCCCACCGCACCACGTGCACGGCGCGCTCAAGCTCTACTCGCGGGAGTGCCTGGCCACGATCGGCGGCGTTCGCGAGTGCCTGGGCTGGGACACGATCGACGAGACCTACGCGCGGATGCGCGGTTTCCGCACTCGCTCCTACCGCGATCTGGTCGCTCGCCACCACCGCCCGGTCGCCACCGCGAGCGGCGCCCTGCGCGGCAGGGCCCGCCACGGACGCTGCGCCTGGATCGCCCATTTCGGCTTCGGCTGGGTGGCGCTGCGCGGATTCAAGGTCGCCGTCCGGATGAGGCCGAGGGGGCTCTCCGGCCTCGCCTTCGTCTACGGCTACCTGAACGCCGCCGCAAGGCGGGTGCCGCGGGTCGACGACGCGGAGTTCCGGCGCTTCGTCCGCGGCGAGCTGCGCGCCCGGATGCGGGCCGCCTTTCCCAGGCCCGGGGTGGCGTAGCGATGTGCGGGATCGCGGGGATCGCCGCGTCGGACCCTCGACGCCTGCCGCTGGAGCCGGGGGCACTGCAGGCGATGACGGCCGCGATCGAGCACCGCGGCCCGGACGAGGACGGCCACCTGCTCGAGCCGGGCGTGGCGCTCGGCATGCGCCGTCTCAGCGTCATCGACCCGGCGGGAAGCCCGCAGCCGGTGGCCAGCGAGGACGGCGAGGTCAGTGCCGTCTTCAACGGCGAGATCTACAACTTCCGCGAGCTGCGCGACGACCTGCGCCGTCGCGGCCACAGCTTCGCCACCGGGGGCGACGGCGAGACGATCGTCCACCTCTACGAGGAGCACGGCCTGCGCTTCGTGGAGCACCTGCGCGGCATGTTCGCGATCGCCCTCTGGGATCGTCCGCGGCGGCGCTTGGTCCTGGCTCGCGACCGGATGGGCGTCAAGCCCCTCTACGTTGCCGAGACCGGCGACGGGCTGGCTTTTGCCTCCGAGGTGAAGTCGTTTCTCGCCGCCGGCCTGGTGGAGCCGCGGCTCGACCCCGAAGCCGCCGAGCTGTTCATGGCGTGGGGCTACGTGCCCGGACCGGCGACCCTGTTCGCCGGCGTGCGCAAGCTGCCGCCGGCCACCTGCCTGCTCTATGCCGACGGCTGCATCGTCGAGCAGCGCGAGTACTGGAGCCCCTGGGAGGCGCCGCGCGAGCCCCCCGGGGCATCATGGGAGGAGGACGGCGAGCGCCTGCTCGAGCTGCTGCGCACGGCCACCCGGGCGCGCATGGTCAGCGACGTGCCGCTCGGCGTGATGCTCAGCGGCGGCCTCGACTCGAGCCTGATCACGGCGCTGATGGCGGAGACCTCCGAGCGCCCGGTGCAGACCTTTTCCGTCGGCTTCGTCGAGGACGCCGACGCCAACGAGCTCGCCGAGGCGCGGCACGTGGCGCGGCGCCTCGGTACCGACCACCACGAGCTGGAGACCTCGGCGCTCGATCATCCCGATCTGCTCGACGACGCCCTGCGCCACATGGAGGAGCCGATCGCCGATCTGTCCTGCGTCGGGCTGTTGCTGCTCAGCCGCCTGGCGCGGGAGACGGTCACCGTGGCGCTCTCCGGCCAGGGGGCCGACGAGCTGCTCGGTGGCTACCGCAAGCACCAGATCGCCCACATGGCCGATCTGCTGCGGCGGTTCCCGCCCGCGCGCGGGGCGGCCGCCCTGGCCGCGCGTCTCGGTGCGCCCGAGTCGACCCGCGCGCGTGGCCTGGAGGCGCTCTCCGGCAGCGACCCGAGTGCGCGGATGCTGGCGATGAGCCGCGTCGTGCAGCCGCGCGAGCGGCTGGCGCTGTTCACGCCGGAGTTCTTGCGCGAGACCGACGTGGGGGCACCGGTGCGCTCCCACGGCGACCTCTCCGGGCGCTCTGTCCTCGCCCAGACGCTCTACCTCGACACGCGCCTGGCGCTGGTCGACAAGCTGCTCCTCTACTTCGACAAGATGTCGATGGCGACCTCGCTGGAGGTCCGGGTCCCGTTCATGGACCACGACGTCGTCGCCTTCTGCCTGGCGCTGCCCGACTCGCGCAAAGTCCGGCTCGGCAACCGCAAGGCGCTGCTCAAGCACGTGGCGCGGGGCCTCGTCGACGACGAGATCGTCGACCGCCCCAAGCGCGGCTTCTTCCGCTCGGCCCTGGGGGCCTGGTTGCAGGCCCAGCAGGGGGGGTTGCTCGAGGAAACCCTGCTCGACCCCCGCACCGCGGAGCGAGGGCTCTACCGCTCGGCCGAGGTGCGGCGCCTCTTGACGGCGGCCGGCAGCGGCGACATCAAGGCCGACGAGCGGCTCTTCTGCGTCTTCCTGCTCGAGCGCTGGATGAGGGAATGGGTCGACACCCCGGTCCCGGCTCCTGCGAGGACGCCGGTCGCGGTTTGAAGCGCTTGCGCCGAGGCGAAGAAATCGGCTCCCCCAGCCGTTGATATGACGATGTCCAGCCAGCCGGCCGACGCCCTGCAGGAGAAGCACGCCAGCGCTGGCGTGGCGATGGCCGTCGCAACGCTCTCGATGGCAGCGGCGTCGGGCATCCAGGCGCTGCTCTACCTCAACTCCTTCGGCGTCAACGGGCGCACCGACGGCTTTTTCGTCGCCTTTGCCCTCTACACGATCATGGGCATCTTCAGCCAGAGCATCCGCATGACCTCGGCCAACCTGCTGATCGGCGAGCGGCCGCGCCTCCTGCCGCGCGAGTACGGCGCCTGCCTCGGCCTGGTCGCCGTCCCGGTGCTGGTCCTGACGATCCCGCTCGCACCGCAGTTCGCCCACCTGTTGGCCCCGGGCCTCAACGCGGCCGATCGCGCGGTGACGGTCGACGCCCTTCCTCTTCTCGGGCTGGCGGCGGCGATGCAACTCTGGGCCGCCGGGGGGGCGACGTTGCTCGCCGTGCGCGACCGTTTCAACGCGATCGCCGGCGCCTACGTCGCCGGTGCGGTGGCGGGTCTCGGCGCCTATCTCGTCACCTCGCCGCTGGTCGACGAGCTCGCCCTCGGTTGGTCGATGCTGACGATGGCGCTGGTCACGCTGGCGACGATGCTGACCGCTCTGCGCGGCTCGCGACCCGAGCGGGCGGCGGCGCGGCCATCCTTCGCGCCGGCCCGGCTGGCGTCGATGTCCGGGCTGATCCTCGCCCGCACGGCGATCTACCTCGTCTTCAACGCTCTCTTCATGATCACTCTGGCCTTCGCCGGCGGCTACGCCGAAGGCGATGCGACCGTCCTCTCCTACGCCTACCTCTTCTCCAGCTACCTGGTTGCCGGTACCGCCTTCGCCCTCGGCCTCTCCCGGATCGCCGACATGCGCCGCGGCGCGCTGGGCGAGTGGCGCGAGCTGATCGCCGACACGGTTCCCTCCGGGTTTCGCTACTCGATGCTGATCGCGGCGCCGGCGATGGCGGCGCTGATCGTCGCCGGCGCACCGTTGATCGGCGAACTGCTGCCGCATAGCTTCGATGCCGCCGACGTCGAGACCCTGCGCGGCTTCGCCGCCCTGCTCGTGCCCTGGACGGTCGCCGCCCTGCTCGTCAACCTGCTGCTGCCGGCGTTGCTCGCGCTCGGCCGCGGGCGCCTGGTCAACGCGATGGCGCCGGGGCTGCTCGGGCTTCACGTCGTTGCCACCGCGGTCGGCGGCATGCTGCTCGGCTCGGCCGGGGTGGTCGGCGCCGCCTTCATCGCCCCCGCTGCGTTCGCCGCGGTGCTCTTTCTCGCCGGCGTGGCCGACGGTCGCCGGCGGCTGCTGGGGACCCTCGCCGGCGACGGCGGTCGGCTCTCGGTCTTCGCCGCGGGCAGCTTCTGCGGCGCTGGGTTGCTGGCTGCGCTGGTCTTCCAGGGCCTGCCCGAGGCCGTCCTGGCCGGGGCTCTCGGCTGCGTCCTCTACGCCGCCTGTCTGGGGCTCGCGGTTCCCAGCCTGGTGAGGACCCTGATCGCGGCGGTCAGGCCGAAGCCGAGTGCCGCTCAGACGGCGGGCGCGCCGGCAAGCTCGTCGATCAGCGCCAGGTAGCCGTCGCGCTGGCGGCGCCACTCGATCTCCGCCAGCCGCTCCGAGGCGCGCTCGGCGCGCGCCCGAGCAGCCGCCGGATCGGCGCGCACGGCTTCGATCGCGGCGGCGATGCTCGCCGGGTCGCCGGGCTCGGCGAGCAGGACGTCCTCGCCGAAGTAGCTCTCGATCACCGGCAGCCGCGAGGCGATCGCCGGCAGGCCCATGTGCACGTACTCGAGCAGCTTGACCGGCAGCAGCAGCTCGGTGAAGTCGTCGCGCAGCGTCGGCACGACGCCAAGATGGGCTTCGGCGAGCCGGCTCGGGATCTCCCCGACGGGGGTCGGTTGGGGCGCGACACGCACACCCTCTGGCGCCAGCTCGGCCGCCTTCGCGGCCAGGCTGCGCGCCGCCTCGGCATCGGATCCGTAGACATCGAGGGCGACCGGCTCGTTGCGGTCGCGCAGCATCGCGATTGCCCGCACCAGGGTCTCGACGCCGAAGCGCTGGGCGAGGCCACCGTGGTAGACGACCCGCAGCTCACCTTCCCGCGGCAGCGCGACCGGCGGACGGCGCTCGCCGAAGACCCGCTCGTCGGGGGTGTTCATCACCACCTGCGTGCGCCCGGCGGCGATGCCGCGTGAGCGCAGCAGGTCCCGTGCCTCGCCGGTGACGAAGACGTGGCCGTCGGCGAGGGCGGCGCTGAGCCGCTCCTCGGCGCGGATCAGCCGCACCAGCGGATGCTCGGGCGGCCGATCGAAGAGGGTCGCGAACAGCTCCGGGAAGGTGTCGTGGAAGTTGAGCACGATCGGCACGCCGCGCAGCTTCGGCCGCAGCGCGGCGAAGACAAGCGCGTCGGGCATGTTGTGGATCTCGATCAGGTCGAAGCGCCGGCGGCGATCGAGCGCGCTGACCTTGCGGGCGGCGCCGGCGAAGAAGCGGGCGTTGCCCTCCAGGTAGGCGCGGGCGCCGCCGCGTGGCTTGGCCCTCGCCGCGCGATGCAGGCCGATCGCCCCGGCTCCGACCGCGAGCTCGGCGTCGTCGTTGAGGCAGACGCAGTCGACCCGGTCGCCACGCTCGGCGAGGGCGCGTGCCTGGCGTTGGATGCGCGAGTCGACCTCGAAGTCCGAGTAGTGGACCATGCAGATCCGCAGGCCGTCGCCGCGGGGGGTGGGGGAGGAGCCGTTAGAGCTCTGGTGCTTCAAAGCTCTCGACCGCGGCCACCGTTTCGGCGATCTGCCAATCCTCGATGGCCGGGAAGATCGGCAGCGAGCAGCATTCCCCCGCAAGCCGCTCGGCGACCGGCAGCGAGCCCGGGCCGAGGCCCAGCTCGGCGTAGGCGGGCTGCAGGTGGATCGGGGTCGGGTAGTGGATCGCGCTCGCCACACCGCGTGAGTCGAGGTGGTCGCGGAGGGCGTCGCGATGCGGAGTGCGGACGACGAAGAGGTGGAAGACCTGCTCGCACTCGGCCGCCACGGGAGCCGGAAGGGACAGGTCGCTGCTGGCCAGGCCCGCGCTCAGTGCCGCCGCCGCCGTGCGGCGGTTCTCGTTCCACTCGTCGAGGTGCTTCAGCTTGATGTCGAGGATTGCCGCCTGCAGCGCGTCGAGGCGGTGCGTGCCGGTCGCCAGCTCGTGGCGGTGGCGGACGGCCTCGCCGTGCGAGCGCAGCAGCCGTACCCTGCCGGCGAGCTCCTCGTCGTCGGTCACCATCGCGCCGCCGTCGCCCCAGCCGCCCAGGTTCTTGGTCGGGTAGAAGCTGAAGCAGCCGGCGTCGCCGAGCGAGCCGACGCGGCGACCCCGGTAGCGCGCGCCGTGCGCCTGGCAGGCATCCTCGATCACGGCGATCCCGCGGCTGCGGCAGAGGTCGAGCAGCGGGTCCATGTCGACCGGTCGGCCGAAGAGGTGGACGGGGATGACCGCGCGCGTCCGCGGCGTCAACGCGGCCGCGGTCGTCTCCGCGGTGAGCAGGGCGGTTTCGGGGTCGACGTCGACCAGGCGCGGGGTCGCGCCGACGGCGGTGACCGCCTCGGCGCTGGCGATGAAGCTGTAGGTGGGGACGATCACCTCGTCGCCCGGGCCGATGCCGAGGCCGCGCAGGGCGAGTTCGAGCGCCGCCGTGCCGGAGGAGACGCCGATTCCGTGTCGCGCCTCGCAGTAGTCCGCGAAGTGGCGCTCGAAATCCTCGAGCTCGGGGCCGAGGGTGAAGGCGGCGTCGCGCCCGATCCGCTCGACCGCCTCGAGCAGCTCGGCGAAGAGCGCGGGATGGGCGGCGTCGAGGCGGATGAAGGGAACCTGCCTTCCCTCGGTCGCCGCCGGGGACAGCGAGGCGGGGAGCTCGGTTGCGGTCGTCACGTCGTCGGTCCTCCGGGTACGGGGTTTTCGGTGAGCAGCTCAGGGTCGCCGGCGAGCACTGTCGCCTGCAGCTCGAGGAAGAGCGCCGCTGCCTCCTTGCGGGAGCGGACGCCGAGCTTGGCGAAGGCGGAGGAGAGGTGGCTCTTGATCGTGCTTTCCGAGAGGAAGAGCTGCTCGGCGATCTGCGAGTTGGTGAGGCCCTTCGAGACGTATTCCAGCACCTGGCGCTCCCGGTGGGAGAAGGCCGGTCTCTCGACGCTGGCCCGCAGCTCGCGCGGGACCACCGATTGGCCGCTGGCGACGGCGCTCACCGCGACGACCAGCGTCGACTCGAGCTCGGACTCGAAGACGATCGCATCGGCGCCCGCATCGAGGCCGCGGCGCACGCCGGCCCCGGTCGCGGCGGGAGAGATGACGATGATCGGGTGCTCGCGCAGCTCGCGGCGGGCACGCCGCAGGGCGGCCATCTGGGCGGGGAGATCGAGGTCGCAGCCGAGCACGACGATCGCGGCCGGGTCGAGCTCCTCCGCGGCGATCTCGCCGGGCCCCGCGATCCGCGCCTGGATTCCGCCCTCGTCGCCGGCTAGCGCCGCGATCCGGTCGCGGACCTCGGCATCGCCGACGCTGACGACGACACAGAGCCTCCCCGCTGGTTTGCGA
>JBKPOW010000163.1:0-14864 GCA_046733275.1 Actinomycetota bacterium
CTTCTGGGATGCGCTGCTGGCCTCGTTCGCCTATCTCGTCCTCATCCCCGTCCTCGCCGCGGCGATCGACCCGCTGATCCTCCTGGCGTATCTGATCGACGCGCCGGTGGTGATGGTCCCAGTTCTCTGGCAGGCGGTCGAGCGACGGGAAGTGGGACGGGCGCTGGTCTCCCTGCCGAGCTTCTTCGTCCTGCGCGTCGTCAACGGCGCCTTCATGGTCCGAGCCCTCTGGAACGAGCTGATCGCCGGCCGTCCCCTGCTGGTCTATGAGAAGGGCCACTGATGTCGGCGGGACTGCCAGGACTCGGGCTCGGGGGTCTGTTCTTCATCTTTTCGGCTCTCCTGGCGCCTTTTTTCGAGCTCGGGAAAATGCTGAGAGGGCGCAGCAGCGTCGGCGCGTGGCAGCTCGTCGGCCGCCAGTTCGCACAGGCCGTCGCGATGATCGTCGCAATCGACCTCACGATCCGCCTTATCTACCTCGGGCTTTCGACCACGGGACTCGGGGACGCCCCCCGAGCAGATACCGGCACGGTCCTTCCACTGACGTTGATCGGGATCACCTCCGTCCTCCTGGTTGCCGTCGTCGGCATGGCCAAGATGGCGGAGCTCGGCATTCGGATCCGGACCGCGGAGCTGCCTAGGGTGCCAGAAGCACTACCGATGCCTACGCCCCTGCGCACGTTCGCGACCGTCGGCATCGTGACCCTGGCGTGGTTCGCGCTGCTCGCCGGGGGCGCATCGGAGCTGAGCCCGCTGGTGAAACCACGCGAGAACCGGACCGCGGAGCAGCACGTCAAGCGAGCCCAGGGCTCGCCATCGAGTCCGGTCAATCCTGCCGGTCGACTGGCCGCGGTCCCCTCCACGGCGCCCCTGCTCCACTCGAGCTGGAGGCAGAAGCCAGTAGGCAGTGCCGGCCACGAGGGGAACAGGAACGACGCGGCCGGCACCGCATCGCCATCGCCATCGCCATCGCCCGAGGAAAGCAGCGATGCGGGACCCGCTTTGCGCCCCTCCGTGCAAGCGCTGCCCCCTGCGACTCCGGCCCCGCCGCCGGAGCGACCCCCGGCCCCCACGGCGCCAGCTGCCGTCGGCGCCCCCTCACATACGGCCGGATTGGGGAATAGCCGGCCCGACGCGGCTCAACCCCCCGACACCGGGCCACCCGAAGGCGCGGGGCCACTTGAAAGCCTCCCGGGGCCCGGCAACCCCGGGCCTCCGCCTCACGCTGGTCCCGGCTAGCGGCGCACCCGAGCCGGTGGCATTGAAGTCGGTCGGATGACTTTCGAGCGGCGTGTCGATTTCGGCGATCCTCGTTCGTCGTAGGGGTAAAGGCGGGAATATCGGCTAGACCGAGCCCGCGAACACGAGCGAAAGGACCCCGAGATGAGAGTGATGGCGATCGTCAAGGCAAGCAAGGACTCCGAGGCGGGCAAGATGCCGAGCGAGGAGCTGCTCACCGAGATGGGCAAGTTCAACGAAGAGATGGTCAAGGCCGGGGTGATGTTGGCCGGTGAGGGCCTTCACCCAAGCTCGAAAGGCGCCCGCGTCAGCTTCGGCGGCGACGGCGAGCGGACCGTGATCGACGGCCCCTTCGCCGAGACCAAGGAGCTGATCGCCGGCTACTGGCTGATGCAGGTGGGCTCCTTCGACGAGGCGGTGGAGTGGATCAAGCGCTGCCCCAACCCGCACGAGGAAGCGGGCGAGATCGAGATCCGTCAGGTCTTCGAGGCGGACGACTTCGGCGAGGAGTTCACGCCGGAGCTGCGCGAGCAGGAGGAGCGCCTCCGGGCGCAGGCGGAGCAGAACCAGTAGCGGGCCGGACGGCGCGGCGGGCGAGCTGAGCATGGAGAGAGATGACGCCCGCCGCGCGATCGACGCGGTCTGGAGGATCGAGTCGGCCCGGCTGATCGCCGGGCTGGCGCGCATGACCGGCGACGTCGGCGTGGCCGAGGACCTGGCCCAGGACGCGCTGCTCGCCGCGCTCGAGCAGTGGCCCGAGGCGGGCGTTCCCGACAGCCCCGGCGCCTGGCTGATGACGACGGCGAAGAACCGGGGCATCGACCGCATGCGGCGCGGCCAGATGGCGGCCCGCAAGGAGGAGGAGCTGGGGCGCGAAGTCGAGCTGCGGGGGCGCCTCGCCGAGCCCGACCTGGCCGCCGCTGCAGACGACGAGATCGAAGACGACCTGCTCAGCCTGATCTTCACCGCCTGCCACCCGGTGCTCTCCACCGAGGCGCGGGTGGCGCTGACGTTGCGCCTGGTCGGCTCGCTGAGCACCGCCGAGATCGCCCGCGCCTTCCTCGCCAAGGAGTCGACGGTGGCGCAGCGGATCGTCCGCGCCAAGCGGACCCTGGCCGAGGCGCGGGTGCCGATCGAGGTGCCGGGCGCGGCCGAGCGCGAGCAGCGCCTCGCCTCGGTGCTGGAGGTGATCTACGCGATCTTCAACGAGGGCTACGCGGCGAGTGGCGGCGAGGACTGGATCCGGGCCGACCTCTGCGAGGAGGCGATGCGGCTGGGGCGGATCCTCGTCGGCCTAGCGCCGCGCGAGCCGGAGGCGCTGGGTCTGGTCGCGCTGATGGAGCTACAGGCGGCGCGCTTCCCGGCGCGGACCGGCCCTTCGGGCGAGGCGATCCCGCTGCTCGAGCAGGACCGCTCGCGCTGGGACTTCGTCCTGATCGGGCGCGGGCTGAAGGGGCTGGAGCGGGCGGAAGCGCTGGGGCAGCCGCTCGGCCCCTATGCGCTGCAGGCCGGGATCGCCGCCTGCCACGCGCGAGCGAGGACGCCGGAGCAGACCGACTGGGAGCGGATCGTCGCCCTCTACGACGGCCTCGCCGCGATCACCGGCTCGCCGGTCGTGCGCCTCAACCGCGCTGTCGCCGTCGGGATGGCGTTCGGCCCCGCCGCGGGCCTGGAGCTGCTCGACGACCTCGCCGGCGACCCGGCCCTCGCCGGCTACCACCTGCTGCCGGCCGCCCGCGGCGAGCTGCTCGAGCGCCTCGGACGCGAGGAAGAGGCCGCGGCAGAGTTCGCCCGCGCCGCCTCGATGAGCGGCAACGCCCGCGAACGCGAGCTGCTGCAGGCGCGTGCCGCGGGAGAGCGCTCTATGCAGCAAAATAATTAATGTAAAAGGACTCACGCCGGGCATTTGATCGTGACGTACCCGACGTGAGTCACGGGCCGACGCGCATAGCGCGTCGGATAAAAGAGAGGATAGTTCAAGGTCCGTCCGCCCGGGTACCGTGCGGGCCGAGAACCAATGCGAGCGATGTTCGTCGTCTACCTGGTCGGGATCTTGGCCACGATCTCCTACTTCGCGGTCATCGGCCTCACCCACCACTAGCGATGAGGCGCTTCCTCCGCGAGAACTCCTTCGCCCTCTTCTTCGGCGGTCTCTTCCTCGCCTCCCTCGTCGGCCAGGCGATCGCCGGCCACATCGCCTACAACGACGAGCAGCTCCTGCACGGGGGCGAGACGATCTCGCTCGGCCGCTACCTGACCTCCTCCGAGTTCGGCCAGGCGGTGATGGAGAACTGGCAGTCCGAGTACCTGCAGTTCCTAGTCTTTCTGATGGCGACTGTCTGGGTGCTGCAGCGCGGCTCGCCGGAGTCGAAGCCGCTCGACAAGGCCGGCCGCGAGTCCGAGACGGAGCAGCTGATCGGCGCCCACGCCAAGCGCGACTCGCCCGCCTGGGCGCGGGCGGGGGGCTGGCGGGCGGCGCTCTACGGCAACTCGCTCTTGATCGCGATGGCGGTGCTGTTCTTCGGCTCCTGGCTCTCGCAGTCGTTCACCGGCTGGACCGCCTTCAACCAGGAGCTGGTCGACCACCACGCGGAGAGGATCAGCTGGCTCTCCTACCTCGGCAACGCCGAGTTCTGGGAAACGACGCTGCAGAACTGGCAGTCGGAGTTCCTCGCGGTCGGCTCCTTCGCCGTGCTCGCCATCTACCTGCGCCAGCGCGGCTCGCCGGAGTCCAAGCCGGTCGGCGCCGCCCACTCCGACACCGGGATCGAGGGCTGAGGGCGACGTCCGGCTCGGACCTCCGCGCCTCGGACCGCTCGATTTGCTTCAATCGGAGGACCAGAGAAAGGAGGTGGTCCTAACTTGATTCACATGCTTGAGGGGACTCTGGAGGTGCAGGGCCGCTAGGCGCCGCACTGGTTCGGGCGCCCGGTGGAATCCACCCCGGGCACCGGCGAGCGCAGGGAGGCGGGCTTTGTCCCACCCGCTACTCGTTCCCGCGCTTCGTCTGCAAGCACCAGACGCAGGGCCGCCTCCGGGCGGCCCTGTTTCGTAGGGCCCGCCGCCCCTCGTTCGTGGCGGGGCACCGTTCATGAGAGCATCGAAAGGATGACCGACTTCCTGGTCAAGCGCGACGAACTGCGCGAGTGCCGCGTCGCCGAGGGCCCCGCGCCTGAGATCGAGCCCGGTCAGGCCCTGCTCCGCGTCGACACCTTCGGCCTCACCTCGAACAACGTCACCTACGGAGTCTTCGGCGAGGCGATGTCCTACTGGGACTTCTTCCCGGCTGAGGAGGGCTGGGGGCGGGTGCCCGTCTGGGGCTTCGCCGAGGTCGAGCGCAGCGAGGCGGAGGGCGTCGAGGCCGGCACGCGCGTGTTCGGTTACCTGCCGCCGTCCTCGCACCTCGTCGTCACGCCCGCCGACGGCGGCGAAGCGGGCTTCGTCGACGCCTCCCCGCATCGCAAGGCGCTGCCGTCGGCCTACCACCGCTATCTCGCGACCCCCGCCGATCCCTTCTACCGCGGCGACAGCGAGGAGGTCCAGATGCTGCTGCGGCCGCTCTTCTTCACCTCGTTCCTGATCGACGACCAGCTCTACGACGAGGGCCTGGCGACGCGCGGGCCGGTTCTCGTCTCCAGCGCCTCGAGCAAGACGGCGATCGCGGCGGCGTTCCTGCTCTCGCGGCGCGATGGCGTCGACCTGGTCGGCCTCACCTCGCCCCGCAACGTCGAGTTCGTCGAGGGCCTCGGGATCTACGACCGCACGGTCGCCTACGACGCGATCGGCTCGCTCGAGCGCGGCCCGGCGACCTTCGTCGACATCGCCGGCGACGGCGAGGTCCGCCAGGCCGTCCACTCGCGCTTCGGCGACGAGCTGGTCCACAGCGTGGCGGTGGGGATGACGCACTGGGAGGACCTCGGCGCCGGCGGTGGTGAGCTGCCCGGTCCCCAGCCGACGTTCTTCTTCGCGCCCGACCGCGTCACCATGCGCGGTCGGGACTGGGGCCGCGCCGGCCTCGAGTCGCGCGTCGCCGAGGCCTGGCACCCCTTCTGCGAGTGGACCGCGGGCTGGCTTGAGACGATCCGCGGGAGCGACTTCGACGCCGTCGAAAACGCCTACCTCGACGTGCTCGAGGGTCGCGTCGACCCCAAGCACGCCCACGTTCTGACGCTGGCCTAAGCCGTAGCGGTCGCGCCGCTACGCTGGATGAGCCAACCATCGGATGGGAGGACACCTGTGATCAGCAAGACCGACTTCATCGGAGTTCCCTCACAGGACGCGGAGCGCTCGCGCCGCTTCTACGTCGAGACGCTCGGGCTGCGCCCCGACGAGCGCGGGGAATTCGAATTCTGGGCCGGCGACACCTGCTTCGGCATCTGGGAGCCGGCGAAATTCGGCATGGAGTTTGCGCCGCAGAAGAACGCCCACCCGGCGCTGCACGTCGACGACGTTGCCGCCGTCCGGGCCGAGCTGGAGGCGAAGGGGGTCGAGTTCAACGGCGACATCCTCGACACCGGCGTCTGCCATATGGCTTTCTTCACCGACCCCGACGGCAACGACCTGATGCTCCACCACCGCTACGCCCCCTACGAGTGAGCGAGCGATGTCGAAGCTGAGGTTCGACATCTCGGTCTCCGCCGACGGCTACGTCGCCGGCCCCAACCAGAGCGAGGAGCACCCGCTCGGCGAAGGCGGCGAGCAGCTGCACGAGTGGGTCGTGAAGCTCGAGGTTTGGCGCCGCGCCCACGGCCGGGAGGGGGGAGAGGTCACGGCGAGCACGCCGCTTTTCGAAGAGGCGCTCGACGCGGCCGGCGCCGTGATCATGGGCCGCAACATGTTCGGCGGCGGCCCGGGCCCTTGGGGAGAGGACCCCTGGAAGGGCTGGTGGGGGGAGGAGCCCCCCTTCGGGATGCCCGTCTTCGTCCTAACCCACCACGAGCGCGAGCCGCTGACCTTGGGCGAGACGACCTTCAACTTCGTCACCGACGGGATCGAGTCGGCTCTGGAGCAGGCGCGTGAGGCGGCGGGCGACCGCGACGTCGCGATCGGCGGCGGTGCCGAAGCCATCCGTCAGTACCTCGCCGCCGGCCTGGTCGACCAGATGCAGCTCAACGTCGTGGCCTTACTGCTCGGGGACGGCACTCGCCTCTTCGATGACGGCGCCGGCGCGGGGCTGGAGCTGGAGCCGATCCTCGTCGTCGATACGCCCGACGTCACCCACCTCCGCTACCGCGTCGGCTGAAAGTACTGACCGGCGGGTGTGGTCCCCGCGACCGCCTCGTTGACATAGCGAGCCCGTTGCCGCGAGCGTCGCCTCAGCCAAGACGTGGGTGCTCGAGGCAGGTCAGGCCCTGCTTGACCGTCCCGGTTTTGTCGGTAAAGTCACGCAGCGCCTTGCAGTAACGATCGACGAGCGCGTGACTGGCCGCGGTGCCGTTCACCGCGGCGTACTCGTTGCTGGTCACCTTCGCGATCGCCCGCAATGGGTGAAACTCGTTCCAGCAGCCTACGTTCGAATGCCCCGTATCCACGACGTGCCTGCCGGAGACGACGACGTAGTCGCCGACGGAAACCCGGTTGCCGCCGGTATCGGTCACGATCGGACCCGCCTCGCCGGGAATCGCCGTACCGATTGGGTCGGCCTCGGCAGTGAGCAGATCGTCTTCCGACGGACCGAGCCCGAGCACCAACGCAAGCAGCACAAGCAGTGCAAGTGCGGCAACCACGATCCATCCGAGCGGTCCCGCCACGGTCCCAGCGATTGCGAGCGCCAGCAGCGCGGTGGCGAGCCCGGCGAGGACCCACATGTACGCGATCACGGCGCTGGTCCAATCGTCGAAAAAGGTTCCCTCGATCTCGCAATGGAAGTAGGGAAGCCGGTTCGGCCCCTGTCCGGTCGGCTCCACGCCCAGGCGCACCTCACCTGGCTTGTGCGTCCACTCGGGATCGGCGGTCGCGACCCCGGGATCGTGGAATACCAGCTTCGCTGACTGCCACATCACCCGATACTGGTCCAACGTGGTGACGTCGCGGGCCGGCGCCAGGATCAGGTTGAGTGACAGATCGCCGTCGGCGTTGTCCTCGATGATCCAAACCTGGCCGAGGGCACACTCCTGCTCGGTGATGCAGCCCAGCTTGTGGTCGAAGAAATAGTTGCGGATGTGAGTCAGGGTGGCGATCGCCCCCAGAACCCCCGCCAGCAAGGCCCCGGCGGCGATTCCGATCGTCACGGGGTTGGCCGTCAGCAGCGACGTTTTCAGCAGCGCGAGTGAGATCGCCACCGCCCCGGCGACCGCCGCCACGGCGGCGGTTATACCACCTACATAGGTGAACCAGCCGACGCCGGTCCAGACTTCGGCGATCGGTCGGCAGGTCGTCTGGCGTGCCACCTCACACCTCCTCCACGATCGCGGTCACGCCGCCGAGGAGGCGTTCGGAGTTGTAGACGTTGAGGTTGACCACCTGCTGTCCGGCGCCCGACGGCGGTGGGTCGAGCACCAGCGACGCTTTTGCCTGGCCCCCGCCGTGGACCAGCCTGGTTGTAACGCGCCCTTCGCCAAGCGACTTGACAGGCCTGCGCGATCGCGCGGTTCTCTGCCTGGGCGGCGGTTCGAAGAGGAACGTCTCGTCGTCGAACACAAGCCGAGGTGCCAGGAACTTGGCCACCGGATATCGCGCGGGGTGATGCTCTCGCTGTACACGCTCACGGTAGGCGTGCGTGCGCCGCTCCTCGAATGAGCCCGCGCAGGTGGCATTCTCCGGCAGCTCGTAACCATCGACCGTGATCACCAGCTCCTCGTCTCGCTGAATCTCAGGAAGCGTGATGCCGAAGGCGAGCGCCCGCTCCGGTGAGGCGGGGACCGCCACGTCGGTGTTGTGCTGGCCGACGTTGTTCATCGGGTTGGCGTCGTCATGATGGGAGATCGTCGCGAGCAGGCAGTTGTGCCCCCCGGTCGCAGGGGTGAGCCATTCCGCGCGGGCGATCGCGCTGCCGGCGGCGGGAACGTCGATCGTGTCGGTGCCGAGTTGAACGGGCGCTGAGGTCGCTATGCCGAAGTCATGCACCTCGAGGCTGACCTCGGTGCCAAAGGCCGGCATCAGGCTGGCGTTGTGGATCGTGACTTCGACCAGGTACCGCTTGCCGGGTTCGAGACCATGGCTGGGGACGGCGACTCCGCTTTCGGGATCGACGAGGGTGAAGTCAGGGTTGTCCCAGGTGTATGCCAGGCCACGCTGATCGAGCCAGGGCTGAGAGTAGAGATACGGGTCAGGCCGAGCGCGGATTTGGGGAGGTGGGGTGAAGCAGCCCCGCTCGCGACGAGGCTCTTGCCCCTCGTCTCCGGCAAGGAGCGCCAGTAACAGAGCGATCAGGCGTCGCAAGGGCGAGATCAGGGCGAGGAGCAGCCCCCAAACCATTCGATCGAGAACCCGCAAGCCGTGCGCGATGACCGCTGGGTCGGGCACTTCTCAGGCCCGGCGGCGGGTGAGGCGAGGAACCACCGTCGCGGCTATCACCGCTGCGGCGGCGCATTGGAATGCATCCCACAGAGCAAATGCGGGCGACTCGCTCAGCTCGCCCGCCAGCGCCGCAACCGAGACGCCGACAACGATGCTGACCGCCGCTCCAAGCGCAACTCGCAGTCTTCTCGATGGAATCGAGAAGAGGGAAACGCCAAGGGCAAGGCCCAGCCCAATAGGAATTAGCTCATACATATCATTCAGATTTTATTTAGCGGAAATCTACTTGTCAGGTCGAGCGTGTCAAGTCTCGCCCCTCCGGCGCGCCCACCGGGTCGGGCGGGGCGAAAGCGAGCGCGACGAGGGTCGTATGCGGCAACTCACACTTGGCTGACCAGCCAGCGTGCGAGAATCCCGCCTGCGTGAGCGAGGGGTCGCCCGAACATCTCGACGTGCTCATCGTCGGCGCCGGCCTCTCCGGCATCGGCGCCGCCTGGCACCTGCAGGAGCGCTGTCTGGGCAAGAGCTACGCGATCCTCGAGGCCCGCGGCGACCTCGGCGGCACCTGGGACCTCTTCCGCTACCCCGGCATCCGCTCCGACTCCGACATGCACACGCTCGGCTATCGCTTCAAGCCGTGGACCGCGCCGAACTCGATCACCGACGGGCCCTCGATCCTCGAGTACGTGCGCCAGACCGCGCGCGAGAGCGGCATCGACGAGAAGATCCGCTTCCAGCACCGCGTCGTCGCCGCCGAGTGGTCGAGCGAGGCGGCTCGTTGGACGGTCGAGGTCGAGCACACCGACGACAACGGCACCGGTCACGACAATGGCGCCGGCGCGGCCGGCCATGAGCGGACGCGGCTGACCTGCGACTTCCTCTGGACGTGCAGCGGCTACTACCGCTACGACGAGGGCTACACGCCGGACTTCGAGGGCGTCGACCGCTTCCCCGGCCCGGTCGTCCATCCGCAGCACTGGCCGGAGGATTTCGATTACGCCGGCAAGCGCGTCGTCGTGATCGGCAGCGGCGCGACCGCGGTCACCCTGGTGCCGGCGATGGCGGAGGAGGCCGCGCACGTGACGATGCTGCAGCGCTCGCCCACCTACATCGCCTCGCTGCCCGCTCAGGACCGGATCGCCAACTGGCTGCGTCGCCGCCTCCCGGACCGCGCCGCCTACACGCTCGTGCGCTGGAAGAACGTGCTGATCCAGACCGTCTTCTACCAGCTCAGCCGCCGCCGGCCGGAGGCGATCAAGCGCTTCATCCGGCGCGGCGTCGAAGACGCCCTCCCCGCCGGCTACGACGTCGAGAGGCACTTCACCCCGCGCTACAACCCCTGGGACCAGCGCATGTGCCTCGTTCCCGACGGCGACCTCTTCGAGGCAATCTCGGCCGGCGACGCCTCGGTCGTCACCGACCGCATCGCCACCTTCACCGAGCGCGGCATCGAGCTCGAGTCCGGCGAGGAGCTGGAGGCCGACGTGATCGTCACCGCGACCGGCCTCAACCTGCTCTTCCTCGGCGGGATGAGCCTCGCCGTCGACGGCGAGCCCGTCGACGTCCCGGGCAAGATGACCTACAAGGGGATGATGCTGAGCGGGGTGCCGAACATGGCCTTCACCGTCGGCTACACCAACGCCTCCTGGACGCTGAAGGCGGACCTCACCTCCGAGTACGTCTGCCGCCTTCTCAACCACATGGATGCTCACGGCTACCGCCGCTGCGTGCCCGAGGTCGACCCCTCGGTCACCGAGCAGCCGCTGCTCGATTTCACCTCCGGCTACGTCCTCCGCTCGCTTGACGAATTCCCCAAACAGGGCTCGAAGCAGCCCTGGAAGCTGCGCCAGAACTACGTCTTCGACATCCGCACGATCCGCCGCGGCCCGATCGACGACGGCGCGATGCGCTTCTCCAACGGCCTGCCTCGCGAGCGGCAGGCGGAGAAGGCACCCGCCTGACCGTGGCGGCGACGGCGTCGATCGTCGTCCCCGCCCGCTTCAACGGGCCCCTCGACAGCGGCAACGGCGGCTACAGCTCAGGCGCCGTCGCGGCCTTCGTCGAGGGGGCGGCGGAGGTGACGCTGCGGCGGCCGGTGCCGCTCGACACCGAGCTCGCGATCGAACGCGGGGAGGGCGGCAGGGTGGTGGCGCTCGACGGCGAGGAGACGGTCGCCGAAGCCCGCCCGGCGCCCGAGTTCGAGCTGGAGGTGCCGGCCTCGGTCGACGCCGAGGAGGCGCGCGCCGCGACCGCCGGCTACCGCGGGCCGGAGGACAACGTCTTCAGCCGCTGCTTCGTCTGTGGCCGCAAGCGCGAGGACTCGCTGGGCGTCTTCGCCGGGCCGGTCGAGGGGCGCGAGCTGGTCGCCTCGCCCTGGATGCCGCCACAGTGGGCGGCCGACGAGAGCGGCGACGTCAGGCCGGCGATCGTCTGGGCGGTGCTCGACTGCCCCACCTACTTCGCTGCCTACATGCATCACCCCGATCCGCTGCCACCCGGCGTCCTCGCCCGCTTCACCGGGCGGCTCGACCACCCGGTCCGCGCCGGCGAGGAGCACGTCGTCACCGCCTGGCCGATCGAGGCCGACGGGCGCAAGCACCACGCCGGGGTGGCGATCTTCTCTCCCGGCGGGGAGATCGTCGCCCGTGCCCGGGCCCTGCTGATCGAGCCCCGCGCCTAACCGCATCCGACTTGACCCCCTGGGGTGGGGTGAATATCGGATGCGTTTCAGCCGGCGTTCGCCTCGAGCCGCTCGGCGAGGCGGTTCATGCCGAGGCCGCGCGCCGCCGCCGCGGCGCCGGCCCAATCGGTCGGCGCGTCGGGCGGGCGGTCGACGCCGGCGTCGCGCAGGGTGGCGATGTCCTTGAAGGCGAGCAGCTCCTCGCGCGCCTCGATCAGGGCGCCGCGCAATGCCGGCCGCGGCTCGCGGATCGCGTTGTCGAGGACCGCCTCCAGCGAGCCGTGCTTGCGCAGCAGCTCGGCCGCCGTCTTCGGTCCGACGCCCTTGGCGCCCGGCAGCCCGTCCGAGGGGTCGCCGCGCAAGGCGATGAAGTCGGGTACGAGGGCTGGCTCGATGCCGTAGCGCTCGCGCACCTCGGCCGGGCCGACCTCTTCTGCTCCTTTCTTGCCGCCGGTCTTGAGGTAGAGCACGGTCACTTGCTCGCCCGCGCACTGGTACATGTCGCGGTCGCCGGTCATCAGCAGCGCCCGGCCGCCGGCCTCGGCCTCGCGGCGGGCGTAGGTGCCCAGCAGGTCGTCGGCCTCGAGGTCGCCGCTCGTCTCCACCGTCCAGCCGAAGGCGGTGAAGAAGTCGCGGCTGGCGCCGAACTGCGGCGAGAGGTCGTCGGGCATCGCCGCCTCGCGCTCGGCGTGGTAGGCGGGGAAGAGCGCGGTGCGGTAGGAGGCGGCATCGGGGCCGAAGCAGAGAACGACCGCGCGCGGAGCGTGCACTTCGACCTCGCGCAGGATCAGGTTGGCGGTGCCTAGCAGGGCGTTGACCGGCTTGCCGTCGGGCCCCTTGATCGAGTCGGGCAGAGCGTAGAAGGCGCGAAAGAGGAGGGAGGGGGCGTCGACGGCGAGGAGGGGCTGCGGCATGTCCTCACCCTAAGCATCGCAGCCGACTTTCTACGTGCCCTAACACGTCAAAAGTCCGCAGCGGTAGATTCGACCGGCCCATGAGCTTCACCCAGCCAGCGCCGCCGCCGATGCCCTACGAGGAGTGGCGGCGGCGGCCGCACCTGGAGCGGATCAAGGTCCTCGCCCAGGACTGGGCGCTGAACGGGTTCGGCACGCCGGGCTTCGTCTACCTGCTCTACCTGGTCAAGATCGTGCTCTACGCCGGCGGCGGCCTGCTCTTGATCTCGGCGACGACGCCGGGGTTGGGCGGGCTCGGCGACCTGGGCGATTGGTGGACCGAGCCGATCGTCTTCCAGAAGGCGGTGATCTGGACGATGCTCTGGGAGGTGCTCGGCCTCGGCGCCGGCTCGCTACCGCTGACCCTGCGCTTCTCGCCGATGATCGGTGGCGTCCTCTACTGGCTGCGGCCGGGGACGACGCGGCTGCCGCCCTGGCCGGACAAGGTGCCGCTGACCGGGGGGAATCGGCGCACCATCTTCGACGTGGCGCTCTACGCCGGGTTGCTCGTTTCGTTGCTCTTCCTGCTGGTTGACGGCGAGACCGACGCGGTGTCCACCTCGGGCGGCCTGCTGTCGCTGCTCGAGAACGAAGGCTTAGCCGGGCGCCTCGACCCGGTCGCAGTCGGGGTCGCGCTGGCGCTGCTGGTCGCGCTCGGCCTGCGCGACAAGGTGCCCTTCCTCGCTGCCCGCGCCGAGATCTACGGCACCCTGGCGATCGTCTTCCTCTTCCCACTGACGAACATGGTCGTCGCCGCGCAGCTCGTCTTCGTTGCCATCTGGTGGGGCGCGGCCTCCTCGAAGCTCAACCGTCACTTCCCCTTCGTCGTCACGGTGATGATCAGCAACACGCCCTGGAACCGCTGGCGGGCGGCGAAGCGACGCCTCTACCGCGATCATCCCGCAGACCTGCGCCCCTCCCAGGTCGGTGCCCTCACCGCCCATCTCGGCACGGTGATGGAGTTCACCCTGCCGGCGATCCTGCTCGTCTCCCAGGGCGGTTGGATCGGCACCCTCGCCGTCGCCGGGATGGTGATCTTCCACCTCCACATCCTCTTCACCTTCCCACTGGCGGTGCCGCTTGAGTGGAACGTCTTCATGATCTTCGGCCTGCTCTTCCTCTTTGGTCACTACGGCGATACGTCGTGGTCGACGATCGACGACCCGCTGCTCCTCGCGATCCTCGCGCTCACCTGCGTCGGCCTCCCGGTGCTCGGCAACTTCCGTCCCGACCTCGTCTCCTTCCTGCCGTCGATGCGCTACTACGCCGGCAACTGGGCCACCAGCCAGTGGCTCTTCCGCCGCGAGGGCGACGCCGAGCAAAAGCTCGACGCCGAGCTGGTCAAGGCGGCGCCGATCGTCACCGAGCAGCTGGCCAAGTTCTACGACCCGGAGATGATCGAGGTGCTCGTCTACAAAGGGCTCGCCTTCCGCTCGATGCACTCGCACGGGCGCGCCCTCAACGGCCTGGTCCAGCGCGCCGTCGACGACGTCGAGGACTACGTCGTGCGCGAGGGCGAGCTGGTCGCCGGCGTGGTGCTCGGCTACAACTTCGGCGACGGCCACTTCCACGACCAGCGCCTGCTGGCGGCGGTTCAGGAGCGTTGCCGCTTCGAGCCGGGCGAGGTCCGCGTCGTCGTGCTCGAGTCGCAGCCGGCGCACGTGCAGCGCCAGCGCTACCGCATCTTCGACGCGGCGACCGGGCTGGTCGAGGAGGGCTGGGTGAACGTCGCCGACATGGTCGAGCGCCAGCCCTGGCTGGACGGGCGTCCGTTCCCGGTGGAGACGAGCGGCGGTGTCGCGAGCGGTCGCGCCGCCACGCCGGCATGAGCGAAGCGATCGTCGTCGGCGCCGGTCCCAACGGCCTTGCCGCCGCGGCGACCCTGGCGGCGCGGGGGGTGGGGGTGACGGTGATCGAGGCGGCGCCCACCGTTGGCGGCGGCGCCCGCAGCAGCGAGCTGACCCTGCCGGGGCTGATCCACGACGACTGCTCGGCGACGCACCCTTTCTCGCCCGGCTCACCGGCGCTGCTCGATCTCGACCTGGAGCGGCACGGGCTCGAGTGGGCCTGGCCCGAGGTCGACCTCTCCCATCCCTTCGACGATGGCAGCGCGGCGGCGATGGTCCGCTCGATCGAGGCGACCGCGGCCGGCCTCGGCGATGCCGGGCGCGCCTGGAAGCGGCTCTTCGGCCGCCCGTCGAAGCACTTCGAGGCGCTCAGCGAGGACGCTATGCAGCCGCTCGCGCGCCTGCCTCGCCACCCGCTCGTCCTCACCCGCTTCGGCCTGCCGGTACTGGCGCCGATCTCGCTCTTCGCCCGCGCCCTGCCCACGCCTCAGGCGCGAGCGCTCTTCGGCGGCACCGCCGCCCACTCCTTCAGCCCCTTCTCGCGGCCGCTCGGCGCCGCCGCCGGCGCGATGCTGGCCTGCGCCTGCCATGCCAACGGATGGCCAGTCGCCCGCGGCGGCTCGGGGGCGATCGCCGACGCACTCGCCGCGGCGGTGCGCGAGCACGGCGGCCGGATCGAGACCGGGC
>JBKPOW010000164.1:0-2277 GCA_046733275.1 Actinomycetota bacterium
GACCAGGGTCGCCTCCTCCGGCCGCTCGCCGAGCGGCGCGGCGGCGTCGCCGAGGCGGAAGGCGAGGGCGGTGATGTTGTCGCGGCCGCCGGCGCCGTTGGCCTCGTCGACCAGGGTGCGCACCGCCTCGCGCATCGAGCCGGCGTCGGCGAGGACCTCGGCGATGCGCTGCTCGCTGACCATCGTCGTCAGGCCGTCGGAGCAGAGTAGGAAGACGTCGCCGGGCGCCGCCGGCACGGTCTGCAGGTCGACCTCGACCTCGGGCTCGGGCCCCAGCGCCCGGGTGATGATCGAGCGCTGCGGGTGATCCTGGGCCTGGGCGTCGGTGATCTGGCCTTTGCGGCGCATCTCCTCGACCAGCGAGTGGTCGCGGGTGAGCTGCTCGAGCTTGCCGCGGCGCAGGCGGTAGGCGCGGCTGTCGCCGACGTGGCCGATGCTGACCTCTTCCTTCTGCGCGTCGACGATCGCGGCGGTGATCGTCGTCCCCATGCCGGCCCTGGCGGCATCGGCGCGGGCGAGGTCGTGGATGCGCCGGTTGGCGGACTCGATCGTCTCGCGCAGGAAGCGTTCGGGGGGGATCTCGGGCAGGTCGCGGTCGAAGGCGTCGGCGGCCGCCTTGGAGGCGACCTCTCCCGCCTGAGCGCCGCCCATGCCGTCGGCGACGACGAAGATCGGCGCGCGGACGAAAAGCGCGTCCTCGTTCTCGCTGCGCTGGCGGCCCGTGTCGGTGCGGAATGCCTGGTCGTCGACCCGCAGCACCGTCAGGTCCCCCCCGCCTCGAACCTGAACTCGGTGTCGCCGATCCGCACCACGTCGCCGTCGATCAGCTCAGCCTCGCCGTGCAGCTCGGCGTCGTTGAGCAGGGTGCCGTTGGTGGAGCTCATGTCTTCGACGTAGCTGTGGCCCTCGCGGGAGAAGATCCTGGCGTGCAGGCCGGAGGCGTAGCGGTCCTCGATCCGCACGTCCGCTTCCCCCGAGCGGCCGATCGAGAGGCCGCCGATCAGGTCGAAACGCTCGCCCGCCTGCAGGCCGCCGCCGCGCACCGCCACCAGCCACGCCTCGCCGCCCGCCGCGGCAGCTTCGAAGGCGGGAACGGGGTGGAAGCCGGTCGCGTCGGGAGCCGGCGCGACGGTGCCGCGCAGGTCCTTCAGCGCACTGCGCGCGATCCAGAGCAGGAAGAGGTAGAGGACGGCGAGGAAGCCGAACTTGAGGGCGACGCTTATGGGGTCGTAATCCACGCGGTCAGCACACTAGAGCGCAGCGAGGCGCTATTGCTCTATCTCGAAGCGGAAGCTCGTCGTGCCCAGGGTGACCTGGTCTCCCGACGCCAGCCGAGTCGAGCCGACGCGGCGGCCGTTGACCTTGACCCCGTTGGTCGAGCCGAGGTCGGCGATCGTCCACTCCCCCGCCGGCGAGCGCCGCAGCTCGGCGTGATGGCGGGAGACGTTGGGGTCGCGCAGGACGCAATCGGCGTCGCGCGAGCGGCCGATGGTCGAGCGGGTGGCGTCGAGGACGTAGCGCCGGTCGTCGAGGGCGATCACGGCGCGGGTGACGACCTCCGCCCGGTGCGACGGGGGCTCGGCCGCCGGCTTGGCGTCGCGCACGGCCGAGTAGACCATCGTCTGGCCCTCTTCGCCCTGGCTGGGGGGCTGTCCCTCGCGGGCGGGGGGCTTGACCAGGCGAGCCTGGATGCCGAACTCGCCCAGGCGCAGGCGCTCGTCGGTCTGGAAGGAGACGGTCGGCCGGGTGAGCAGGTCGTAGCTGCGCCGCCGCGCGTGCTCCAGCAGGTAGCCGGAGAGCTCCTGCTCGAGCGAGCGCTCGTAGCCCTCCAGCCGAGTGCGGTCCTTGCCCGAGAGGTAGACCGTGTACTCGTTGGGGACGTAGACGCGGGCGACGCCGGCGGTCTTGTGGGCGTCCATCTCCTTGGCCAGCTTGCGGGCGAGCTCGACCGGCTGCACCTCCGAGCTGAAGGCGCGGCTGAAAACCCCCTCGACGAGGCCCTCTATCCGACTCTCGAGGCTGCGTAGGACGCCGATCGGGAAATCCTAGAGATCGCCGCTAGGGCAGGAAGGCGCCGTGGCCGAGGGCAAGCCAGGCGCCGAGCATCGCCGCGGCGGCGAGGGCGCCGAGGCGCAGGCCGAGCGGGCCGTGGGCGTACGGCAGGTCCGCGGCGAGCCGGTCGAGCGAGGTCTCGATCGCGTCGCCCAGCTCCTCCAGGCTGGGGCGACGCGAGGGACGCGGCTGCAGGGCCGCGTCGATCGCGTCGCTGAGCTCGCG
>JBKPOW010000165.1:0-9022 GCA_046733275.1 Actinomycetota bacterium
GCACGACCTTGCGCAGCGCCGGAGATGGCCTCGAGCGGGTCCGCATGAGGGCGGCGAGTATAGGAGCCACGCGCACGGCGGGCCGCCCCCAGGCGTGATTAGAATGGCCGCGCCTTGGCCCCGCACTCCCCTGGCACGGACCAGATAGACACTCTGCTTTGGATTGGCTTCGTCGTCGCGACGATTCTCATCGTCGCGATCAACGCCGGTCTGATCTACACGCTGCGCCGCTACCGCGCAGAGCGCGGCGCCGAGCCCCGTCAGGTGACTGGCGACCGCCGCATCCAGGTGCGGATCGGTGCGGCGCTGGGCATCTTCGCCACGGCGGTCTTCGTGCTCTCCGTCGTCTACACCAACAAGGCGCGGGAGACGCCGGCGAGCGCCGCGGCCCTCACCTCCGCCAAATCGGAGTCGCTGGAGATCACCGCCACCGGCCAGCAGTGGCTGTGGCGCTACGACTACCCCAATGAAGCCTTCTCTTATTACAAGCTCGTCGTCCCGGCCGAGACCGCGGTCGAGCTCGACCTCGTCTCGACCGACGTCGTCCATACCTGGGACGTCCCCGATCTGGCCGGTAAGAGCGACGCCGTTCCCGGCAAGACCAACCACGTCGCCTTCCGGGCCGACGAAGAAGGCACCTACTCCGGCCAGGCGGCGACCCTCTCCGGCCAGGCCTACGCGGCGATGCGGACCGAGGTCGAAGTCGTCTCGCCGCAAGAGTACGAAGCCTTCGTCGAAGCCAGGAAGGCCGACATCCAGGCGGCGCAGGACCGCGTCGTCGGCTTGATCGAAAAGGGAGAAACGCCATGAGCGCGCCGAGGCGCAACCCCGAGCTCGTCGTCGACGGCTTCCCGCCGCGGCGGCCGCGCTGGATCGAGATCGCGACCAGCGCCGATCACAAGGACCTCGGCCGCATCCTGATCACCGGCGCGCTCGGCTTCCTCTTCATCGCCCTGATTGAGCTGCTGCTGATGCGGCTGCAGCTGGCGATCCCCGAGAACACCTTCCTCACGCCGGTCACCTTCGACCGCGTGCTCTCGCTCTACGGCGCGACGGCGATCTTCCTCTTCGCCGTGCCGCTCGCGCTCGGCTTCTTCTACTACGTGGCGCCGTTGCAGATCGGTTCCCGCGGCACCGCCCTGCCGCGCCTCGGCCAGGTCGGCACCTGGCTCTTCGTCGCCGGCGCCACCGTCCTCTATGCCGGCTTCCTCTTCACCCCGAGCGAGGCGGGCGTCAACCCCTTGCCGCCGCTGTCCAGCCTCGCCTTCACGCCCAACAACGGCGTCGACGCCTGGGCCGCTGCGACCGGCCTGAGCACCCTCGGCTTCGTCCTGATCGCGGTCGACCTGGTGGCGACGCTACGCCGGCTGCGCGCCCCGGGGATGGCCTGGCGGCGAGTTCCGATCTTCTCCTGGTCGGCGGCGATCGGCTCCTGGCTGCTGCTGGTGATCGGCCCGGTGATGCTGGCGACGCTGACGATGCTGCTCGTCGACCGCAACTTCGAAGGCATCTTCTTCGCGGGCGACGCCGGGGGCTCGCCCCTCCTCTGGCAGCACCTGAGCTGGATCTTCTACACCGGCGCCTACATGCTGGTCCTGATCTTCGCCCTCGGCGCGATCGCCGAGATCGTCCCGGCACTGGCCCGCAAGCCGCTCTTCAACCGCGGCGCCACGATCGGCTCGCTGGTCGCGATCGCCGTGCTCGGCACGCTCGCCTGGATGCAGAACATGTTCACCGCGCCGATCGGGATCGGCTGGATGTACTTCGCGATGGCGATGTCGCTCGCCCTGATCGTCCCCTTCGGGCTGATCTTCTTCAACCTGATCGCGACGCTCGCGGGCGGCACGGTGAAGATGCGGGCGCCGCTGCTCTTCGCCGCCGGCGCGATCGCCGCGATCTCGGTCGGCCTCGCCTCGGAGATCTCGCACTCGATGGTGGCGCTCGGCTGGCGGCTGCAGCACACCACCGACAGCACCGCGGCGACCCACTTCGCCCTCGGCGGCGGCGCCGTCCTCGGCGGCTTCGCCGCCCTGCACTGGTGGTTCCCAAAGATGACCGGCCGCACGATGGGCGAGACCCTCGCCCGCTTCTCCTTCTGGACCATCGCCCTCGGCCTGCTGCTCACCTTTGGCCCCCTCTTCCTCGCCGGCGGTGTCGAGGGCCAGGTGATCGACGCCTACAAGTTCTTTGACGGCACCGACGTCAGCGGTTACAACCTCCTCGCCACGATCGGCGCCTTCGTCCTCACCGCGGGCATCCTGATGACGCTCGCCAACGCGATCCTCAGCCGCGAGGGCGGCGCCCCCGCCGGGCACGACGCCTGGGGCGGCGACTCGCTCGAGTGGTTCGCGCTCTCCCCCCCGGACCCGCACAACTTCGACCTCCTGCCGGACGTGCGCAGCCCGAGGCCGATGCGCGACATCCGCGAGGCGATCTCCCGCCGCTCGGCGGCAGAGGCCCGCGAGTCCCAGCCGGTAGCCTGACCGACCGATGACCGGCGCTCAGACCGCTGCCATCTCGCAGCGCCCCTTGGTGCCTTCGCTGCTGCGCGACCTCGTCACGCTGACCAAGCCGAAGGTGCAGTCGCTGCTGCTCTTCACCACGGCGACGACGATGTACGTGGCGGGCGACCCCTCGCCGGGCCTCGTCCTCCTCACCTGCCTCGGCGGCGCCCTCTCGGCCGGTGGCGCGGGCGCGATCAACCACGCGATCGACCGCGACATCGACCGCACGATGGCGCGCACGGCGGATCGGCCGGTGGCCGGCGGGCGGGTCTCGGCGCGAGCCGCGATCGGCTTCGGCGCCCTGCTCGAGACGCTCTCCTTCGCCCTGCTGGCGCTGGCGGTCAACCCGCTCGCCGCGGCCCTCTCCTTCTGCGGCTTCGCCGGCTACGTCTTCGTCTACACGCTCTGGCTGAAGCGGGCCACGCCGCAGAACATCGTCATCGGCGGCGCCGCCGGCGCGGTGCCGCCGCTGGTCGCCTGGGCGGCTGTCACCGGCGGCCTCAGCGGCACCGCCTTCTACCTCTTCGCGATCGTCTTCTTCTGGACGCCGCCGCACTTCTGGGCGCTCTCGCTGCTGATGAAAGACGAGTACGCGAAGGCGGGCGTGCCGATGCTGCCGGTCGTCCGCGGCGAGGCGGAGACGCGCCGCCAGATCCTCCTCTACACCGTCCTGCTCTACGCGGTGACGCAGCTGCCCTTCTGCGCGGGCGGCTTCGGCGCTGAGTACCTGGTCGCCTCGATGACGCTCGGCGCCGGCTTCATCTACTGCGCGGTGCGCCTGCTGCGCAGCGCCGATCGCCGCTGGGCCCTGCGCACCTACCTCTTCTCGCTCGCCTACCTGGCGCTGCTCTTCCTGGCGATGCCCCTCGACCGCGTTCTCTAGCGCCCTTCTGCCTGATAGAAATCCGCCCGTGGATCGCGAGACCTCCAGACGGGACATGGCAGCGGGCCTGCTGGCCGGCGGCATCGCGGCCGGCGTCTTCGCCCTCTGCTTCGTCGCCGCCGTCCTCTACATCGCCTCATGAGCGCGCACCGCGAGATCCCCGAGCCCGGCGAGCTGGCCTACCGGCCGCGTTCCTCCTGGGCGCCGGTCGTCTTCGCCTTCGCCGCCGCTCTCGCCGTCTGCGGGGTCTTCGCCGAGGGCTTCATGTTCCGCGGCTGGATCTACTCGATCGCCGCCCTCGTCGTCCTCCTCTTCGCCCTGCGCAGCATGGTCAAGGGGGCGACCCGGGACTACTACCGGCTGCCGCGCAAGCAGAGCACGCGCGGGGCGGTGCTGCCGGTCGAAACGATCTCGCCGCCCAAGCCCTGAGGCGCTGAGTCAGTCGGGCGTCATCCCCGACGTCGCGCCCGTCGTCGTCCAGCACCTCACGATGTCGCGGATCGAGAGGATGCCGACCAGGTCGCCCTCGTCGAAGACGACCAAGTGGCGGATGCCGCGCGTCGACATCTCCGAGGCGGCGTGCTCGAGGCTCCAGTCGGGCGAAGCGGCGACCACGCCCTCGCTCATGTGGTCGCCAACAGGCTCGCTGTCGGGGTCCTCGCCGCGACCGAGCGAGTTGAGGATGTCGCGCTCGGTGACGATGCAGGGCACCGGCCTCTCGTCATCGGTGACCAGCGCGGCCCCGATGCCCTTCTCGACCATCATCGCCGCCGCCTCGCGCAGCGTGTGCGATGGGCCCACGGTCAGAACCACCTCCGACATTCCGTCCCGTACCTGCATTCGCGTCCTCTCCTTGCCGCTCGCGGGGGTTAGTGAGAATCGCCTCAAGCCTACCCGACGATCGTGCCTGCCAAGCAGCGTTTCAGGCGGCTCCGACGTATAGACTCCGCCGCGCTTCGCGCCGCACGACCATGTCCAAGCCCGCCAACCCGATCCGCCTTCTCGCCGTCTTCGCCGCCCTGGCGATCGCTGCCGTTGTCGCCTCGGGCTGCGGCACCAGCACGGCCGACGAGGAGCGGGGCCGCATCCTCTTCGTGCAGAAATGCGGCGTCTGCCACACGATGGCGCAAGCCGGCACGACCGCGCAGATCGGGCCCAACCTGGACGAGGCTTTCGCCAGCGCTCGCGCGGTCGGCCAGGACAGCGACACGATCGAGGGGATCACCGCGGCGCAGATCGAGAATCCGCGGCCGACGACCAACAACACTGCCGTCTCGATGCCCGCCGACATCGTCACCGGCCAGGACGCCCAGGACGTCGCCGCTTATGTCGCGATGTACGCCGGGGTGCCCGGCGCGGCGCCGCCCAGCGTCCCAGGCGGCCCCGGGGCGCAGGTCTTCGCCAACAACGGCTGTGGCGGCTGCCACACGCTCGCCGAGGCGCAGTCGGGCGGCACGACCGGCCCCAACCTCGACCAAGCCCTGCCCGGCCAGACCGCCGCGATGGTCGAAAAATCGATCGCCGACCCCAACGCCGTCATCGCCAAAGGCTTTCCGCCCAACGTGATGCCGCCCGACTACGAGCAGACGCTGACGCCGGCAGAACTCGAAGACCTCGTGCAGTACCTGCTCGACGCCACCGCCGGTGGCGGCCAGGGCGGCGGCTCGAAGAGCAAAGCCGGCTGAGCGCCGGCGGCCGAGCGCCGCGCGCTGCGATCATCTCGCGACGATGGGCACCCGCCTCAAGCACCGGCTCGACATATCGCCGCGACGCTACGCGCAGGTGACCCTCGTCGCCCTGGCGGCGCTCTCGCTGATAGTGGTGACGGGCGCGGCGGTGCGCCTGACCGGCTCCGGCCTCGGCTGCCCGGACTGGCCCAAATGCTACGGCGGCACGGTACCGCCGCTCGAGACCCACGCCGTGATCGAGTACGGCAACCGCCTGCTGACCGGCTTCGTCGGCCTCGCCGTGATCGCCGCCAGCGTGCTCGCCTGGTTCCGCCGCCCGTTCCGCGGGCACCTCGCCTTCTTCGGCGCCCTGCTGCCGCTAGGCGTCCTCTGCCAGGCGATCCTCGGCGCCCTCGTGGTCAAGTACCACCTCGCCCCCGGCCTGGTGATGGGCCACTTCATCCTCTCGATGCTGCTGCTCGACGCCGCCTTCGCCCTCGCCTGGTGCGCCCGCTACGAGCGCGGCGAGCGGCGCTTCTCCAGCGACCGCCTCGGCGTCTGGGCTGTGCGGGCGCTGATCCCGTTCGGCCAGTTGACGATCATCGCCGGAACGGTCGCCACCGGCTCCGGCCCGCACGCCGGCGCCCATGAAGGCGAGCTGGTCCACCGCTTCGACTTCGAGGGCACGGGGACCCTGGAGTGGATGGTCCAGCGCCATTCGGCGATTGCGGCGCTCTTCGGCCTGGCCGCGATCGGCGTCTGGCTCCTGCTGCGCCACCCCGGGGGCGACCGCCGCGCGCTGCGCCCGCTCACGGCCGTCATCGCCCTGCTCGCCCTGCAGGGCGCCGTGGGCGCCGTCCAGTGGGCGCTGGAGCTCCCCAGCGAGCTCGTCTGGATCCACGTCGCCCTCGCCACCCTGACCTGGCTGGCAATGCTCTGGACCGTAGCCACCGCCGGCCGCCTCGAGCCCAAGCGGGCAAGCACGCGGCCAAACATCGAGGATGCGCCCCAGGACCGACCTGCGCCAGCGCTGACTCGGGGCTAAACCGCGAGCACGCAGACCAGGGTCGCGATCATGCCGACGAGACTCACGATGATGCCTCCGCAGAAGAGGATCATCGTGCGCTGGAACGCATCGAAGCGCTCATGAATCCGATCGAAGCGCTCGTCTATCCGATCGAAGCACTCGTCGATCCGATCTAGCCTCTTGTCGGTCAGGTCGAAGCGCTCGGCGACACGGTGGAAGCCGTCATCCACTTTGTGCCCCAACAGGTCGACCTTCCGCTCCAGCGCATCGATCCGATCGTCGCTTGATCCCTGCCTCACAGTCATCGTCTCCATGATGGCAGACCGTAAGACAACACGTTGCGGAGATGTCGCGCTAGATGCAAATCCTGCGACGCGCGAATGTCAATTTTCTGCAACGCGTTCGGCTGCGACGTCGACCACGACGTGCGTCACAGGGAGGTCGATCTCCTCGCGGGCGCGATCGACGACGCCCTGCTCGAGCCAGTGCGAGCGCTCCGGCGGGTGGGTCGAGATGACGATCTCGTCGGCGGGGAAGGCGCGCAGGGCGTCCTCGATCGCCGTATTCGGATCGCCGTCGCCGATCTCCCCCCTCGCCTTCAGGTCGAGCTCGGCGATCGCCAGCAGCGAGAGCTCCATCCGCTGGCGGGCCAGCTCGATCGCCTCGTCGACGTCGGAGGCCCAGTGCGCCGCCCGCGAGGCGGTCAGCGCCGGCGTCACCACGAGGATCTCGCAGTCGCGTCCGCGGCAGCGGTTGCGGATCTCCTCCAGCAGAGCCTCGCCGCCCACCGTCTCGTTGGCGACGACCAGCAGCCGGTGCTTGCCGTCGCCGCCGCGGCTCAGCTCGACGCTGCGGGGTAGCGAGCCGCGCGAGTTGCGGTAGGCGAGCCCCGCCCCGAATCCCAGCAGAAGGGCGGCCCAGACGAGCCCGACCACCGGCCGCGTCAGCAGCGTCAGCAGGATCACCGACACCGCCGCGACACCGATAACAACCACCCACCGAAACGCGTCGGCCTCGGATCTCAGCGGGTTGTGCATACCCGCAGTTTGACGGGAGTACTAGAGGATGTAAACGGTGGTGTAGACGATGAGCCACATCACGTCTACGAAGTGCCAGTAGATGCCGGGGACCTCGACGCCCAGATGGTCCTTGGCCGCGGGGCCGAAGTGGCCGCGGAAGGCGCGGATGGTGGCGAAGCTGAGCAGGAGCAGACCGACGAAGACGTGGGCGCCGTGCAGGCCGGTGAGGCCGTAGAAGATCGAGCCGAAGGCGAAGTCACGGGCGCTGAAGCCGATGTGCGCGTACTCGTTCAGCTGGATGAAGAGGAAGGTCGCGCCGAGCATCCAGGTCAACACCAGGCCCAGTTTCAGCCCGGTGCGGTTGCCGCGGCGGATCGACTCGAGCGCGTAGTGGACGGTGAAGCTCGAGGAGACGAGGATCGCCGTGTTGATTCCCGCCACCGCCTTGGGCAGCTCGAAGGACTCGGGTGGCCAGCTGGCCGGGTCGACCACGACGCGGAGGAAGAAGTAGGAGGCGAAGAAGGCCCCGAAGAGCATGATCTCGGAGACGATGAAGAGCAGGATCCCCAGGGTCTGGCGGTCGATCCGCGAGCTCTCATGGGCCTCGGGCGGGCCGTGGTGGGGATCGTCGTGGGCGTGGCCCAGGGCGACCGTCGCGCTCTCCATCAGGACTCGCCCCCCTCGGCAACGGCGGCGGCGACCGCGGCGGCGGGCCGGCCGACCTCGAGGTGCTCGACCTGCTTGTCGGTGATCTCACGCGTACGCCCGATCAGGTCCTCGTCGAGCCAGCGCGAGCTCTCGCCGGCGAAGGTCGAGATCAGCACCTCGTCGATGCGGTAGTGCGCGATCGCGTTCTGCACGGCATGGAAGGGGTCGGGGCTCATCGGCTGACCGGTGGCGTCGATGTCGGCCCGGTAGAGCTCGGCCAGGGTCGAGGCGAGGTGGCGCACGATCTCAGCCTCGGAGACGTCGTCGCTGCGCGGGCAGATGATCGTGTAGCGGTGCGGATGACCGGCGGCGCGCTCTTTCAGGCGGCCGACGAGGTCGGGTGCGGCGACAGTCTGGGTGGCGACGACGAGCGTGTGGCTTTTCTCCCAACTGATCGAGTCGTCTTGGACGCGCACGGGGATGTGCGTCACCGCCACGTCGGGCTCGAAGCGCTTCTTCGCCCACTCGACGAGGTCCTTGCGGGTGATGCCGAAGCGCGTCTCAGCACGGCAGGAGAGCAGCACCTCGCCCGGCTCGTGGGCGCGGACCGCGTCGTCCAGCGCCAGCGCCGGGTCGCGGTCCATCACCTCGCCGACCGACTCGATCCCGTACTCGGCGAGGATCGACATCGTCACCTCGACCCGGGCCCGCGCCGCCTCGCGCAGTTCGCCGGCGTCGATCAGCTGGCCGACCGCGGGCTGGTTCTGCGGCGCCGCGACGGCGACGAAGGGCATCTTCTCGGCCCGCTCGGCGACCGCCGCCAGCAGCTTGCGCCCGCCGGCGACCTCATTGAGGAAGACGAGCAGGGGCTTTGCCTGGGCCGTCCCGTCGCTCACGTCTGCCCCACCACGGTCGGTTCCTCCGGTTTGGTCGCCTCGGCGCCTTCGCCGGCCATGATCGCGTGGCGGGCGCCGGGCACGCCGAACTCGTAGGGCCCGCCGACAACCCGCGGGATCTCATCGAAGTTGAAGATCGGCGGTGGCGAGGAGACCTGCCACTCGATCGTCTTCGCCCGCCACGGGTTGCCGTCGGCGCGCGGGCCGTACCTCCAGCTGACCACCATGTTGTAGAGGAAGACGAGCTGGACGGCGCCGAGCATGAAGGCGAAGACGCTGATCAGCAGGTTCCAGTTGCCGAACTGCTCGGCGTAGTCGGCGACGCGCCGCGGCATCCCGTCCATCCCCACCCAGTGCATCGGGATGAAGGTGCCCCAG
>JBKPOW010000166.1:0-14146 GCA_046733275.1 Actinomycetota bacterium
GGCCTCGCCGGGCAGGCGCTGTGGTCGGCCGGGATAGCGGCGCGGGCGGGCGCGCGGGCGGCGATCGTCGGCGGCGACGCGAGGGCCGCCGCGCGGCAGGCGCTGCCGGCCTCGATGCGCGACGGGGTGGAGGTGCACGAAGGGGACACGGTCTCCGTGCGCGTCGTCATCCCTCGCATCTTGCCGGCAATGCCCGAGCTGACCGTCGGCGCGAAGGCGTCGCTGGAGGCGGGAGATGGGTAGGGGCCTCGTGGTCGGTGAGGAGGAGGGCCAAGGTACGGTCGAGCTCGTCGCGGCGCTGCCCGCCCTGCTGCTCGCCGGCCTGCTCGCCCTGCAGCTGCTGGCCGCCGGCTACGCGCTGACCGTAGCCGACGGCGCCGCGGAGGCAGGCGCGCTGGCGCTGGCTTCCGGCGGCGGGGCAAAGGAGGCCGTGCGGGCGGCGTTGCCCGATTGGGCCGAGGACGAAGTCGACGTCTCCGTCGAGGGTGGCCGCGTCACGGTGCGAGTGCGCCCGCCCTCGCCGCTGCCTCCGATCGCAGACCACCTCACAGTCACCTCGTCCGCCGCGGTGAGGCCGAGATGAGTGCCAGATCGGTCGTGCTTGTCGCCGCCGTTGCCGACGCGCCAGGTGGGAAGGCCGCGGCGGCGGCACTCGCCTGCGCCGCTTCCGAGCCGGATCGCGCGGCGCTGCTGATCGATCTGTCGGGCTCGCGTCCACCGCGCGCCTCGCTGATCGCCACCCCCGGTGCAAGGAGCCTGGAGGAACGACTGGCGGCGCACATGCCCGACGCGGCGGTCGCTTCGCGCGGTCGTCTCTGTCAGCTCACCCTGTCTCCTGACGGCGAGGGAGTCGAGCAGATTCCCGCCGCGCTGCCCCTGGCCCGCGAGTCGGCGGCAATCGTCCACCTGCCGCCCCGGCTCTGGACACAAGCGCTGGCGCATCCCCAAATCCCGGCCACCGGGGCCCTCCTCCGCGCCGACCTGACCCGCGACCGGGCGCTGACGGCCCTGGCCGTCCGCGACCTGCACGACCGAGGCGTGCGGGCCGTCGTCCACAAGCGCCCACTGTTCCGCTTCGCGGCTCGCGCAGCCCTGCTCGGAGCTCTTCCGGCCGACAAGGTGCTCCCCGCGGGGATCCGAAAGCGCCTGCTGAGTACCGACGACAAGAAGTTTCAGCAATGCTACGATCAAGCGAATGGAGCGGAAGATGAGCAAGACGAGATCGGGCCCGAGCAGAAATGACGGCGCCAGCCGAAGCGACTGGAAGGAGGAGCTGGCGCAAGAACTCCGCGACGCTCTCGCCAAGGGCTCGGACTTCGACTACGAGCAGTGGCGCGCCGATGTCGACGGTTGCCTCGACCATAGTCCAAAAGATTGGTGGGCTTGGGCGGAGAGCACTGATCGACACGTCTGTCTTGGCAAGCTTGAAGAAATCTGAGATTCGCCGGATCTCACCGGCAGCGGCCGTTTCCGCCCTGACGATCGCCGAGTTGGTTCGCGGACTGAATACAGCAGTAGGAGATCTCGAAAAGACCCGGCGACTTCGTCAGCTTCGTCAAGTGGAAATCAGCTTGGAGGTGCTGCCGTTCGACACTGACTGTGCGCGGGTCTATGGCCGGGCATCGGCGGCGGTCGAACGCATTGGGCGTAAGCCCCGAGGCTCTCGTGCGCTCGACCTGATGATCGCCACGACTGCGCTCGCGCACGAGATACCTCTATACACGCTCAACGCCAAGGATCTCCGCGGGCTCGAGGGTCTGATCGAGATCGTCGACGTCGGGAGCCCCGCAGGCGCGTAGACGTCACACAATTTTTCGATTGAGCGCGCCACGCGTGCGTTCGCGCCAGTCAGGGTCGCGGCATGGATGGTCGACGGGAGGACGGGCAGGCGCTGCTGCTGGCGCTCGGCGCGTCGTTCGCCTTGATCGCCGCGGCGCTGGCTCTGGTGGCGATCGCCGGGGCGGTGTCCGGCAAGGGCCGGGCGCAGCGGGCGGCGGACCTGGCGGCGATCTCGGCCGCGCGCTCGATGCGCGACGATCTGCCCCGGCTGTTGGCGCCGCCGCGGCTGCCGAACGGGCTGCCGAACCCAAACCACATCGCGAAGGCGGCCTACCTCGCCAGGGCCGAAGCCGCGGCGGCCGAGGTCTCGCGGGCAAACGAGGTCGAGTCCGACCGCCTGAGCATCGCATTTCCAGATCGTGCGTCCTTCGCCCCGGTTCGGGTCAGGGCTGTTGTAACCGGCAGTCTGGAGCTGAGTGCTGGAGATACATCGCCCCCCGTACAGGCCTGGGCGGTCGCCGAAGCGGCGGCACCGGCAACCGGCACGGGCTCGACACCGACGATGGCAAGCGGTGGGGGATACAGCGGCTCGCTGGTCTACCGGGCGGGGGAGGGGATGCGCCCAGACGTCGCGGCGGCGTTCGATCGGATGGCTGCCGCGGCGGCGCGCGACGGGCTCACCCTCGTCGTCAACTCGGGCTTTCGCTCCGACGCCGAGCAGGCGGCGCTCTTCGCAGCCAACCCCGATCCGCGAATGGTGGCGCCGCCGGGCAAGTCGTTGCACCGTTGCGCGACCGAGCTGGACCTCGGTCCGGAAACCGCATACGGCTGGCTCGCCGCCAACGCCTCGCGCTTCGGCTTCCTCCAGCGCTACTCGTGGGAGCCCTGGCATTACGGATACGATCGGCCGCCGGCACCTTGCTCCGCCCCGGGGAACGCCGTCAGTGCAGCGGGCGGCGGCAACTGGGTGGATGTGGTCGGTGGGGGAGACGGCGCTCTGGCGGGCACGACGCTCCCCTCCTTCGTCCCCGCTCGGTACCGCGCGATGCTGCTGCGCGCGGCGACGCGCTGGAACGTCTCCGCCGCGCTCCTCGCCGGGCAGCTGATGGCCGAGTCGGGGTTCGACCCGAATGCCGGTTCGTCGGCCGGCGCCCAGGGAATCGCCCAGTTCATGCCCTCCACAGCCGCCGCCTACGGCCTCCGCAACCCCTACGACCCGGCGGAAGCGATCGACGCCCAGGCCCACCTGATGTCGGACCTGCTGCGCCAGTTCGGCGACCCGGCCCTGGCCCTCGCCGCCTACAACGCCGGCCCCGCCCCGGTCGAAGCCTGCGGCTGCATCCCCGACTATCCGGAGACCCAGGCCTACGTCAGCCGCATCCTCGCCCTGCTTGGCGGGGCCGGGGCATGGTCGGTGCCAAGCTTCGAGGTGAGGTTGGTGGCCTGAGTTGGGTAAGCGGGCGCCGATGCGAGGTTATTTACTCGCGGTTGCGGTGGCGCTGGAATAGCCGGTCGAGGCCGCCGTGATGGTGTGAGTGAAGGCGCCGCTGGCCGGGGCGGTGTAGGTGAATTCGGTGGTCGATACGGCAGGCCCGGTTTCGGCGATCGCCAGCGGTGAGCCGGAGATCGTGCCGCCGGTGGTCACGGTGACGTTGACGGTTTTGCCGGCGCCGATGTTGGAGACGGTGTTGCCGACGCTGTCGGTGATGCCGACCTTGGCTTTGACGGTCCCGGAGTTACCGAGCGCGGTGATCGTGCAGGTGAAGAAGCAGGGGGTGCCGATCGAACCCGCGCTGGCGGTGAGTTCGAAGAGGGCGAGCTTCGAGGCGGCGCCGACCGAGACCGTGAGCGCCAGCGGCGCCGGGGTCGTCAGCGTGCCGTCGGTCGCGGAGACATTCGTCGCGCCTGCTTTGCTCAGTTTCGCGTAGCCGTTTTTCGAGGCGGACACGGCAGCTACCCCGGCAGTGAAGGTGAGCGCGGTCGGACTACCGAAATTGACCACGGTGCCGGCGCTGTTGACGACAGTCGGTAGCGCCCCGCTGGGACTGGCCGAGGCGCCCGAGAAGGTGATGTTCTTCGAGCCGGTGTAGGCGGTCGCGGTATTCCCGTAGGCGTCCTGCGCGGTGGTCGTCAGGTTGAAGTTGGCCGCCGCTACCGGAGTCAGGGTGGACGAGGTGAGCACGAGTTTCGTTGCCGCGCCGGGGGACACGGTCACCGTCACTGCGGTCGGGGTCGTGATCGAGCCCTCGGTCGCTTTGACCGCGGTCGAGCCGCTTTTAGGGAGCCTCATCGTCCCCCCTACGCCTTCACCGCCGACCGCGATGCCGGCGCTGAATCCGATCGCCGTGGCGGTCCCAAAGGCAACTTCAGCGCCGCTCGAGTTGCTCACGGTCGGGACGCTGCCGCTGGGGCTGGCGGAGGCACCGGAGAAGACGAGGCTGTGGGATCCGGCATAGCTCGTATCCGTATTGCCGTAGGTGTCCTGGGCGGTGATCGTGAGATTGTCGGAGGCCCCTGCGGCCGGCGTCGTGCTCGCCGCGCTAAGTACGTATTTCGAGGCCGCCCCCGGACTGACCGTGAGGGCCAACGGGGTCGGGGTGATCACCGAGCCCTCGCTGGCTGCCACGTTGGCGGCTCCCGCCTTGTAGATTTTCAGGACACCGTTTTTGGTCGCGTTGACGGTGGCGACGCCGGCGGTGAAGGAGAGGGCGGTCGCGCTGCCGAAGGCGACCGCCGTGCCGGAGCTGTTGGCGACGGTGGGGACGTTGCCGGCCGGGCTCGCGGAAGCGCCGGAGAAGACTAGGGAACGCGAGCCGGCGTAGGTCGTGACGGTGCTGTCATTGGCGTCCTTGGCGGTGATCGTGAGATTGACCGAGCCGCCGGCGGCCGGGGTGGCGGTGCTGCCGGAGATCGTGAATTTGGTCGCTTCGCCGACCGTCACGTTCGCCGTTTTGGTTCCCCCCAGCGCTGTCCAGGTATGCCACAGCGCGGTCACCGAATAGGTGTGTTCGCCAATCGCGAGCCCGCTGTCGTTGCAGGTGACCACCGCCGTCGGGGCTGCTTTGGTCGGACAGGTCCCAGCCGGGTCGCCGCCGTCGCGCGTGACGTAGTAGGTGACCGAGCCGGCGCCCGGGGGAGTCACCGCGCCCCAGGTCAGGGAGACCGTGCCGCCTGCCGCGGGGGTCGCTGCGCTGATCGTCGGCGCCGTCAGTTTCGTCACCGCCGCCGAGGTGTTGCCGCTGCCTACGCTTGAGAAGTAGGCAAGAGCGTTGCCGCCGACGGTGACGGCGAGGGCCGCCAGAAAGGCTGTTGCGAGCCTGATTCGGCGTCTGCGCCTCATCCCTGCGCCTCACCGTTGAAGACGAGCGGGACCTCGGCACCCCGGCAGGAACCTTGGTCGACGGGCAGGTTGAGCATGCCGATCGTCGGCGCCGAGGCGGTCGCTGTGGGCAGACTTACCGAGCTGTTTGCGGGTACTGCCAACGGCGCCGCCGGCGACACGCTCGAGGGGGTCAGCGCGAAGTTCTCGGCCGAGCAGCCAGGCGGGCCGCCGACGATTGCGATGGTGAGGCTGGTGACTTCGATCGGAACGGAGTTCGGGTTGACGATCAGGATCGGCACGGGCTGCGGGGGGTCGCCGGGATAGAGGTCTTCGAGCTCACCCCGGGCTTCGATCGCGAACGGCTTCGGCTCCACCTGCTCGGGGCGCGAGGGGGGATCCGTCTGCCGCCAGGAGTAGCTCACGGTGGGACCGGGATGGTCGTCGCGATCGAAAGCACGAACCGCGAAGTCGTGGCCGCCGGGGGCGAGGCCGCTGAGACGGTATGGCGAGCTGCAGTTCATCCAGGCGCGATCGTCGAGCCTGCACTGGAAGGGTCGCGGAGGCTTCGGCTCTCCCGACGGTCCCGGCAACGGCGGGCGTGGGCGCTGCGCCCGCGGCGGGATGTGGAATCTGAACTGGACTTCGCTCGCGGGCGAGGTCGCGTCCGGGAATTCGATGAACCGCGGCCGCAACAGCGACCTTTCTCCAGTGCCCCGCGGTGCGTCGGCCCCATGCTGGGTCCCGACGCGGACCGCTTGGCTCCCTCCCAGGCCCGCAACGGGTTGCTCGGGACGGGTGGCCGCGTAGGCGACCGCGCCGAGACAGGCCGAGACGGAGGTCATGGCGAGGATCACCTTGACCGCACGTCCGCGACCTGCCACGACACGGCCAGGAGACATGGGACTGCCCGGCGAGGATCCGCTAGTTGCTTTTCAGCGTCAGCGTCAGCGTCGCGCCCTGGCACGCGTCCTGGCTGACCCCCGTGTCGTTCATCGCCAGCACGCCGCTCGGCGTTACGGCCTGGTTGTTGCCGGGCGCGTAGGTTTTGTTGACGACGACATCAGCCATCGTGAAGTCGGGGTTGCCGCCGGTGATCACGACGCTGCAGCTCGCGTGACCGGCGTCAGCGGTGATTTTTTCCAGCGTGATCGTGCCGACCCGCTGTTTCCCCGAAGAGGGGTTGTCGACGGTCAGCGTGACCGGTGAGGACGAGCCCGGGTAGAGGTTCCCGGTCACGGTCCCTTTTAGGGTCACTGCCGAGCTGGTGCCGACGGTGGCGGTCGCCGTGCCCGAGCCGGTGGTGGTGAAGTACGCGTAGGCGCCAGCCGCGATCGCCAGAACGCAAACGCCTGCCAGCGCGGTCAGCGCGGGCCTCTTGGTGAGGGTATTCATGCGTGTCTCCTTGGAAGGTGCCGAGTGCTTGCCCCCGGCCGGTCTCATGCCATCGGCACTCCCCGAAGCCAACTTGAGCGGGAAACGGGCAATGCGAGACCCCGCCCGTTGTACGGAATGGAGCACGGCAAGCGGCGGGGGCTAGACTGCCGCCCATGGCGACGGTAGAGGTGCAGGGCGTCGAGGGGATGCAGGCGCTGCTCGGGCAGGAGATCGGCCCGAGCGAGTGGCGCACCGTCAGCCAGGCCGACATCGACACCTTCGCTGAGCTCTCCGGCGACGACCAGTGGATCCACGTCGACGTCGATCGGGCGAAAAGCGAGAGCCCGTTCGGAACGACGATCGCCCACGGCAACCTCACCCTCTCGCTGGTCGACGGCTTCCGCAAGGAGCTGATCTCCTCGACCGGCTTCGCCCTCGGCGTCAACTACGGCTGGAACAAGATCCGCTTCCCGGCCCCGGTCCCGGTCGACGCCAAGGTCCGTGCCCGCGCCGAGGTCACCTCGGTCGAAGATAAGGGCGGCGGCTGGTGGGAGGTAGTGACCCGTTTCACCCTCGAGGTAGAGGGCTCGGAGAAGCCGTGCTTCGTGGGCGACTCGGTCACCCGCGTCATGACGCCCGTCGGTTGACGGGCGTCATTCGCGGCTCGGCTATTCGACCGTCAGGGTGCCTTCCATGCCTGCTTCGCGGTGTCCCGGCACCGAGCAGTAGAAGGTGTATTTGCCCGCTTTCAGGTTGACCGTTTCCGACGTTTCGCCTTCGCCGATGACTTCGGTCTTGCCCACCGTTTCGCCTTTCGAGTCTTCGATCGCGACGTCGTGGCTGAGGCCCTGGGGGTTTTTGAAATCGACCGTGACTTCCCCCGCTTCGGTCGAGGCTTCGGTCGTCGTGTAGGCGAGGTCGCCGCCCGGGTCGGCTTCGAATTCGACGCTCGCGCCGCCACCGCCTTCGTTACCACCGCCCTTTTCGCCACCGCTTTCGGAGGTGGCGCCCGCGGGCGTTTCTTCGGTCGTGGTGGTGGCCGAGTCGTCGTCGCCGCCGCAGGCGACGAGGGCGGCCGAGACCAGGGCGAGGACGAGCAGGGATGCGAGCTTCTTCATCGGGCTAGGTCCTTTCCTCGGGGAATGCTCAGGGGGACTCTAGCTCAGCGACCCTTGAAGACCGGCGTCTCGCCGCTGAAGAAGGCGATCGCGCCTTCGCGCAGGTCCTCGGTGGCCATGCTGTCGGCGATTCCGTGGCGCTCCAGCTGCAGGTGCTCGGTGAGGTTGTTCTCGATGCTGACGTTGCAGAGCCGTTTCGCCATCTTCACGTAGTGGGGCGCCCGGGCCGCCAGCTCGTCCGCCTTGGCTCGGGCCCGCTCGGGCAGCTCCTCGTGCCCGACCACCTCGCTGACGAGCCGCTCGGCGAGCGCGTCGGCCGCCTTCATGTTCGGATCCTCGAGCAGTATCTCCAGCGCCCGGCTGGGGCCGACGACGCGGGGCAGGAAGTAGGTCATGCCACCGTCTGGCGAGGCGCCGATCCGGCCGTAGGCGGGGGCGAAGAAGGCCTGCTCGGAGGCGATCCGCAGGTCGCAGGCGAGCGCCAGCGAGAAACCCGCCCCGGCCGCCGGCCCGTTGACCGCGGCGATCACGGGGTAGGGGATGCGGCGCAGGTCGACGATCGCCGTGTGCAGCGCCTCGGCGCCGCGCCGCACGTTGGCGGGCAGGTCGATCGAGTCGTCTTCGACCCCGGTCTTGAACCAGCCGACGTCGCCGCCGGCGCAGAAGGCGTCGCCCGCGCCGGTCACGATCAGCCCGCGCAACGGCGCCTGGTCGGCAAGCCAGGCGAAGGCGGTGCCGAGCTCCAGGATCATGTCCGGGCTCATCGCGTTGAAGGCCTTGGGGCGGTCGAGGGTGAGCGTGCCGATCTCGCCGTCGACCTCGATTCGCAGGGTCGTGAGCTCAGGGGGATTCACGAGGCCCGCAGCCTACCCTGTATCGGATGGACGACAGGATTCGCGAATTGCCCGACGCCCCCGGCGTCTACCTCTTCTACGGGGGCGGCGAGGAGCTGCTCTACGTCGGCAAGGCGCGCTCGATCCGCAAGCGCGTCGCCTCCCACTTCTCCGCCGGCGAGGCCAGGCTCACCTCCCGCGTCGACCGCATCGACTTCCTCGTCACCGCCAACGAGGCCGAGGCGCTGCTCGCCGAGCAGAGCTTCATCAAGCGCCACCGGCCGCGCTTCAACATCCGCCTGCGCGACGACAAGTCCTACCCCTACGTCTGCGTCAGCCTCGACGAGGATTACCCGCGCGTCTACTTCACCCGCGAGAAGCACCGCCCCCACCGCGCCTACTTCGGCCCGTTCTCCAGTGCCAAGCGGGTGCGGGAGACGCTCGACCTGCTCGGCAAGCTCTTCCAGTTCCGCACCTGCGAGGGCGCCGAGCCGGGCCGGCGCTCCGGCAGCCCTTGCCTCGACTACTACATCAAGCGCTGCGGGGCCCCCTGCGTGGGCTACGTCAGCAAAGAGGAGTACCGGCGAAACATCGATGCGATCGTCGACTTCCTCTCCGGCCGCTACCGCCGGGTGGAGGCCGAGGAGCAGGCAAAGATGGAGGAGGCCGCGACGGCGCGCGAGTTCGAGCGCGCCGCCATCCACCGCGACCGCCTCAAGGCGATCCAATCGCTGTTCGAGCGCCAGCGAATCGCCGGCGGCTCGGTCGGCACCGCTGATTTGATCGGCGTCGCCAGCGAGGGCGCCGACGCCAACGCCCAGGTCTTCCAGGTGCGCGACGGCATCCTCGCCGAGCGGCAGAGCTTTTACCTCGACAACCAGGCCGAGCGCGAGCGGGCCGAGGTCGCCGAGGAGTTCATCGGCCAGTACTACTCGGCCTCGCCGGCGATGCCGCGCACGATCGTCGTCGGCCCCTATCTGCGCGACCGCGCCAAGCTGCTGGCGGCGGCGCTGGGGGAGAAGCGCGGCTCGCCGGTCGAGGTGCGCGTCGCCGAGCGCGGCGACAAGCGGCGACTGCGCGAGCTCGCCGAGCGCAACGCCCGCCTCGCCCTCGACCAGGACCGGCTGCGGCGCGAGCACCGCCGCCAGCGGCGGGTCGACTCGCTCGCCGACCTGCGCGAGGCGCTCGAGATGGAGGAGCTGCCGGTTCGCATCGAGGGCTTCGACATCTCCAATCTCGGCGGTGAGCACACCGTCGCCTCGATGGTCGTCTTCGAGGGCGGCGCGACGAAGAAGGCCGACTACCGCCGCTTCAAGGTGCGGGGCGCGCGCCCGAACGGGTCCGACGACTTCGCTTCCATGCAGGAGGTGCTGGAACGCCGCGTCACTCGCTATCTCGACCAGGCGGACCTCTCCCCGCACGACGGCAAGCGCGACGACAGCTTCGCCTCGTTGCCCTCGCTGGTCGTCGTCGACGGCGGCAAGGGCCAGCTCGCGGCGGCGATGCGCGCCCTCGGCCCCTTCGCCGAACGCGGCACGACGGTGGTCTCGTTGGCCAAGCGGGAGGAGGAGGTCTTCGTCCCGGGGCGGCCCGCGCCGATCGACCTCGATCCCGGCGCGGAGGCCTCGAAGCTGCTGCAGCGGGTGCGCGACGAGGCGCACCGCTTCGCGATCGATCACCACCGCGGCCGCCGCGACCGGGCGATGACCGGCTCGGTCCTCGACGGTCTCCCGGGCGTCGGCCCGGCCCGCAAGCGAGCCTTCCTCAAGCACTTCGGCACGCCGGAGCGCTTCCTCGCGGCGAGCCGCGAGGAGCTGGAGGCGGTGCCGGGCGTGCCGGGAAAGCTGGCCCGCGAGATCCACGAGCAGCTCCACCGGACCGGTGGCTGACCGCGACGGAAACCGGCCGAAGACGGTCGACCTCGTCCTGATCACCGGCCACTCCGGCGCGGGCAAGTCGGAGGCGATCGCCGCCTTCGAGGACGGCGGCTACTTCTGCGTCGACAATCTGCCGCCGCGGATGATCGGCAGCCTCGGCGAGCTCTTCCGCCACGAGGGCAGCGGGGTCGAGCGGGCCGCGGTCGTCTCCGACGTGCGCGGCGGCGAGTACTTCGAGGGCCTGATCCAGGTGCTCGACGAGCTCGAGGCCGAGGGCCTGAAGCCGACCGTGCTCTTCCTCGAGGCCGACGAGGAGACGCTGCTCGACCGCTACAAGGAGACGCGCCGGCGCCACCCGCTCGCCCCCGAGGGCCGCATCGTCGACGGGATCCGCGCCGAGCGCGAGCTGCTGGCGCCGCTGCGCGAGCGCGCCAACGTGGTGATGGACAGCAGCGGCCTCACTGGCGGCCAGCTGCGCCAGCGGATCGCCGAAGAGATGCTCGGCACCCAGGAGGGCGGCAAGCTGGCGCTCACCCTGCTCACCTTCGGCTTCAAGAACGGCCCGCCGCGCGACGCCGACCTCACCCTCGACGTGCGCTTCCTGCCCAATCCCCACTACGTCGACGAGCTGCGGCCGCAGACCGGCCTCGACGAGCCGGTCCGCGCCTACGTCGAGTCGGGCACGCAGGCGGGCGAGTTCTACGGCCGCCTGCTGCCGCTGCTCGAGTTCCTCGTTCCGGCATACGTCGCCGAGGGCAAGAGCCACCTGACGATCGCGGTCGGCTGCACCGGCGGCCGCCACCGCTCGGTCACCGTCGCCGACCGCATCCGGCGCGCCCTCGACGGGCGACAGGGGGTTGTGGTGCGGATGAAGCACCGCGACCTCGAGCCGTAGCGATGCGGCGCCCCTCGTAGACTCCACCGGCTTTGTCGGAGGAATCCCAACCCGTCATCTCCATCCGTGGCCTGCGCAAGAGCTACGGCGAGGTCGAGGCGGTGCGCGGTATCGACCTCGAGGTGCGGGCTGGGGAGGTCTTCGCCTTCCTCGGCCCCAACGGCGCCGGCAAGACGACCACGGTCGAGATCCTCGAGGGGTATCGCAAGCGCAGCGGGGGAGAGGTCAGCGTTCTCGGCGAGGACCCGGAGCGCGCCGACCGCCGCTGGCGCGAGCGGATCGGCATCGTTCTGCAGAGCTGCCGCCTCGACCCCTACCTGACCGTGCGCGAGTCGCTCGACCTCTACGCCGGCTACTACGCGGCGCCGCGGCCGATCGAGGAGACGATCGCGCTGATCGGGCTGGAGCAGAAGGCGGACGCCCGCGTCGGCTCCCTCTCGGGCGGCCAGCAGCGCCGCGTCGACGTCGGCATGGCCCTGGTCGGCGACCCCGATTTGCTCTTCCTCGACGAGCCGACCACCGGCTTCGACCCCTCGGCGCGGCGCCAGGCGTGGGAGACGATCGTCGGCCTGCGCGAGCTGGGCAAGACGATCTTCCTCACCACCCATTACATGGACGAGGCACAGCGTCTGGCGGACAGGGTGGCGGTCATCGCGCGTGGCGGGATCGTCGCCCGCGGCACTCCCGAGGACCTCGGCGAACGGGAGAGCCGGCCGGCCCGCATCACCTACCGCGAGGGCGGCCGCGAGATCGCGCTGGAAACGACCACGCCGGTCGAGGACCTGAACGAGCTGACGAGCAGGGCGCTGGCCGAAGGGCGAGAGCTGGAGGGGCTCGAGGTCACCCGGCCCAGCCTCGAGGACGTCTACCTGGAGCTGACCGACCAGCGATGAGCCTCGTCTGGCACCAGTTCCGCTACGACCAGAAGGTCTTCTGGCGCAACCCCGCCTCGGTCTTCTTCACCGTCGCCTTCCCGCTGATCCTGCTGCTGATCTTCGCCACCGTCTTCGGCAGCGACACGCTCGAGCTCGATGGCACGACGATCGAGACGACGACCTATTACGTGCCGGCGATCATCGTCCTGGCGACGATCTCGGCGACGATGCAGTCGCTGGCGATGTCGCTGGTGATCGCGCGCGAGGAAGGGCGGTTGAAGCGCGGCCGCGGCACGCCGATGCCCTCCTGGGTCTTCATTGCCGGACGCGTCGGCAACTCGGTCGTCGTCGCTCTGCTGATGCTGGTCCTGATCGCGGCGCTGGGCCGGCTGCTCTACGACGTGCCGGTCCCCTGGGACCGGTTGCCGGCGATCGTGCTGACGCTGGTCGTCGGCGCCGCCGCCTTCTGCTGCCTCGGCGTCGCGCTCACCGCGGCGATCCCCAGCCAGGACGCGGCCGCGCCGATCGTCAACGCACTGCTTCTGCCGCTCTACTTCCTCTCCGGCATCTTCATCCCCGACAGCCAGCTGCCGAGCGGCGTCATCCACTTCGCCGACGCCTTTCCCCTGCGCCACTTCTTCGAGGCCTTCTTCGCCGCCTACGTCCCCGCGACCGGCGGCGGATCGGGGGTGGAGTGGGGCAACCTCGCCGCGGTCGCCGCCTGGGGTGCCGCCGGCCTGCTGATCGCGGTGCGTTATTTCCGCTGGACGCCACGTGGCGGCTGACCGGCTTCCCCGTGGCCCGGGCAGGTTCGGCCGAGCCATCGGCCGACCGAACGCCGGGTTGCCCGTATAGCCTCCCCGTCCTCATGCTGCACCACGTTCTCCTGGAGGTCTCCGACCTCGAGCGGAGCGCGTCCTTCTACGACGCGCTGCTCGCGCCCCTCGGCTGGCGGCGCCACTTCGAGGAGGACGAAACGGTTGGCTGGGGCATTGCCAAACCGGTCTTCTTCATCTCCAGCCACCACGCTCCAAAACCGGGATTCGGGCTGCTCAGCTTCTCCGGCCTCGGCATCGTCGCGGTCAAGGCGGCCTGGGAGAAAGGCGTCGAGGCCGGGGGCGAGCCCGTCGGCGAGCCCGGCGAGCGGCGCTCGCACGGATCCGGCTCCTACTCGGCCTTCCTGCGCGACCCGGACGGGTACGAAATCGAGGTCACGGTCGGCAGTGACTAGTCTCGAATCAACCAGGCATCGACCCAGGAGGAATTTCAGCTCATGGCAGTGAAGGTCGGCATCAACGGCTTCGGCCGGATCGGGCGCAACCTCTTCCGCGCCGCCCACGCGGCGGGCGCGGACCTCGAGTTCGTCGCCGTCAACGACATCACCGACACCGGCACGCTCGCCCACCTGCTCAAGTACGACTCGATCCTCGGCCGTTTCGCGGGTGAGGTCGAGGCGGGGGAGGGGTCGATCTCGGTCGACGGCAAACCGCTCAAGGTCCTCTCCGAGCGCGACCCGGCGGCGCTGCCCTGGGGCGACCTCGGCGCCGACGTGGTGATCGAGTCGACCGGCCTCTTCACCGGCCGTGAAGACGCCGCCAAGCACCTGCAGGCGGGGGCGAAGAAGGTGATCATCTCCGCGCCGGCCAAGGAACCGGACGTGACCGTCGCCCTCGGCGTCAACTTCGACAGCGACTACGACCGCGACAACCATCAGATCATCTCCAACGCCTCCTGCACGACCAACTGCCTGGCGCCGATGGCGAAGGTGCTGCACGAGAAGTTCGGCATCGAGCAGGGGCTGATGACCACGATCCACGCCTACACCGCCGACCAGCGCCTGCAGGACATGCCGCACAAGGACCTGCGGCGGGCGCGCGCCGCGGCCGTCAACCTGATCCCGACGACGACCGGCGCCGCCAAGGCGGTAGGCCTGGTGCTGCCGGAGCTGAACGGCAAGCTGAACGGCCTCGCGATGCGGGCCCCTGTCGCCACCGGCTCCGTCGTCGACCTCGTCTTCACCCCCTCCCGTCCGACCGACCCCGAGGCTGTCAACGCCGCGATCAAGGAGGCGGC
>JBKPOW010000167.1:0-2255 GCA_046733275.1 Actinomycetota bacterium
GCGGAGTGGGAATCCGAGGGCCTGCCGGTTGACCGGGGCATTACTATAAAAAGTAAAGTATTGGCCTGATTAGACTGCGAGGCCAGGAATGACGGACGAGAAGAAGATCGAGAACGTGATCATCGTCGGCGGCGGGCCGGCCGGCTACACCGCCGCGCTTTACACGGCGCGCGCAAACCTCGAGCCGCTCGTCTTCGAGGGCTTCCAGTGGGGCGGCCAGCTGCAGAACACCACCGATGTCGAGAACTACCCCGGTTACCCCGAGGGGATCATGGGGCCGGAGATGATGAGTCAGTTCCGCGCCCAGGCGGAGCGGTTCGGGACGCGTTTCGTCACCGACGACGTCGACCGGGTCGAGCTCGGCGACGGCGGCGTGCAGAAGGTCTTCCTCGGCGACGAGGAGTATCTGGCGCGGACCGTGATCCTGGCGATGGGGGCGGAGCCGCGGCGGCTCGGTGTCCCCGGCGAGATCGAGCTGGGCGGACGCGGCGTATCCACCTGCGGCGTCTGCGACGGCGCTTTCTTCAAAGGCAAGAAAGTGATCGTGGTCGGCGGCGGCGACTCGGCGATGGAGGACGCGATCTTCGTCTCCAAGTTCGCCGACGAGCTGACGATCGTCAACCGCCGCGACGAGTTCCGCGCTTCGAAGATCATGCAGGAGCGGGCGCTCGAGCGCGAGAACATCGAGCTGAAGACGCCCTACGTCCCCGAGGAGTTCGTCGCCGGCGAGGACGGCAGCCTCGACCACGTCCGCCTGCGCCACGCCGAGACGGGGGAGACCGAGGACTTCGCCGCCGAAGGAGCCTTCGTCGCGATCGGTCACATCCCCAAATCGGAGATCGTCGCCGGCCAGGTCGAGACCGACGAGGACGGCTACATCCGCACCGAGCCGGGCTCGACCAAGACCAACCTGGCCGGAGTCTTCGCCGTCGGCGACGTCGTCGACCGCACCTACCGCCAGGCGGTCACCGCGGCCGGCACCGGTTGCATGGGCGCCCTCGACGCCGAGTGGTATCTGCGCGACACGCCGCCCAGCCCCGAGGCGCACTGGCAGAAGGGCGGCGAGTCAACCGAGGTCGCGCCTAAGGTCGCCTGACCGGCGCATCTCGGCGTCCTCGGTCGGTCGTGTGCAGAGCACGCTTCCCTCCCTGCGTCCTTGATCTGCTTGGTCAGGCGACCTTAGGCGATCAACTTTTGGACTACGAAGGCGCGGGTCCCCCCAGGGGTCTGAACCACAACCCGCGCGCCCGGCTCGGCGTCGAGCAGGGCTTGGCCGATCGGCGACTCGGCGGAGAGCCTGCCGGAGGCGAGGTCGGCCTCGGTCGAGCCCACCAGGGTCCAGGTGTTGACGGCGCCGCTCTCCTCGTCGAGCACCTCGGCGGTGCGGCCGAAGGCGAAGCGGTCGGCGCCGCCGTCGACCTCGACCACGACGGCGCTGCGCAGCCGTTCGCGCAGCCGCTTGATCTTGGTCTCGAGGTGGGCCTGGTCCTCCTTGGCGATGTGGTACTCGGCGTTCTCCTTGAGGTCGCCAAGCTCGCGCGCGGCCTTGATCCGCGCCGCCATCTCGGTCCGCCCAGAACCTTCGAGCTGCTCGATCTCGGCGCGCAGGGCGGCGATCCCCTCCTCGGTGATCGGCTCCCCGCTCTGACCGCTGCCACTCATCCGCCCACCTTCGCAGATGAGGTCCGAGAGTGGTTGGCCTGACGCCGATTCAGATCAGGCGAGCGAACGAGCGGGTGGTCTATGGTCAAACGCACGCCCTCCAGCTGCGCCCACATCGACTCGATTCAGTACTTCGACCTGCCGGCCGAGGTGGCGGGCTGCCAGGAGTGCCTGGAGCAGGGGATGTCCTGGGTGCACCTGCGGATGTGCCAGAGCTGCGGCCATATCGGCTGCTGTGACAACTCTCCTGGCCGCCACGCGACCGCCCACCATCGCGAGACCGGGCACCCGATCATCCGCTCGGCCGAGCCGGGCGAAGACTGGAGCTGGTGCTATGTCGATGAAGTGATGTTCCGCCTCAGCCGCGGCTGAGGCGGAAGCTGGCCGCACCCCTTACTAGCGAAGGCTCTCGCAGGCGATGCCGTCGTGGTCGGCGTCGAGCCGGTGCGGGTCGTAGCGAGGGCCGCCGTGGCGCTTGTAGAACTTCTGCGCCGCGCGCCACGAGCTGAAGTCGGAGCAGTCCTTGTCTGCTGCCGGGGCGGAGGTTGCCGGGATCGTCAGTAGCGCTGCCGCGATGGCGAGAGCGATAAGCC
>JBKPOW010000168.1:0-3057 GCA_046733275.1 Actinomycetota bacterium
GCAGCTCTACAACGGCCGCACCGGCGAGCCCTACGAGGGCAAGGTCACGGTCGGCTACATGTACATCCTCAAGCTGCTGCACCTGGTCGACGACAAGATCCACGCCCGCTCGACCGGCCCCTACTCGCTCGTCACCCAGCAGCCGCTGGGCGGCAAGGCGCAGTTCGGCGGCCAGCGCTTCGGCGAGATGGAGGTCTGGGCGCTGGAGGCCTACGGCGCCGCCTACACGCTGCAGGAGATGCTCACGGTCAAGTCCGACGACACGGTCGGCCGGGTCAAGGCCTACGAGGCGATCGTCAAGGGCGAGAACATCCCCGAGCCCTCGATCCCGGAGTCCTTCAAAGTGCTCTTAAAGGAGATCCAGAGCCTCTCGCTCGACGCCAACGTCGTCTCCGAAGGCGGCGACGTCGAGATCTCCGAGGAGGACGACGACCTGCTGAAAGCGGCCGAGGAGCTGGGCATGGACCTGACCGGGGTCCGCGCCGAGGGCTCCAACGGCGCCGCTGACGAGCAGGAGGAGCAGGTGGTCGCCGAGGGCGAGGCGGGCACCGACGGCGGCAACGGAAGCGACGGGGCCGAGGGGGCCGCGGCGGAGGCCAAGGAAGAGACGAAGGTGGAGGACTGATGATCGACATCAACAACTTCGACGCGATCGAGATCGGCCTCGCTTCCTCGAAGAAGATCCGCTCCTGGAGCTGGGGCGAGGTCACCAAGCCGGAGACGATCAACTACCGCACGCTGAAGCCGGAGAAAGACGGCCTCTTCTGCGAGCGCATCTTCGGTCCCACCAAGGACTGGGAGTGCTACTGCGGCAAGTACAAGCGAGTCCGCTACAAGGGCATCGTTTGCGAGCGCTGCGGGGTCGAGGTGACGCGCTCCAAGGTGCGCCGCGAGCGCATGGGCCACGTCGACCTGGCGGCGCCCGTCTCCCACATCTGGTTCTTCAAGGGCGTGCCGAGCCGGATCGGCTACCTGATCGACATGGCGCCCAAGGAGCTGGAGAAGGTCCTCTACTTCGCCGCTTCGATGGTGACCTGGGTCGACGTCGAGGCACGTGACAAAGACCTCGGCAAATTGGAGAAAGAGGTCAAGAAAGTCACCGACAGCTACGCCGGCGAACAGCAGAAACGCACGCAGGAGCTGAGCGAGTCGCTCGAGCGGCGGGTCAAGTACCTCGAAGAGGGCGGCCAGGAGAAGTTCGACGACGACGACCACATCTGGGCCGACTCGCTGAAACTGACCGCGACGCAGCTGCGCAAGCTCAAGGACGACGAGCGCACGAAAATGATCAAAGAACTGCGCAAGACGTTCGAGGCTGAGATCTCCGACACCGAGGCCTACATCGAAGAGGCGATCGAGCGGATGGACGAGGTCTGGAAGATCTTCACCGAGATGAAGCCGAAGGACGTGATCAACGACGAGACCGTCTTCCGCGAGCTCAAGGACCGCTTCGGCTCGCCTTTCGGCTGGGGCGAGTACTTCCGCGGCGGCATGGGCGCCGAGGCCGTGCGCGACCTGCTCGAGCAGGTCGACCTGGCCGCCGAATGCGAGGAGCTGGAGCAGGTGATCAACAGCTCCAAAGGCCAGAAACAGGCGCGCGCGGTGAAGCGGCTCAAGGTCGCCTCCGCCTTCCTCAACTCCGACAACAAGCCCGACTGGATGATCCTCGACTGCGTACCGGTGATCCCGCCGGAGCTGCGGCCGATGGTCCAGCTCGACGGCGGTCGCTTCGCCACCTCAGACCTCAACGACCTCTACCGCCGCGTGATCAACCGCAACAACCGGCTGAAAAGGCTGCTCGACCTGGGCGCGCCGGAGATCATCGTCAACAACGAGAAGCGGATGCTGCAGGAGGCGGTCGACGCGCTGTTCGACAACGGCCGCCGCGGCCGCCCGGTCACCGGGCCCGGCAACCGCCCGCTGAAGTCGCTCTCCGACATGCTCAAGGGCAAGCAGGGGCGCTTCCGCCAGAACCTGCTCGGCAAGCGCGTCGACTACTCCGGCCGCTCGGTGATCGTCTCCGGCCCGAGCCTGCAGCTGCACCAGTGCGGCCTGCCCAAGCTCATGGCCCTGGAGCTCTTCAAGCCATTCATCATGGCCCAGCTGGTCGAGCGCAAAGCGGTGCAGAACATCAAGGCGGCCAAGAAGATGGTCGAGTCGATGGTGCCCGAGGTCTGGGACGTGCTCGAGGAAGTGATCCACGAGCACCCGGTGCTGCTCAACCGCGCGCCGACCCTGCACCGCCTTGGCATCCAGGCCTTCGAGCCGGTCCTGGTCGAGGGCAAGGCGATCCAGGTCCACCCGCTGGTCTGCCATGCCTTCAACGCCGACTTCGACGGCGACCAGATGGCGGTGCACGTGCCGCTCTCCGCCGAGGCCCAGGCCGAGGCGCGGGTGCTGATGCTCTCCGCCAACAACATCCTCTCGCCCGCCCACGGCGCGCCGCTGGCGACGCCGACCCAGGACATGGTGCTGGGCATCTACTACCTCACCTACGGTCCGGCGGCGGACGAGCTGGTCAAGCGCGACGAGGAGCTGAAGAAAGGCAAGAGCCCCAACGGCGACGCGCCCAAGGTCTTCCGCTCCTCGCAGGAGGCCGAGCTGGTCTACGAGAACGGCGGCTGCAAGCTGCACGACCTGGCCGAGTACCGGCGGGCCGGGCACGAGCACTTCCTCACCACGGTCGGGCGGATCATCTTCAACGAGAAGATCGAGCGCGCCCTCGCCGCCGCGCTGGGAGACGAGTTCGACCCCGAGGGGTTCGAGTTCGCCAACCAGGCGCTGAAGAAGCGCGACGTCAACGAGATGGTCTCCGACCTGGTCGAGGCCTACGGCGCGCCGGCGGTCTCACGCGTGCTCGACGCCTTCAAGGACCTCGGTTTCCACTACGCCACCCAGGCCGGGATCACGGTCTCCAAGAACAACGTGGTCTCGCCTCCCGACAAGGCGGAGATCCTCGATCGCTACGAGAAGCAGACGGCGGCGATCCAGGGCCAGTACGACGACGGCTACATCACCGCGGAGGAGCGGCACGAGGCGGTCACCGCGCACTGGAAC
>JBKPOW010000169.1:0-11856 GCA_046733275.1 Actinomycetota bacterium
GCGCCGCGAGGGGGCGCGGCGGCGACCGCGGTGGCCAGCTCCGCGGCGTCCTCGACCAGGATCACGCGGCCGTCCGGCGCCAGGCGGCGGGCCAGTTCGAGCTGGTGGTCGTCGACGGTCTCGCCGAAGCGCTTCAGCCGCGGGAAGACGACCGGCACATGGCCGGCACGGACGGCGCATAGGATCGTGCCGGCGCCGGCGTGGCTGACGACGCGATCGGCGCGCTCCATCTCCGCGGCGATCTCGGCGAAGGTCATCCAGGGCACCGCGCGGGCCGCGCCGGAGGGCGGCTCGCCGGGGCCGTGCTGCACGACCAGCTCGCCCACTGGCAGCGACTCGAGCGCCCGCAGAAAGCGTTCGAAGCCGTAGGTCGGATGGCTGCCGACGGTGGCGAAGATCACAGCAGCCTGCCGGCGAATCTGGCCTTGCCGTGTGCCAGCTCGGGCCACTGGACGAAGAAGGCGTCGGCCAGGGGGCGCACCAGGCGACCGCTCAGGGAGAGGCTGGTGGTCCGGGTGAGGCTCTCGACGAAGACCAGGCGGGCGCCGAAGAGCTTACCGGCGAGGAAGAACGGCACCGCCAGGGCGGCGCCGGTGGAGAGGACGACGTCGGGGCGCTCGCGACGCACCACCCGCCAGGCGAGCCGCAGGTTGGAGAGCAGCGCCCGCAGGCTGCGGTTGGTCGGCCCGCGGCCGAGGACCACCCGCTCCTCGCGCAGCAGGTAGTCGGAGTCGGCCGCCGGCAGCGTGACCCAGGTCGCCTCGCAGCCCTGCCAGGCGGGCTGCAGGCGCAGCAGCTGCAGCAGGTGGCCGCCGGGGGAGCAGACCAGCAGCACCTGCCGTGGCCGCTCAGCCGGCGCCACTCATGGCTCCGCTCAGGGTGATCAGGTCGAGACCGCCCGCGCGGGCGCTGGCCGCGATCAGCGGCACCGCCGCCGCGGTGGCGAGCGCATCGGCGCGCTGGGCATAGCGCGCCGAGTCGTGCAGGAGGACGATCGCCCCGGGGCGCAGGTCGCGCTCGACCAGGCCGGCGATGCGGGTGGGTGAGCTGTCCTCCCAGTCCTGCCCCCAAGCGGTCCAGTAGGCGAGGCCGAGGCCGAGCTCCTTGCAGAGCGCGGCGACGGTGGGTGAGGAGGCGCCGAAGGGCGGCCGGTACCAGGCCGGTCGCCGGCCGCTGACAGCCTCGATCGCGGCAATGCCGTCGCTCAGCTCGCGCTCCGCTTCGGCTGCTGTGAGCCGGTCGTGACGGCGGTGCTCCATGCCGTGCAGGGCGACCTCGTGACCGCCGGCGAGGACCGCCTGCAGTAGCTCCGGCTGCTCGGCGACGTGGCAGCCGAGGACGAAGAAGGTCGCTTTGGCGCCGTCGGCTGCGAGTGCCTCGAGGACCGGCGGGGTGCCGGCGGGGTCGGGGCCGTCGTCGAAGGTCAGCACCGCGCCGGTGGCCGGTGGGACCGATTCGAGGCCAGGCACGCGCTGCCAGCGTCTCCTTCGCGAGGGGCTCCAGTCGTAGAGGCGGCGGCGGATCGGCGCCGGGATGGCGCGGCGCGCCACGCGGCGCATCTGGCGGGAGTCGGGCATGCGAGCGGCCAGGTTAGAGCCTGTTGCGGCGCGCCCCGCGCCAGTGCGGCGAGAGCTCTGCCCTCGCTCCTAGACTTGCGCACGTGTCCGCCCGCCAACTTCGCAACCGCTCCGGCGGCGCAGTCTTCCTCTGCTACCACTCGATCGCCCCGGCCGGCCCGCGCTACCTGACTGTCAGCGTCGAGCTCTTCGAGCGTCAGCTGGCGACGCTGCGCCGCCGTGGCCTGCGTGGCGGGGACCTGGGGGCGCTGCGCGAGCTGGCGGCGGGAGGGAGGCCCGGCCCCGTGGCCTTCCTCACCTTCGACGACGGCTTTCGCGACAACTTCGAGACGGCGCTGCCGCTGCTGCGCGAGTACGGCTTCCCCGCCTTCGTCTTCGTCCTGCCGCCGCTGCTGGAGGACGGCGGCACTTTCGAGTGGCCGGAGATGGTCGACGACCTCGCCCGCCATGGCGAGACCATGCGCTCGGTCACCTGGCCGATGCTGGAAGCGATGAAGGAGGGGGGGTTTGAGGTGGGGAGCCACACCCTCAGCCACCCCCATCTGCCTGCGCTGGACGGCGATCAGCTGCGCGAGGAGCTCTGGCAGTCGCGTGCGGCGATCAGGGAACGAATTGGCGCCTGCGACACGCTCGCCTACCCGTTTGGCGAGTGGAGCGCCGAGGTCGCCGCGGCCGCCGCCGAGTGCGGCTACCGCTACGCCTTCACCCTGCCGACGGTGAGCGGCCAGCACCGTGCGACGCCGCTCTCGATTCCGCGCGTCAACGTCGACTACCGCGACGACGAGCGCCGCTTCGCCCTGAAGCTCTCCTCGCTCGGCCGGCGGGTGCTGCTCTCCTCGGCCGTCGGCACGATCAGGAGGAGGCGCCGGGCGCGCGCAGCCACTCGACCAGGTCGGTCGCGTTGAAGTAGGCGCAGTCCGAGCCGCCGAAGACCCAGATCTTGTCACCGACCAGCGCCGCGCCATGGCCGTGGCGGGCGGTGCGCAAGTCCGGTAGTCGGGTCCACTCGTCGGTCTTCGGGTCGAGCTCCTGCACGGCACCGGTTACCGTGCCTGCCTCGTCGTTGCCGCCGCCGATGGCGATCACCGCGTCGTCGGTCGCCACCGCCGCCAGGCCGCCGCTGGGCACCGGCATCGGCGGCAGGCGTTCCCAGCGATTCGTCTTCGGGTCGTAGCGTTCGGCCGTGGTCACGGCGAGCGAGTGGGGAGCGCGGCCGCCGAGCACGTAGAGTTTGCCGTCCAGCACCGCCTCGCCGACGTGCTCGCGCCGGCTGTGCATGCTGGCGAGCTGCGACCAGCGCCTGCTGCGGAAGTCATAGACGTAGGTTTGGTCAAGCGGCACCTGGTCGCGGGCGCCACCGGCAACGTAGAGCTTGCCGCCGATCACACCCACGGCCATTGCCGCGCGCGGCCCCGGCAGGTCCGGCAGGCGCGACCAGCTGTCGGTCTCGGGGTCGTAGCGGTAGAAGTCCCTGCTCGTGTTGGAGGTGACCTGACGCCCATAGCCGCCGAGCACGTAGAGGTCGCCGCGGTAGCCAGCGACGCCGACGTGGTTGAGCGGCTTCGGCATCGGTGCCAGTTCGGCGTATTCGCCGCTGCGCGGGTCGAAGCGGGTCAGCGCGTCGGACGGATCGACGAGCAGCTCGCCGTTTACTTCTTCGAGCAGGCTGGTCGCCCCGCCGACCAAGTAAGCGTCGCCGTCGATCGGCAGCGCCCGCGGCTCGTCTCGCTTGAAGGCGAGGCTCGGTCCCTCCGTCCAAGGCGAGGCCAGGTTGGTCGGCGCCGCGCAGGCCTCCGGGTCGAAGCCGAGCGCTTCCTTGATGCCGACCTCGACGCCGGTCTCGGTCAGGGCGGCGAAGGGCAGCACGACCAGCACCGCGACGACGATCGCGATCGGAATGAAGATCCGGCTGCGCATCAGGCGGTCGCTCCGCCCCGCTGGGGGGTCAGGAAGGGTGCGAGGGCATCGAGCTCGACCCCCGCCGGTCGGAGCGCTCGCAGCAGGCGTTCGGCGACCGCCCGCCAGGTGAGCAGCTTGGAGCGCTCATGGGCACGCTCGCCCAGGTGGCGCGCCGTCTCGGGATCGCAGAGCTCGCGCATCGCCGCGAGCAGGGCACCGTCCTCGGCCGGGTCGACCAGGCGACCGCCGTCGCCGATCGCGTCGGGGGCGCCGCCGACCGTGGTGCCGATGCTTGCGATGCCGCTCGAGGCGGCGTCGACGTAGGCGATCCCGAAGGGCTCGTAGGTGGAGGGCATCAGAAAGCAGGTGGCGCTGTGGAGCAGCTCAGCGTAGCGACGGCGCCCCCTGTCGGAGTCGAGCGGCAGGGGACCGTGGCCGGTGACCCCCTCGGCGTCGGCGCGGGGGTGCCCGCCGACCAGGTCGAGCGTCGCCTCGGGATGGTCGCGGCGGATCTCGGCGAAGGCCTCCACGCAGGCGGCGCCGCGCTTGCGCTCCCAGTCGGCACCGACGAAGAGGAAGCGGGGCACGCTCCAGTCGCGCTCCACCCTCCCAGGGTCGATGTTGTGTCCCACGCCCACCACGGGCACCTTCGCTGCCGGGATGCCGTAGTCCTCTCGCACCGACTTGGCCGTCCAGCTGCTGGCCGCGCAGCAGGCGCGGTTGCCCTCGTAGATGCGGCGCTGGCGGTCGCGCCAACGGGCGGCGCCGGCGGCGCCCAGCGAGTCGTAGGGCGGGGCGTTGCGGCGCATCGCCTGGGCAACCGTCATGTCGTCGAAGCTGACCGTCGGCGTCGCGGTAGAGAGCGCATAGCCGCTGCCCAGCATCACCACCCCGTCGAGCTCGCCGGCTCGGCGCAGCCGTCGGTCGGCGGTGGCGCCGCAGGCGACGGCGAAGGCGCGGCTGGTTGCCTGATCGGCCCACGACATCCGCAGCACCCGGGCCACCCGTCCCGCCTGGGGGAACTCTGCCCGCACCGGCAGCACCCCGCAGCCGGCCGCCTCGAGGCCGGCGGAGAGGCTCGCTGGCACGCCTGACCAGGACGTGGGGTCGGTTGGATCGCCCTGCTGGACGACGGCTATGCGAGGACCCGAGACGACGTCTTCGCCGGAGTGCATGTGGGCATCATCGCCCAAGAGGGTCGGGGCGGTCAGCTGACGTCGGCGAGGCTGTGGCCGAGCTTGGCCGCGTCGAGGCGGAGCTCCGAGGTGCCGTCGAGGTCGTCACCGTTGCGGTAGATGCCGTCCTTGATGTAGGCGAAGTCGGCTCCGTCAGCGATCATGCTGACGCCGCTGCGCGAGTCGATCAGGCTGCCGTCGAGGTAGAGCTCGTAGAAGCCGGCACCCGAGGCGGAGGCGCGGAAGTGGATCTTCATGTCGTGCCAGGTGTGCTCGGCGACCGGGGCAAGGAAGCGATCGCCGTCCATCGAGGGGCCGTGGCTCCAGAGGCCGCGCGAGTCGCCGGCGTATTCGCCGTCATCGCCTTCGTAGTCCCAGAGCTGCAGGCCGAAGGCGGGCGAGCCGTCGTCGTCGCCCTTGAACTGCATGATCAGGTTGTGGGCGCCGGGCCCGCCGTAGACCATCGAGACGATGTAGAAGGAGAAGCCGTACCAGTACTCGTCGCCCTCGTGGAACTCGACCATCCCGGAGGTGCTGCCGCCGCCGTTGCCGCCGAGGATCAGCTCGGAGCGGTCCTGCGTCCCGCTCAGTGCGACCCGGCATGAGCCGCTGCCGCTGCGGACCGTGTCGTTGGCCAGGGTGGGGACCGCATCGCCGACCCCGGCGGTGTTCCAGTTGAGCAGGCTGCCGTCGCAGCCGGCGTCGAGCGCGCCGGGTTCGACCGGAGCTTTCACCTTGCGCTCGGCGACCGCCGAGTTGGGAGAGAGGGAGATGGCGCGGCTGACCTGCGCCCGGCCGGCGCGGGCGCGGCGCAGACGGCGGTGGCGCCGCTGGGCGGCTCGCCGCTTGGCGCGTTGCTTCTTCAGCGAGCTGCTCTGCGCGGTGGCGGGGGCGGACCGGTCCGCGTTCGCCCCGGCCGGGACGGCCGCGACGAGGAGCAGCGAGACGACGGCGACGAGGCAGGCCGCGACGCGGAAGGCGAGGGCCCGGTGGGAGTCTTCTGGAGCGGTGCGTGCCACACCCTCCTGCTCGGATGCGGCGCGTCCCCCCGCGAATTGTCAAGTGCCGTACTGGACGGATGTTCGATGCACCGCGAGCGTCGGCGGACTGCGATGCGGCAGATTGCGATGCGCGACGGCTAGTAGGCGCCGCGGCCGGACATCACCGCAGGCAGCGTGGCCAAGAGGATCTCGACGTCGCGCGCCAGCGACCAACCGGCGACGTACTGGTAGTCGAAGCGCACCATCTCCTGGAACGGGCTCTGCGAGCGGCCGTAGACCTGCCACGGGCCGGTCAGGCCAGGGCGCAGCTCCAGGCGGCGCAGGTGCCAGGCTTCCTCCAGTGCGGCGGTCTCGGGGAAGATCAGGGGCCGCGGCCCGACCAGACTCATCTCGCCGCGAAGCACGTTGAACAGCTGCGGCAGCTCGTCGAGCGAGAAGCGGCGGATGAAGCGACCGACGCGGGTGACCCTCGGATCGTCGCGGATCTTGAACATCACCCCGTCTTCGGCCTCGTTGAGCTCAGTCATCTCCGCCTTGCGCTGCTCGGCGTCGACGTACATCGAGCGGAACTTGATCAGCTGGAAGCTGGTGTTGCGGCGACCGGCGCGCGGCTGGCGGAAGAAGACCGGGCCCCGCGACTCGAGCTTGATCGCGACCGCGATCGCCAGCATCAGCGGCGCGAGGACGACGATCATCGTCAGCGAGCCGACCGCGTCGAGGACGCGCTTGGCCGCGATCGAAGCGGAGGTGAGCATCGGCGCGCCGATCGAGAGCAGCGGCAGGCCGCCGACCTGGCCGAGCGCCCGCACGCCGTCGAGGAACTCGAAGAGGCGGGGGACGACGTCGACGGTGACGCCGGCGTCGCGGCAGGCCCGGATCGACTCCAGCAGCTGCTCGTGGCTGGCCTTGGAGAAGGCGATGATCACCCGGTCGATCCCCTGTGCCTCGATGATCGTGTCGAGGTCGGCGAAGCGCCCGAGCCAGGGCAGGTCGGGGCTGCCCACGTCGTGCACCTCGTCGTCGACGATGCCCACCGGAACGAGCCCGAACTGGGCGTTGTTGTGGAGCTTCTCGACGACCTGGCCGGCGACCATGCCCGAGCCGAGGATCAGGGTGCGCTGGCGCAGGTCGGGCGCGCGGTGCAGGCCGGCGCGGACGACGGTGCGGGCGATACCGGTCAGGCTGGCGATGCCGGCCACCGTGAGAAAGGTCAAGGTGACGACCTGCTCCAGGCCGAGCAGGGCAGCGATGCCGAAGAGCGGCCAGGTGATCAGCATCACGGCGACGAAGGCGCGCGGGATCTCGCTCACCGCCGAGGCCCAGCTGGAGAGCTGATCGCTGCGATAGAGGCCGATGCTGAAGGCGGCCAGGGGCCAGAGCATGGTCGCGCCGGCCACGTAGGCTGCCGCTTGCACCCCCGGTGCGATCTGCCCCAGGGTGACCACCGCGATCGCCGCGGCAAGACAGGCGGCGGCCGAGTCGGCGGTGAAGAGCATCCTGGCGAGGACCGTGCCGCGGTGTCGGGCGCGGCTGCTGCTACTGAGCGGAGCCTCGGAGGCGACTTCTTTTGCCTCTAGGGCGCCTTCTCCCTGCGTCTGGGTGGCGGTGGAACTCTCCATTTAGGCTAGCTCGGCTCGGATCGGGAGGCAGGTGGGTTGGACGGGACGGACACGACGGTCAAACATAAAGAGACGAAAGGGAAAACTCCATAAGGAACAACACATCGGCAGCAAGTGTGTCGCGCTCAAACAAGCAATCCCGCTTGCAGAGCGAACTTCGTCGATGCCCTCGGACGAATATTCGAACTATTTGCGGAAATTGGGGCCTGGCGGGCGCTGAGCGCCCGCTAAATCCCTCAGTGCGCCTCGTCGGAGGCGTGCGCCGGCGGTCGCGACTCCTCCGCCAGCGAGGTGATCTCCAGCGGCCCGTGGGCCGCGGCCTCGAGTACCTCGCTTGCCTCCTCGGCCGAGCGTGCGTAGAGCTCGACCAGCATGTGGACGACGATGCGCTCTTCCTCGTGCTTGTGGAACCGGACATGGGCAAAAAACTCGCGCACGCCCGCCTCCCCGAACGCGCCGTAGGCAAGCAACTCTGCTGCTTCGGGGCCTGCGCAGGTCTCTACCCGGTCCTGGTCGACCGTAACCGTGCAGGAGGCGACCCAGGGCGTACCGGCGACCATCCGCTCCCAGCGGTCCTCGATCGGCACCACCCGGTCGTCCTGGAGGACGAGGTGGGGCTGGTCGTGCATGCAGTCGAGGCACTGGACGACCGCTTCCTGCACCTCGTCCACGCCTTCGGCGGGAATGCCGGTATCGGGGTCGACCTTACGGATCGCGTCGTAATGGATCTGGATCTCGAGGTTCTGGGACCAGCAGCGGTAGCAGCGCAGCCAGGCCGAGCGGTCCCCGTTCAGCTCGCTCATGCCTTCATTGTGGCGTGGCGCGGCGTCCGGCGCAGGCCGGGAGTGCTCAGGCGGGTGCACCGGCGCCGGCGCGCTGCTCGACCAGGGCGACGATCTCGCCCATGATCCGGTTGAGGTCGAAGTCCTTCGGCGTGTAGACGCCGTCGACGCCCGCCTCGCGCAGCCGCTCCGCGTCGGCGGGGGGGATGATCCCGCCGGCGACCACCGGCGCCTCGACGCCCTCCCCGCGCAGCCGCCGCACGACCTCCGGCACCAGCTCGAGGTGGGAGCCGGAGAGGATGGAGAGGCCGACCACGTCGACGTCCTCCTGCAGGGCCGACTCGGCGATCTCCTCCGGGGTCAGGCGGATGCCCTGGTAGATCACCTCCATGCCCGCGTCGCGGGCACGCAGGGCGATCTGCTCGGAGCCGTTGGAATGGCCGTCGAGGCCGGGCTTGCCGACGAGGATCTTGATCCGGTGGCCGATCCGGGCGGAGACCTCGTCGACCCGGCGGCGGATCGCCGCCAGCTCCTCGCGGTCGCCGGTGGGCGCGGCCCCGTCGACCCCGGTCGGGGCGCGGTAGGCGCCGAAGGCCTCGCGCAGGACCGCCGCCCACTCGCCGGTCGTCGCCCCGGCCTCGGCGGCGGCGATGGTGGCCGGCATCACGTTGGCGCTCTCGTCGGCGGCCACCTGCTTCAGCTCGTCCAGGGCGGCCCGCACGGCGTCCTCGTCGCGCTCGGCCTTCCACTGCTCGAGCGCCTCGATCCGCTCGCGCTCGACCTCGGGGTCGGGCGTGAGGATGCCGCCGTCGGCGCCGGCGGTGAGCGGCGAGTCCTCGCTCTCCTTAAAGGCGTTCTGCCCGACCACCACCTGCTCGCCGCTCTCGATCCGCGCCACCCGCTCGCGGTGCGACTCGACCAGGCGGGACTTCATGTATGGGACGGCGGCGACCGCGCCGCCGTGCTCTTCGACGACCGCCATCTCGGCGCGGGCGCCCTCGACCAGCTCATCGACCAGGCCCTCCATGACCACCGAGCCCTCGAAGACGTCGGGGTACTCGAGCAGGTCGGTCTCGTTGGCCAGCACCTGCTGGATGCGCAGGCTCCACTGCTGGTCCCAGGGGCGGGGGAGGCCCATCGCCTCGTTCCAGGCGGGCAGCTGGATCGCGCGAGCGCGGGCGTCGCGGCTGAGCGTCACCGCCAGCGCCTCAAGCACGATCCGCTGGATGTTGTTCTCCGGCTGCGCCTCGGTCAGGCCGAGCGAGTTGACCTGCACGCCGTAGCGGAAGCGCAGCATCTTCTCGTCGGCGACGCCGTAGCGCTCACGGCCGATCTCGTTCCAGAGGCGGCCCATCGCGCGCAGCTTGGCGATCTCCTCGATCAGGCGGATGCCGGCGTTGACGAAGAAGGAGATGCGGCCGAAGACCTTGGCGAAGTCGGCCTCGGCGACCTGGCCGCGCACCTTGACTTCGTCGAGCACGGCGATCCCGGTCGAGAGCGCGTAGGCGATCTCCTGCACCGGCGTCGCGCCGGCCTCCTGCAGGTGGTAGCTGCAGATGTTGGTCGGGTTCCAGCTCGGCACCTCGTTGACGGTGAAGGCGACCATGTCGGCGATCAGCCGCATCGAGGGCTCGGGTGGGAAGGCGTAGGTGCCGCGCGAGAGGTACTCCTTGATGATGTCGTTCTGGGTCGTGCCCTTGAGCTTGTCGCGGGCGACCCCGTTCTCCTCGGCGACCGTGACGTAGAGGCCGAGCAGCCAGGCGGCGGTGGCGTTGATCGTCATCGAGGTGTTCATCTCGTCCAGCGGGATGCCGTCGAGGAGCTGGTGCATGTCGCCCTTGTGGACGACCGAGACGCCGACCTTGCCGACCTCGCCGCGGGCGAGGATGTGATCGGGGTCATAGCCGGTCTGGGTCGGCAGGTCGAAGGCGACCGAGAGGCCCGTCTGGCCCTTGGCGAGATTGCCTTTGTAGAGCTCGTTCGAGCGGCGGGCGTCGGAGTGGCCCGCGTAGGTGCGCATCACCCAGGGGCGATCGCGCTCGGGCAGTCGGTGCTCGGCCATCGTCACCAATGATATTTGCCCAAGGGGGAAATACGGCGTTCATCGGTCACGTGCGCATCTTTTCGCCGCGGCCGTGTTTAGGCTGCTCGGACGATGCGACCCCGAATTGCAGCCGTTTCCGTCACCTTGCTCGCCGCGCTGGCGCTCGTCGGCAGCGCTGCCGCGGCGATGGTCGGCATCTACCGCAACGGCATGGAGTCGGAGGCGCAGCGGAGCCAGATCGTCAAGCTCTCGGGGGAGCGCTGCGGCCGTGGCGGCTCCGATCACGCCGTGCGGATCGCCGTCGGCAAACGCACCAAGGAGTGTGCCTACCGCACGCCGGTGATCGGCCGCGACCTCGAGCTGGCGGCGACCGCGCGGCTGCTCAGCAACACCCCGGCGCCGGTCCAGCGCAAGGCCTTCCTCGCCCTCAACCTGCGCACCGGCGGCGCCGGCGCCGGCTACCAGCTGGCCGTCTTCCCGCTGCAGGGCAAGGCGCAGCTGCGCAAGATCTTCAGCGACGGGCGGATCGAGTACCTGCACATCGAGAAGGGAATCCGGACCAAGGGCCTCAACCAGGCGAACGAGCTGCGCGTGCGCGCGCTCAACCTGACCAGCGGGCCGAAGAAGGGGACCTGCCAGGTTGTCGCCTACGTCGGCCGCCAGCTCGTCGCCGACATCAACGACGCCGCCTCCGGCGAGCTGGAAGGCCGCGCGGCGGGCTTCTCCCTCGGCGCGATCGGCAACGCCAAAGGGACGGTCGGCAGCTTCGACGACGTGGTGATCCGAGTCCCCAGCCCTTCTTAGGGCTGGATCGCATCCGCGTCTAGCGGATAATGCGGCGATGTCGACGACGACGATCGAGAAGCCGCGCCAGGCGGGGCCGGGCTCGGGTCTGGGCGGCGAGTGGCGGGTGATCGTGCGCAACGACAACCACAACACCTTCGAGCACGTGGCGCAGACGCTCGCCCGGGTCCTGCCCGGCGTCACCCTCGCCCAGGGGCACGAGATCGCCGAGACGATCCACAACAGCGGCCAGGCGATCGTCTGGTCCGGTGCGCGCGAGCCCGCCGAGCACTACTGGGAGCAGCTCAACGAGGCGGGGCTGACTCTGGCGCCGCTGGAGCGGGCCTAGCGCGCTACTCGGCGATGACCAGCGTGTGCCAGGCGGGCAGGATCGGGATGTCGTGCAGGTCGATGATCGCCGCGCGGGCGGTCTCGATCTCCTCGGAGAACCAGTAGCGCTCGAAGTCCGCGCGGCTCTCCCAGACGGAGGTCTGCTGAAAGGCGAGCGGGTCGTCGATCGAGCGGGTCAGCGACCAGCTCTTGGCGCCGAAGGCGGGCATCCGCGCCGCCGCCGGCTCCCACAGGTCGAGCCAGCGATCGGCCTTGAAGGGGGCGACGTGCCAGTTCAGGGTGCAGACCTCAGCCATCTCTACGCTCCCACCTCGGCCCGGATCGCGCCGGCGCCGTCCTCGTTCTTGCCATCCTCCTCGGACTCCGCCCCGACCAGGATCGAGATCTTGCCGAGGTGCTTGTTTTCGTGCAGAAGCTGGTGCGCCTCGGCGACGCCGTCGAAAGGCATCGTCTGCCAGATAACCGGGCGGACCTTGCCCTCCGCCATCAGCTGGTTGGCACGCATGCACTCGTAGGCGTTGGCGAAGTGCGAGCCGATGATCTGCTTCTGTCGCATCCACAGGTAGCGCACGTCGAAGTCGAGCTGGAAGCCCGAGGTGGCGCCGCAGATGACGACCTTGCCGAA
>JBKPOW010000170.1:0-8622 GCA_046733275.1 Actinomycetota bacterium
GCTCGGCGGTGAGGAACGTGCCGGCCGCCCCTCGGACCCCGTCGGTGCCGAAGAGCTTGCGCTCCGCCGTCACGGCCCCCACGTCAGCGCTTCGAGAACTGCGGCCGCTTCCGCGCCTTCTTCAGCCCGGCCTTGCGGCGCTCCTTGGCGCGCGCGTCGCGGGTGAGGAAGCCGCGCCGCTTAAGCTCGCCGCGCAGCTCGGGGTCGACCTCGATCAGGGCCCGGGCGATGCCGTGGCGTACCGCCCCGGCCTGGCCGCTGACGCCGCCGCCGTGAACCCTGGCGCGGACGTCGACGCTGCCCTCGTAGCCGGTGATCGCGAGCGGCTGGCGGGCCGTCGTCTGGTGCAGTGGCCGCGGGAAGAACTCCTCGATCGGGCGGCCGTTGATCTCGAAAGAGCCCTTGCCGGGCAGCAGGGTGACGCGGGCGATCGAGTGCTTGCGTTTGCCGGTGGCCAGGTAGCGCGCGTCGCCCTCGATCTTCGCCGGAGCGCGGCTCGCCGCCTGGTCCTCCTCGACCGTGTCCGCGGTCAGCGCGGCCTCGCGCGCCCGCTGCTCCTCTTCCTCGGCCTCCCGCCGCGCCTGCTCCTCGGCGCTCAGCGGCCGCTCCTCCGGCTCGACCGCGATCGGCTCGAGATCGGCGCCGGGGATGACGTCTTTGTCCTTCTTCTTCTCCGGGGGAACGTCCTCGGCTTTGGGCTCCTCGGCGGGTGGCTCTTCCTCAGCGGGTGGCTCTTCCTCAGCAAGCGCCTGCTCCTCGGCGTCTGCCTCAGGGGCATCTGCCGCGGGTGGCGTTGAGGTGGGCTCCTCGGCCGGCTGCTCCTCGTCCGGCTGCTCCTGGTCCTGGCCGTCGATGTCTTTGCGCTCGTCGTCGGCCATCAGGCGGTCTCCATCTCTTTCGGTTTCTGCGCCGCGTGCGGGTGATCGGGCCCGGCGTAGACCTTGAGCTTGGTCAACTGCTTGCGGGCGAGGCGGTTTCGGGGCAGCATCCCCTTCACCGCCTTGCGGATCACCTCCTCCGGTCGGCGCTCGAGCATCTCGGCGAGGCTGCGCGACTTGATCCCCCCGGGGTAGCCGCTGTGGCGCCAGTAGCGCTTCTGCTCCAGCTTGTTGCCGGTCACCCGGATCTTCTCCGCGTTGACGACGACGACGAAGTCGCCGGTGTCGACGTGCGGCGTGTACTCCGGCTTGCGCTTGCCGCGCAGGGCATCGGCGATCCGCGTCGCCAGCCGGCCCAGGGTCTGGCCCTCGGCGTCGACGACGTACCAGTCGCGCTGGCGATCGGTGGGGGTTGCAACGTAGGTCTTCATCAGAGAAAAGCCGCGGGGGAGCCCCCAGCGGCTCCGGGATGATAGCCGCCGAGCGGAGTTTGCGCGCACGACTCGCTGCCGCCCATCGTGCTGCCGGAGGCCTCTCTATACTGCCGCCCCGGCAATAGCCGAATCCCAGCCGCACCGGCGGCAGGGAGCGGAGGAACCGCAGGGGCCTTGCAGGTCCCAGGGGCGAATCGGACGAAGAACGTCCGTAGCGCATCTCTTTCAGCGCGAGCCCGACAGCTAACTCCGTAGGCGGACGAAAGAGAGGCACGTTGAGGCGCAGTGCTTTGCTGGTCGTATTCGTATTGACGGTCGTGCTTACGGCGGTCTTGGTCGGGCCTGCCGCGATCGCCTCCGCCGCGACCGGCGGCGCGCCGACTCCAGCCGGTGCCCCACCGCCCCCGCCGAGCCGCGGCGGCTCCCCCGAGGCGGCGCCGAGCGCCGGCTCCGGCCTGACGCTGCTCTCCGCCACCGCCTCGCCACGCAAGTCCTTCTACTACGGCGTGCGCTACCCCAACCTCACCTACACGATCGGCAGCGACCAGCCACAGAACGACCTGCGGATCGACGTGATCGACGAGGCGGGCGAAACGGTGAAGAGCTTCTTCCGCAACGACGTCGCGCCGAACGTCGCCGACAGCATTCGCTGGGACGGCACGCGGAGCGACAACCGCCCTGCCGCCAACGGCCACTACGCCTTCCGCATCGTCCCCCAGAGCGGGGGGCCGGCGGCGCGGCGCGCGCGCTCGGCGACCTCCTCCAGCGACGAGCCCTTCGTCCTCAGCTTCGACCTCTACGGCTACGCCTTCCCGGTGCTCGGGGCGCACGACTTTGGCAGCTCCGGGGCGCGCTTCGGTGCGGGCCGCAGCGGCCACACGCACCAGGGACAAGACGTGATGGCGCAATGCGGCGTCCCCTTGGTCGCCGCGCGCGGCGGGCAGGTCCGCTACGCCGGCTACCAGGGGTCCGCCGGCAACTACCTGGTGATCGACGGCAAGGGAACCGGCTTCGACACCGCCTACATGCACCTGCTCGAACCTTCGCCGCTGCAGGAGGGCGACGTTGTCCGCACCGGGCAGCCGATCGGCCTGGTCGGCGAAACCGGCAACGCGGAGGGCTGCCACCTCCACTTCGAGATCTGGACCGCGCCCGGCTGGTACGAGGGCGGCAGCCCGGTCGACCCACTGCCCTACCTGCAGCGCTGGGACGCCTATAGCTGAGCCGTCGGGCGGCTCCCTAATCAGTTCTGAGAACGAGTCTCATTATCTGATAGCGTCCGCCTGTGGACTGGGCCGCGACAGCCTTGAAGCGCCTCGACGAGGCCGGCTACCGCAGCGGCGCCTCGCGGCGCCGGATCGTCACGTTGCTCGCCCACGAGCGCTGTGCGGTGACCGCGCTGGAGATCGACCGGCGACTCGAGTCGGTCGGCAGGGCGACGGTCTACCGCACCCTCGACCAGCTCGAGGGGCTCCACCTGGTGCACCGAGTCGAGATCGGTGGCGACGCCGCCGGCTACGAGCGGGTCGACCCCGAGCAACATCACCACCACCTGGTCTGCGAGGAGTGCGGCCTCCTCTCCCCCTTTGCCAGTGAAGCGTTGGAGGAGGCGATCGCCCGGGTCAGCCGCGACGCCGACTTCGAGGTCGCCGCCCACGACGTCGTCCTTCGCGGTACCTGCCCGACCTGCGCCGGCGATGCCTGAGGTAGCGATACCGCTGGCCGGGCTCGCCGTCCTGGCAATCGCCGGCGGCGGCGCGACCGCCCTGCGGCTCCACCACTCGCTGCCGACGGTGATCGCGCTGAGCGGCGGCGTCGTGGTCGCCGTCGCCCTGCTCGAGGTCCTGCCCGAGGCGATCGAGAGCATCGGCGAGGCGCACGACGCGGTACCGCTCGTCGCCCTCGGCTTCCTCGCCTTCTTCCTGCTCGAGCGGGTGCTGGTCCTGCACCACCGCGACGATCCCGAGCAGGCCCGCGCCCACGGCCGGGTCGGCGTGCTCGGCGCTCTCGGCCTCTCGTTGCACACCTTCACCGACGGCGTCGGCATCGGCCTCGCCTTCAGCGTCGACACCGAGACCGGCCTGCTCGTCCTCCTCGCCGTCGTCGGCCACGGCTTCGCCGACGGCCTCAACACGGTCAGCTTCGTGCTCAGCCAGTCAGGCGATGCCTCGCGAGCCAAGCGCTGGCTGCGGATCGACGCCCTGGCGCCGCTCGCCGGCGCCGCCGTCGGCTCGCTGATCTCCGTCTCCGAGGTGACGCTCGGCTACTTCCTCGCCGTCTACGCCGGCTTCTTCCTCTACATGGGCGCCACCGACCTGCTCCCCGCCGCGCACGCCCACGAGCACGACGGCGACGGCTCATGGCTGCGGGTCGCGCTCACCATCGCCGGCTTCGCCGCGATCTACGGCATCACCCTGCTCGGCCACCCGCACTGAAAACATCCGCCCAGAGACCGCCAGGGCGAGGGCGACCGGGACGGTCGCCGGCAGGGTGTCGAGAGCGAAGAAGAGCAGGTCGAAGGCTAGGGCGAGGAAGGCGAGGAGCGCGGCGGTGCGCAGCTGCAGGCGGCGGTCGTAGGCGAGCAGGCAGCCGACGGTGGCGGCGAGGAAGGCGTCGCCGAAGCCCATCCGCGCCGCGCCGAACTCGAGCACCTGCAGGCTGGGCAGGCCGCCGGGCGCCGCGGCGCTGAGCACGGCGCTCGGGTCCTGCAACAGCTCGGCGGCGACGAGGGCGGCGTCGATCGCCGCCATCGCGTAGATGCCGAGGCGCAGCCAGCGGGCGTCTACCACCGAGACGAGCAGCCAGCCGAGGGCGACGCAGGCGAGCCCGGTGAGAAGCGCGGCGGCGGTCTCGCCGGCCAGAGAGCCCTGCGCCGCCCAGGCGAGCCCGAACAGGGGTACGGCGAGCAGCGCCCAGGCCGGCGCCGTGCCGTGCACGAGCCAGCCGAGAGCGAAGGCCGCCAGCGGCGGCACCGCGAGCAGCGCCAGCCAGGTGAGGGCGTCGGCCGAGCCGGGCGCCGCCTCGATACCGAAGACGACGAGGACGATCGAGGCCGCCGGCACGATTGCCCACCAGACGCTCCGCGGCATCCAGGGGAAGGGCGGGCGGTACCGCGGCGCGGCAACGAGGACCGCCTGGAAGAGGCTGAGCGCGGCTATCGAGACGGCGAAAGACGGCATCGCGTCAGCCCAGCTCGCTTCCGTGGCGATTTATGTCGCCTATACCGACATAAATAACCGCGGAAGATCTACTCCCACTCAATAGTGGCCGGCGGCTTGGAGGAGATATCCAGCGCCACGCGGTTCACGTCGGGGATCTCGTTGATGATCCGGTTGGAGACGCGCTCCAGCAGGTCGTAGGGCAGGCGGGCCCAGTCGGCGGTCATCGCGTCGTCGGAGGTGACGGCGCGGATCACGATCGGGTAGGCGTAGGTGCGGCCGTCGCCCTGGACGCCGACCGAGCGCACGACCGGCAGCACGCAGAACGACTGCCAGAGCTGGCGGTAGAGCTCGGCGGCGCGAATCTCTTCCTGCAGGATCGCGTCCGCGGTGCGCAGGATGTCGAGCCGCTCCTTGGTCACCTCGCCGCCGACGATGCGGATCCCCAGCCCCGGGCCGGGGAAGGGCTGGCGCCAGACCATCCGCTCGGGCAGCCCCAGCTCGGCGCCGACGGCGCGCACCTCGTCCTTGAACAGCATGCGCAGCGGCTCGACCAGCTCGAACTCGAGGTCCTCGGGCAGGCCGCCGACGTTGTGGTGCGACTTGATCGTGTCGGCGGCGTCGCTGCCGCCCGACTCGATCACGTCCGAGTAGAGGGTTCCCTGGACGAGGTAGGCGGCGTCCTCGAGCTTCGCGGCCTCCTCCTCGAAGACGCGGATGAACTCCTCGCCGATGATCTTGCGCTTGCGCTCCGGCTCGTCGACCCCGGCGAGGCGAGCGAGGAAGCGCTCCTCGGCGTCGACGTGGACGAGCGGGATACCGAACTGCTCGAAGGCGGCGACCACCTGCTCGGCCTCGTTGAGGCGCATCAGGCCGTGGTCGACGAAGACGCAGGTCAGCTGCGCGCCGATCGCACGATGGACGAGCAGGGCCGCCACCGAGGAGTCGACCCCGCCCGAGAGCCCGCAGATCACCCGGCCCTCGCCCACCTGGGCGCGGATCGCGGCGACCTGTTCCTCGATCACCGACTCCGCCGACCATTGCTCCTCACAGCCGGCGATCTCGCGCAGGAAGCGGGTGAGCACCTCGCTGCCGTAGGGCGTGTGGACGACCTCGGGGTGGAACTGGATGCCGTAGAGGCCGCGGTCCGGCGCCTCGCAGGCGGCGACCGGCGAGGCCGGCGTCGAGGCCAGGGCGGTGAAGCCGGGCGGCGGCTCGAAGACCGCGTCGCGGTGGCTCATCCAGCAGCTCTGCTCCTCCGGCAGCCCGCCGAGCAGGCGGCCACCGGTGTTGCGCAGCGTCAGCTCCGCCCGCCCGAACTCCCCCGACTCGGCCCCTTCGACCTTCCCCCCCAGGGCCTTGACCATGACCTGCATCCCGTAACAAATCCCCAGCATCGGAATCCCCAGATCAAGTAGTTGGGTGGGGAACTCAGGCGCGCCCGGCTCGTAGACGGATGCGGGCCCCCCGGAAAGCACTAGCCCCTTCGGCTGCCGCTCCTCGATCGCCTCTGGTGAGACAGTCGCCGGCAGCAACTCGGCAAAAACCCCGCATTCGCGTATCCGCCTGGCAATGAGCTGCGAATACTGGCCTCCGAAATCGAGGACGAGCACCTCCTCGGTGGCCTGCTGAGGCCGCGCGTCGTCCTCGGGTACCCCCTGGACGACGGCGACCTCCTCAGTCATCGCTTACGGCCACCCCCGCGGACACGGCCGCCCGTCCGTTCGATCCCATCCCCACCGACTGCTCGTTCTGCAGCTTCTTGCCCTCGCTCTGCAGCGCCGGGGCGACCATCACCTCGGCCCGCTGGAAGGAGCGGATGTCCTCGTAGCCGGTGGTGGCCATCGAGGTTTTCAGCGCCCCCATCAGGTTGAAGGTGCCGTCGTTCTCCTGCGCCGGCCCGAGCACGATCTCCTCCATCGTTCCGTCCTGCTTGGTCGAGACCCGGGTGCCGCGCGGCAGCGAGGGGTGGAAGGTCGCCATCCCCCAGTGGAAGCCGCGACCAGGCGCCTCCTTGGCGCGGGCCAGCGGCGAGCCGACCATGACCGAGTCGGCGCCGACGGCGATCGCCTTGGAGACGTCGCCGCCCGTGCGCATCCCGCCGTCGGCGATTACGTTGACGTACTCGCCCGTCTCCAGCATGTGCTGTGCCCGGGCCGCCGCCACGTCGGCGATCGCGGTCGCCTGCGGCACGCCGATACCGAGCACGCCGCGGGTCGTGCAGGCCGCGCCGGGGCCGACCCCGACGAGGACGCCGACGGCGCCGGTGCGCATCAGGTGCAGCCCGGTCGAGTAGGAGGCGCAGCCGCCGACCACGGTCGGCACCGGCACTTCGGCGATGAACTCCTTCAGATTGAGCGGCTCGACCGTGGTCGAGACGTGTTCGGCGGAGATCACCGTGCCCTGGATGACGAGGATGTCGATCCCGGCCTCGACCGCGATCTCGTAGTGCTCGCGCACTTTCTGCGGGGTGAGCGAGCCGCAGGCGACGGCGCCCGCCTCCTTGATCTCGGCGACCCGCCGGCCGATCAGCTCCGGCTTGACCGGCTCTGTGTAGATCTCCTGCATGATCCGCGTCGCCTCGTGCTTGGGCGCGGCGGCGATCTTCTCCAGCTGCTCCTCGGCGTCCTCGAAGCGGGTCCAGATTCCCTCCAGGTTGAGCACGCCGAGGCCGCCGAGACGGTTGACCAGGATCGCCGTCTCGGGGCTGACGACCCCATCCATCGCCGAGGCGACGAGCGGCAGCTCGAAGCGGTAGGGGCCGAGGGTCCAGCTGATGTCTATGTCGTCGGGATCGCGGGTCCGGCGCGACGGAACGATCGCGATGTCGTCGAATCCGTAAGCGCGCCTCCCCTTCTTGCCGCGACCGATGTCGATCTCCAAATCGATCCTCCGGGAAGTGGTGGCGTTGAAAGTCCAGCCTACACTTCGGCGGGGACCTCCAGGTCGCGCACCTCGACCTCGTCGAGCAGGCGCTCTACCCGGCGGCGGTCGACGGTGCCGGCGCCGAAGTGCTGGGTCGACTCGGCGCCGCAGGCGACGCCGTAGGCGAGGCACTCGGTCGGCTCGCGACCGTCGTAGATGCCGGCCGCGTAGCCGGCGAGGAAGGCGTCGCCCGAGCCGACCGTGGAGACCGCCTCGAGCGGCTTGGTGAGGACCTCGACCACGCGCCGCTCGGTCCCTTCGCCGACCACCGCGACGCAGCCGTCGGGACGGGTGATCGTCGCCTCGCCGGCGCCCAGCCGGACCAGCTCGGTGAGGCCGTGGACGAAGTCCTCGCCGTCGGAGAACTCCTGGCCGACCAGCTCCTCGGCCTCGCGCTCGTTCGGGGTGACGACCGAGGCGCCGGCGCGCAGGCCGGCCATCATCGCCTCGCCCTCGGAGTCGAGGATCGATGTGACGCCGAGCTCGCGCAGTTCCTCGACCAGACGGGCGTAGAGCTCGGCGCCGGCGCCCGGCGGCAGGGTGCCGGCAAGGACGCAGATCTTCGCCCCGTCGGCAAGGTAGCGCAGCCGCTCGACGAAGCGATCGACCTCCTCCGGGCTGACCGCGGGGCCGCGCTCGTTGATCTCGGTCTGCTCGCCCGACGTCGGGTCGACGACGGCCATGTTGATCCGCGTCTCGCCCGCGATCCAGGTGAAGTCGGTGAGGATCGACTCCTGGCGCAGCTGCTCCAGCATGCGGTTGCCGGTCGGCCCGCCGGCGAAGCCGGTGGCGATCACGGGCCGGTCGAGCAGGCGCAGCGCGCGGGCCACGTTGATCCCCTTGCCGCCGGCGACGGTGCGGCTCTCCACCGCCCGGTGGCGGTGGCCGAGGCGGAAGTTCGGGACCGCGACCGTGCGGTCGATCGCGGCGTTCAGGGTTACGGTGAGGATCATCTCGTGCGGCGCCTCAGCAGTACGGCCCCGCCCAGTATCGCGGACAGGACCAGGACGAGCCAGAGCGCGTTGTCCGAGGCAAAGCTGCGCACCCGGTCGAGGGTGGTCGCCTCGGGCACGGCGCGGCCGGCACGCAGCGGCACGGAGGCCATCCGCCGGCCGTCGACCAGGACGACGACACGGCCCAGCCTGGCACCGCGGCGCAGGGGGCCCTCGACCTCCTCCGGCGCCCGCACGCGGAGCTCGAGGCGCTGGCCGCGGCGGACCCCGATCG
>JBKPOW010000171.1:0-8696 GCA_046733275.1 Actinomycetota bacterium
CGGCCACCGCGCTCGCTGCCGATCCGCCCGACCAGCGCCAGGCCGGCGGCGACGCCGCGCGGCGCGACCGCGTGGGCGATGGCGAAGCGACCGCTGCGCACGCCGACGCGGAAGAGCTGGAAGGTGGCGTGATTTAGGAAGGGCCGCAGCGTACGGCCGTTGCGCGGCAGCCGGCCCTGGCGCGGCACGTCCGGGTAGAGGCGGCCCTCGCGGAAGCGGGCCGACCGCCACTCGGCGACGTCGAGGGCGAAGCGGGCGAGATCGCGGCCGATGTCGGAGTCGCCCGCGGCGCGGATCGCCGCGTCGTAGGTCGCCACCGAGAAACCACCGGGACGCGTGTGCAGGGCACGCGACCAGGCGCTGTGCAGGACGTCGCGCCCGTAGCGCCGCACCAGCCACTCGTTCCAGACCGCGCTGCCGTACTGGCGGATCGAGTTGGCGGTGAGCGGCGTGTTGTAGAGGCTCGCCCAGCGACGCACGTAGCGCAGGTAGTCGTCGATTCCGTCGTACACCTGATCCTCCATCCAGACCGCGGTCGACTCGGCCATCCAGGCGTCCTGGTAGGCGTCGTAGCCGAGCTGGAGGATGTGGCAGTACTCGTGGGCGAAGGTGACCGCGAGGTTCTCCGCCGGCTTTGTGCCGGGGTACTGTCCGCGCTCATAGTCGTCGTCGAGCACTAGGTAGCCGTGCAGGCGGCGCGGCAGGCGGTTGCCCTGCGGCGACTGACCCGGGTCGGGGACGGCGTAGCCGAACAGCTGCCGGCCGAGCTGCTTGAGGTAGACATCGGTCTTCGCCCGCCGCCCGCCGCGCCGCCCGTCCGAGCGGGGCACGCGCCAGCGCAGCTTGCCGTTCTCGATCGCCGCCACCCGGCCGGCGACCGCAAGCACGCGCTCGACGTAGTCGGGAACGCGGTCGCCGTCGGCGCTGCCGTTCCTGTCGGCAGGGGAGGGCGCGTCCGCGCCCTCCGCCACCCAGTGGACGCAGAAGCGGCCGGCGCAGGCGGGAGAGCGCGTTGCTTCCGGCACGTCGTAGGTGTGGCGGGTGGGCCTGCCGCGGTCGGTCGGCCGCGCCAGCGGCTGGCGGAAGGCCCACTGGTCGCCCGCCTGAGCCACCCCCGGGAGGGCGACGAGCAGCGCGAGCGACGCGCCGAACAGTCGCGATCTCGCTCGCATCGGGGCAAATCTACAGTCCGCCGAGGCGCCCGCCGCCGCCTCTGGCGGCGATACTTCAGCCGTGATCCTGAGGAGAACCGCTTGCGCGTAGCCCTCGCCCAGATCGATCCCACCGTCGGCGACCTCGAGGGCAACGCGGCCAAGGTCGCCGAGTGGCTCTCGCGCGCCGAAGCCGAGGGCGCCGACCTGGCGATCTTCCCCGAGCTCTGCCTGCCGGGCTACCCGGCGGAGGACCTCTATCTGAAGCCCCACTTCGTCGCCGCCAACCGCGCCGCGGTCGAGCAGCTCGCCCGCGGCGTCGGTGGGATGACCGTCCTGGTCGGCTTCGCCGAGCCCGTCGCCGGCGGCGGCGATCACCGCCACGCCCACAACTCGGTCGCCGTCCTCGCCGGCGGTGAGCTGCGGGCAATCTACCGCAAGGGCAGGCTGCCCAACTACGCCGTCTTCGACGAGCAGCGCTACTTCCTGCCGGGCGGTGAGCCACAGACGATCGAGGTGGCCGGCACCCCGGTCGGTCTGACGATCTGCGAGGACCTCTGGGAGGAGGGCCCGCCGGCCTCGCTCGAGGCCGGCGAAGGCGCCGAGCTGATCGCCAACCCCTCCGGCTCCCCATACCACCGCGGCAAGGGCCGCGAGCGAGAAGCGATGTTCGCTGCCCGCGCCCGCGCCTACGGCACCTACATCGCCTTCTGCAACCTGGTCGGCGGACAGGACGAGCTCGTCTTCGATGGCCACAGCCTCGTCGTCGACCCGGGCGGCGAGACGATCGCCCGCGCCGCTCAGTTCGAGGAGGAGCTGCTCGTCTGCGAAATCCCCTCCTCGGCGCCGGCGCGCCTCGCCGAGCCCTTGCCCGACCTGGCCGAGGTCTACGCCGCCCTGGTCCTCGGCCTGCGCGACTACGTGCGCAAGAACGGCTTCCGACACGTCGGCCTCGCCCTCTCGGGCGGGATCGACTCCGCCCTGGTCGCGCTGCTCGCCGCCGACGCGATCGGCGGCGAGAACGTCAGCTGCGTGGTGATGCCCTCCCCCCACTCCAGCGCGGCGACGCAGGCCGACGCGCGCGCCATCGCCGCCAACCTCGACGCCAAGACGATCGAGATCCCGATCGAGGCGACGATGGAGGCCTACGCGGCGGCGCTCGGCCCCTCTCTCGCCGGCGGCGACGATGCCGAGCCGCGCACCCTCCCCCATGACCCTGCCCGGCCTTCCGAGCCCGACCTGGCCGCCGAGAACATCCAGGCACGGATCCGCGGCAACGTGATGATGGCGCTCTCGAACAAGCATGGCTGGCTGGTGCTGACCACCGGCAACAAGAGCGAGATGTCGGTCGGCTACGCCACCCTCTACGGCGACATGGCCGGCGGCTTCGCCGCGATCAAGGACGTGCCGAAGACGCTGGTCTACGAGCTGGTGCGCCACCGAAACGAGCGGGCCGGGCGCGAGCTGGTCCCGGCCTCGGCGATCGAGCGGGCGCCCTCGGCCGAGCTCCGCCCCGACCAGCGCGACACCGACACCCTGCCGCCCTACGAGCTGCTCGACCGCATCCTCGAGGCATATGTCGAGCGCGACCAGGGCCGCGAGGAGATGGTCGCCGCCGGGATGCCGGGCGAGGTCGTCGACGAGGTCGTGCGCATGGTCGATCGCTCCGAGTACAAGCGGCGCCAGGCCGCCCCCGGCATCCGCATCACGCCGAAGGCCTTCGGACGGGACAGGCGTCTACCGATAACCAATCGGTTTCGAGGCTAGCTCCTGCGGCAGCGGACGAACGGCGATCGTCATCTGAGCGAGGGCGCAGAGGCGCTCCTCGGCATCGACGACCTCGGCCTCCCAGACCCAGGTGGTGCGGCCGCGGTGGCGAGCCCTCGCCCGCACTTCGGCGTGGCCCGCGGTGATCGGGCGCATGAAGCTGACGCTGATCGACTGGCCCATCGCCGCCATGCCGTCGCCGAGCACGGCCAGCGCGGTGGCGCGGGAGCAGACGCTCTCGACTAGGGTGGACATCACGCCGCCGTGCACCAGCCCCACCGGTTGGCGCAGATCGTCGCGGACGGCGACCCGCACGCGCGCGTCATCGGGGTCGTCGTCGATCCACTCCGTGCCGACCAGGGCGTCGAAGTGGGAGAGCAGGCCGCGGGGGTCGTCCGGCATCGGCGCGGACCCTAGACCATCGGCTTGCAGGGATCGCCCGGCCCGCTCCGCATCGGGCCCGTCGCTCGCACATCTGGTCTTAATGCCCGTCGCATAGTGTTCGGCGGGGATGCCACTGAGTGACGACCAGAAGGCGTTGCTGCGTCTGCTCGCGCAGCGCGAGCAGGGCTACGAGGACATCGCCGCGCTGAAGGGCAAGAGCGTCGCCGAGGTGCGCGACGAGGTGCGCGAGGCGCTGGCTGCGCTCGACGCGCCGCCGCCCGAGCCGGCGCCCACCCCGCTTTCCGCACCGGCCCCTCGGGCCAAGGAGCGACCACAGGAGGCGACTGCCGAGCGGCGGCGCGTCATCCTCTTCGCCGGCGGCGCGCTCGGGGTCGTCGCCATCGTCCTCGCCGCGATCGCGTTGATCGGCGGCGACTCGAACTCGGGCGCCGATTCAACCGCCGACGCCGCGGCCGAAGCCGCGGCCGCCGTCAGCGACAAAGTCACCCAGGCCGTGCTCACCTCTCCCGACGGCGGCGAGGCGAGCGGCAACGCCATCTTCGGCCGCCTCGGCAAAGAGGAAATCGTCCTCCAGGTGACCGCCGAGGGCCTCGAGCCGACCGAGTCGGGCGAGACCTACACCGTCTGGCTCTACCGCACGCCGAAACTCACCCTGCGCATCGGTAGCGTCGCCGTCGGCGAGGAGGGTCGTCTCGCCGCCCGCTTCCCGGTCCCGGCCGAACTGCTCGCCTACATCGCCGGTGGCGCCTTCAACCAGATCTACGTCTCGCGCACCTCCAACGCCGCCTACCAGCAGGAGGTGGCGCGAGCCAAAGCGACCAAATCTCTCCCCCGCTACACCGGCGAAACCGTCCTCACCGGCGAGATCACCGGCCCGATCACCAAAGCGGCTGCGCAGCGGCAGGGCGGCTAGCCGGGAATCAGCTTGCCGGGGTTCATGATCCCGGCTGGGTCCAGCCTTTCCTTGACGGCCCGCAGCGCCTCGATTCCCGTCCTCCCCACCTCGGCCTCCATGTAGGGGGCGTGGTCGCGGCCGACCGCGTGGTGGTGGGTGATCGTGCCGCCCCTCCCGACGATCGCCTCGCAGGCGGCCCGCTTCGCCGCCGCCCACTGCTCGATCTCGGCTCCCCGCCTGGCGCGCGAGATGAAGGTGAAGTAGAGCGAGGCGCCGTCGGCGTAGGCGTGCGAGAGGTGGCAGAAGACGAGCCCGGGGGTGCCCTGCGAGGCGAGCGAGTCGCGGATCGCCCCGCCCACCGCCGCGTGCAGCTCGGTCAGCCTGGTCCAGGTGTGCGAGGTCTCCAGCGTCTCGACCATCGCCCCCATCCCCATCAGGGTGTCGCGCAGGTACGGGCCCCGGTAGCGGCCGTGCTCCCAGGAGCGTCCCGCCGCCCGGCCGAGGTAGGCCGCGCCGCCGCCGCGCAGGGCCCGCACCGCGAGGGCGCGCCGGCGCGCGACCGACTCCTCCTCCCCCTCGATGCCGACGACGATCAGGCAGCCGCCGCGACGCCGGCGCAGGCCGAGGTAGTGGTCGAACGCCGCGCCCGCCAGGCCGCGCGGGCCGGAGAGCGCCAGCGAGACCTCGGTCTCCTCCTCGTCGGAGACGCGGATCACGTCGGGCAGCCCAGGTCCCTGGGCCAGCGCCCGCACGATCTCGGCGCCGGCCTCAAAGCTCTCGGCGATCCAGGCCTCGTAGCGCCGCCGCGCCGGCGCGGGGCGAACCCTCACGGTCGCCTCCGGGATCACCCCGAGGACCCCCTCCGAGCCGACGACCAGCTCGCGCAGCGCCGGCCCGGCGGCAGTGTGCGGCGTCTCCAGCGTCCGCATCTCCCCCACCGGGGCGATCAGGCGCACGGCGCTGACCAGCGCATCGAAGCGGCCGTAGCCGCTCGAGGCCTGGCCGGCGGAGCGGGTGGCGGCGAAGCCGCCGATCGTCGCGTACTCGAAGGACTGCGGGTAGTGGCCGAGGACGACGCCGCGCGGGCCCAGCGCCGCTTCCGCCTCGGGACCGCGCAGGCCCGCACCGAGCGTCGCCGTCAGCGAGCGCTCGTCGACGTCGACGTCCCGCAGGCGGGCCAGGTCGAGGCTGACCAGCCGCTGGTGGCCGCCGCGCAGCGGCTCGACCCCGCCGACGACGCTGGTGCCGCCGCCGAAGGGAACGACGGCGATCCCCTCGGCCGAGCAGATCTCCAGCACCCGCCGCACCGCCTCGGTATCGGCGGGCAGGAGGACGGCGTCGGGCGCCGCGTCCAAACGACCGCCGCGCAGGCGGGCGAGATCGGCGTAGCCGCACCCGCTCGCGTGCCGGACCCGGTCCTCATTCGAGCTGAAGACGTTCTCCTCGCCGACGGCCTCCACCAGGCTCGGCGGCAGCGGCTGCGCCTCGGGCAGCTCGAAACGCTCGAGCTCGGCGGCCAGCGGCCACGGCTCCAGCTCGCCAACCCGATCGCGCAGCGTCGCCAACGCCTCGCCGTCGAGCTCCGGCAGGGTCGCCGGGTCGCCCCACCCCCACCACTTCGAGTCGCGGCGCGGGGTCATGGCACCTTCCTCCCCCATATGGGGAATAAGTGGCCACAACGGGTCACCCCGATCCTCCCAGCGCGCGTTCCAGCCCGTCGAGCGCCTCGTTGAGGATCCTTCCTTGCCCGCCGCGCATCATCGGCGAGCCCAGCCGCGACATGCCGCGCAGCTTCTGCTCGGAGGTGAGGCTGACCTCGGTCGCCTCGCCCTCGCCGCGCAGGCCGATCTCGACCGTCGAGCGACGCAGGTGGCGCTCGAAGGGGCTGCCGGCGAGCTGCTGCTCCCAGACGTAGCGCTCGCCGCGGGCCGAGCTGAGGCAGCGGTAGTCGGCGCGCACGCCGCGGCCCTCGGCCGTCTCCAGCACCTTGGTCCACTGGCTGCGCCTGCCCTCGGGCTTGCGGTCGACGCCCTCGACGCGGCTCGTCCGCGGCCACCAGCGCGGCAAGTTGTAGGGGTCGGAGACGAGCTCCCAGACCTCGTCCGCGGGGGCCGCGATCTTGCGCCGGCGGGTGACGCGGGGCACGGGCGCGCCGTCAGTCCCCGGCGAGCCTGCGCAGATCGCGAACGAGCAGCAGGTGCTTGAGGTGCGAGACGGTCGCCGCCAGGCTCTCCAGGCTCTCCAGCGCCTCCTTGCGCCGCTCCGGGTTGCGCGAGCGCAGCGAGGGGCCCAGCAGCGCTTCCAGCAGGTTCGCCTCGCGGTCGGCCGAGGAGCGGAAGACGCGCAGGTTGCGAGCGCCGACGCCGACCCGCGAGAGCTCGTTGGCGGCGCGGACGATCTCGCGATCGGTCTCGTCGTACACGGTTCTGCCGTCGCGCTTCTCCGGCTGGACGATGCCGAAGTTCTCCAGCTCGGCGATCAGCTCGGAGCGGGCGCCGGTCTCCTCGATCACTTCCTCCAGCGTCAGGTAGGCGCTGGAGGTGTTGACCAGGATCGCCCGCCGCACGGCGCCGCCGGCCGGTCGCCGGTCGCCGCTGCCGCCGCCGAGGTCGATGTCGCCCCCGGCGGCGAGCTCCTGTCGGATCACCCGCAGGGGCAGGAACTCGTCGCGCTGCAGGCGCAGGATCGTGCGCAGGCGCTCGACGTCGGACTGGCTGTAGAGGCGGTAGCCGCCCTGCGTGCGGCGCGGCGTCAGCAGCTTCTGGTCCTCGAGGTAGCGGATCTTGGAGATCGAGATGTCATCGAACTCGTTCTGCAGGATCTTGCAGACGGCGCCGATCGTCAGCGCCTTGCGCGGCCGGGAGTCGCGCCGCCCCGCCTGCTGTTGCTGCTGCTCGGAGACCGCCATGCCCGTCCCTACTTCTCCAGGTAGCTGAGCTTGTACTTGCCGACCTGGATCTCGTCGCCGTCGGCGAGCCGGTGCGACTCGATCCGGCGGCGGTTGACGTAGGTGCCGTTGAGCGAGCCGAGGTCGTCGATGTAGAAGCCGTCCTTGCGCCGCACCAGCAGGGCGTGATTGCGGGAGACGGTGACGTCGTCGAGGAAGACGCCGGCGTCGGGGCTGCGGCCGATGCTGACCCGGTCCTCGGTCACGGTGAAGCTCTCCCCCGCACGGCCGCCGCCGGCGCGGATCACCAGCGCCGCGCCGCTCGTCTCGAGCACCTGGTCGATGTCGATCGGCTGCATCTCGCCGGTGTCGTCGACCGTATAGGTCATCGTCGTCGGCTCGTCGCCGCCGTCTTTCGGACCGCCGAGGTAGGCGCCGCACTTCTGGCAGTAGTTGGCACCTTTTGGGTTGACGGTGCCGCAGTCCGGGCAGTGGGTGGCCATCGCTTCGCTCCGGGCTAGGCCGCCGTGTCCTCGGGTGGCGTCTGCGTCTTGCCGGCGAGGATGTCGGTCAGCTGGGCGACGTCGTCGCCGGAGATCAGCGAGTCGCCGCTTTCGCGCTTGTGCCGCAGCCGGTTGACCAGCTCGGCCCGCAGGATGTCGATCTTGCCGTGCAGGACCCGGCGTTTGTAGGAGATCTCGTTCTCCTCACTCGTGAGATTGTCGATCAGGTCCTTCAGCTCTTCGTCGCTGAGCGAACCGAGATCGGGAAAGGTGTCCTCCATCTCGCTCCTTGATCGCGAGGCCTTCGCCTCCGTTTGGCCGCAGGGGCTCCGATTATAGGTTCCCCGGCCAAAGGTTCAACTCCAGGTTGAAGGTTATGGAGTCTGGGAGAAGCCTTGCGCTTGGCGCTGCCGCACTTCGCGGATGCCGGTGCGGGCGTAGAGAGCGGTGGCGAGCAGCGCCAGGGCGACGCCGAAGACCAGCAGTGCCGCGGGCACCCAGCCGGCGAAGACGAGGGCGAAGAAGATGCCGCCCATGATCGGGAAGACCGAGATCCGTCCCGGCCAGTTGACCGCGATCTGGACGCCGTGGCGCAGGCCGTACTGGGCGAGCAGCAGCATCGCCAGCTCACGCGCGACGAGCAGCGCCAGCGCCCAGCGCGGTAAGAGCTCGAAGTGCCAGCAGACGGCGGCGCCGGCGAGGATCGTCAGGCGGTCGATCAGCGGATCGAGCAGGGCGCCGAGGCGGCTGTACTGGCCGGTGACCCGGGCGAGGAAGCCGTCGAGGTAGTCGCCCGCCGCGATCAGCCAGAAGAGCGCCGCCGAGGCCGCGGTACGGCCGTCGTCGGAGTCGAAGGCGAGGTAGAGGAAGACGGGCAGGCCGGCGAGGCGCAGGTAGCCGACCAGGTTGGGCAGCGTCCACGGGTTGAGCGGTTCCCCCTCGCGGGTCTGCCGTGGCGGCGGGCCGCTGCGGTCGAGGCCGACGAGACGGCGGATGCGGCCGCGCCCGAAGGGGGCGGCGTCAGCCATCCTCGCCCTGGAGCAGCGCCAGCGCCCGCTTGCCCGCCTCGGCGACGGGCAGCTCGTGCT
>JBKPOW010000172.1:0-1074 GCA_046733275.1 Actinomycetota bacterium
GGCGAAAGCTTCGGCCGCACGATCCTGCTCGTCTGCCTTCCCCTCGTGATCGCCGCCGCCGCGCTCGCCTGGTCGGGGCGCGATCGCCTGGCCGCCTGGCTGCGCGACCGGCCGGCGGTGCGCGCCGGCATGCTCGGCGCGCTGGCGGCGACGCTGGTCGGCACGGTCGCCAACGACTCCGGCGCCCTCCTGCTTGAGATCGGCGCGCTGTACCTGGCGGCTTTCTGCGGCTTCGCCTGGGCCGAAAGCGAGCGCCCGGATTTGGCCCGACGCATCGACTAGTCTTAGATCCTTCGTGCGAATCGCCCTTGTCTCGCCATACTCCTGGAGCTACCAGGGCGGCGTGAACCGGCACGTCGAGGCGCTCGCTGAGGAGTTCCTCAGGCGTGGCGACGACGTCCGCGTGCTCGCCCCCGTAGACCCTCCCGACCGGATCAGCCGGACGCTGCACCGCGCCCCCCCCCAGCCGCGCGAGCTGCCCGACTACGTCTTCCCGCTCGGCCGCACGATCGGCATCGGCGCCAACGGCGCCGTCTCCAACCTCTCCGCCTCGCCTGTCGGAGGGGTCGCGCGCGTTCGCGGCGAGCTGCGCCGCGGCGGCTATGACGTCGTCCACATCCACGAGCCGCTGGTGCCCCTGGTCGGCTGGAACGCGGCGCTGGGGACGCGCACTCCCGCCGTCGGCACCTTCCACGCCTACTCGACCAAGCCGCTGCCCAACCACGTCGCCTCGGCGCTGGGGGCGCGGCGGGTCTTCAACCGTCTCTCGGCGCGGATCGCCGTCTCCGAGGCCGCCGCCTGGACCGGCCGCCGCTGGTTCGGCGGGCGCTACGAGATCATCCCCAACGGCGTCCACGTCGACGCCGCGCCGCAGGGCCCGAAGCCGCCGAGCGGTGAGCTGCGCCTCGCCTTCGTCGGCCGGCCCGAGGAGCGCAAGGGCCTGCCGGTCCTGCTGACCGCCTTCGAAGCGCTGGTCGAGCACGTGCCCAGCCGCTTGACGGTGATCGGCGCCGAGCGCGAGGACGTGCTCCGCTACCTCGCCGATCCCGAGGCGATGCGCTGGATCGACGTGCG
>JBKPOW010000173.1:0-1689 GCA_046733275.1 Actinomycetota bacterium
GCGCCTCGCTGGCGGCCACGGCCGCCCGCAGGCGGCTGCCGCGGTCGATCCCGCGGGCCTTGAGGAACTCGATCTCATAGCCCGCTGCAGGCGCCAGCTCCGCCTCGATGCGCTCGCGCGTGCCGAGGAAGGAGACCTCGGCGCCCCTAGCCCGAAGCTCGTCGGCGACCGCCATGGCCGGTACGACGTGCCCGGCCGTGCCCCCGGCCGCCACTACGACTTTGGGCGGTTCTTGCCCCTGCACCTTTCGATCGGCTCCTTCCACGTGTGGGCGCGCGCTTACCCTCGACGACGCGCAGTTTGCCAGCGCGAGCGGTCCCGCCGCGGGCGACGTTGAGGATCAGGCCGACCGCGAACAGGGTCGCCATCAGGCTGCTGTTGCCGTAGGAGACGAAGGGCAGCGGCACGCCGGTCAGCGGCGCCAGCCCCATCACGGCGAAGAGGTTGATCGTCGCCTGGACGAGGACGAGCGAGGTGAGCCCGGCGACGAGCAGCTTGCCGTAGGCGTCCTGCGCTTTCTTGGCGATCTGCAGGCCGGCGTAGCCGAAGAGGGAGAAGAGGCCGACCACGCCGAGGATGCCGATCAGGCCGAGCTCCTCGCCGATTACCGCCGAGATCATGTCGGTGTGGGCCTCGGGCAGGTAGAAGGCCTTCTGCACGCCGTTGCCGATGCCGACCCCGAAGAGGCCGCCGGAGCCGAGGGCGATCTTCGCCTGGGCTGCCTGGAAGCCGGCGCCAGCGGCGTCGGCGCCGGGGTTGAGGAAGCCGGTCAGGCGCGCCATCCGGTAGGGCTCGACCACGGTCATCAGCAGGGCGAAGAAGGCGAGCGCGCCCCCGATCAGGGCGAGGTCGCGCAGGCGGGCGCCGGCGGCGACCAGGGTGGCGGCGACGGCGAAGGCGACGACCATCGAGGTGCCGAGGTCGGGCTCGGCGACGATCAGCAGCACGGCGACCGCGGTGACGAGCAGGAACGGCATCAATCCCTCGATCGATTTCGCCCGCATCGGCTTGCGCGCCAGCAGGTCGGCGGCGTAGAGGATCAGCGCCACCTTGGCCAGCTCCGAGGGCTGGATCTGGAGGAAGCCCGAGCCGAGCCAGCGACTGGAGCCGTTGACGCTCGTGCCGGCGAAGAGGACGGCGACGAGCAGGAAGAACGAGAGGCCGAGGATCGCCGGGGTGAGGCGGCGGAAGAGCTGCAGCCCGTGGCGCGCGGTGAGGTGCATGATCAGCAGCCCGATCGCGCCGAAGAGCAGGGTGCGCTTGAGGTAGAAGGCGCTGTCGGAGAGGCCGCCGTCGCTGAGCACGCGCGTGGTCGAGCTGGCGGAGAAGACCATCACCGCGCCGAAGGCGAGCAGGCAGAGGGTCGCCGTGAGCAGCAGGTTGTACTCGGCGGGGAGCTTGGCGGCACGCCGCTTCCTCTTCTTCTTCCCTCCCTTGGCGCCCCGCCAGGGAAGGGACACGGAGCGAGCGCTCATGCCAGCTCCTTGGCGATCTCGCGGAAGCGGTCGCCGCGCCGTTCGAAGTTCTCGAAGGCGTCGAAGCTGGCGCAGGCGGGCGAAAGCAAGACGACGTCGCCGGGGGCGGCCGCGGCGGCCGCGCGGCGCGCGGCGGCCTCGAGGTCGTCGCAGCGGTGCAGCGGCACGCCCCGCGCAACGCCCGGCGCCAGCTCGGTGGCGAGCCGGTCGGCGG
>JBKPOW010000174.1:0-16441 GCA_046733275.1 Actinomycetota bacterium
GGGGAAGGCAGACGAGCAGGATCGTGCGGCCGAAGCTTTCGCCCGCCTCGCGCAGGCGGTCGCCGAAGACGGCGAGGACGTCGCCGCCGCTCTCGGCGTCGAGCACGGTGCTGGTGAGGTGGGCGTCGGCGTCGGTGAGCAGGTCCGCCGCGGCGAGCAGCGCCAATGCCGGCAGGGGCATCGCCAGCGCGAGCAGGGCGAGCCGCGGCCGCTCGGCGAGCAGTGCCGCGGCGACGGCGGCGCCAAGCGGCAGCGCGATCGCCGCGCCGACGTCGGCCCCGTAGCGACCGTAGGCGAAGACGAAGGCGAAGACCGCGGCGACGGCGAGGAAGACCGCCGGGCCACACAGCCGCCAAGCGCCCACCCGCTCCGCTGTGCCTTTTCTCTCTCTGGACCGCATAAGGCACAGCGGAGCGGAGAGCGCCGCGCCGGTACCGACCAGCACGAGGACGACGAGGCACGCCTCCAGCTCGTTGCCGATGCCGTAGTAGCGGTGGCCACCGGCGGGGTTGGGGCCGACCAGCGAGAGCTGGATCAGCGGCGAGCCGGCGATCAGGTCGAGGGTGTGGGCGAGCACGGTCGCCGCGCAGGCGGCGGCCAGCGCACGGTAGCCGCGGAGCGTCTCCAGGGTGAGCGCGGCGAGCGCCGGCGAGCCGAGCATGACCAGCAGCCGTTCGGCCGCGACGCTCGGCTCCAGCCCGGCCCCCACCAGGCAGAGCAGCGGCAGGTAGACGAGCGAGAGCGCCAGCAGCCGCGCCGCGGCCCGTCCCGCCCGCTCTCGGCCTGCCGCCATCGTCAGGCCGAAGGCGGCGAGCCAGACAAGCAGGGTCACGCCGATCACCGGGCCGCGGCGGCCGGCGACGTCCCAGAGGCGGTCGCCCAGCGCGGCGTCGCGCACCACCGCCAGCGGGTCGCCCTGGAATCCGGCGCCGGCCGCGTGCACGGCCAGCAGCAGCGCGATCGCCGCCGCGACCAGCATCGCCGGCGCTATCGTGACCCGGATGGCCGACCGCACGTTCGCCAAGTTCACTTTTTTCAAGATCGACCCCGAGTGGCGCCGCCGCGACGCCGACCTGCGCGCCGCCGACAAGCAGGAGTTCCTGGCGGCCTGCGAGGACTTCGCCCTCGACCGCTCGCTGCGCGCCTACTCAACCATAGGCACGCGCGGCGACGTCGACCTGGTCCTGCTCTCGCAGAGCCCAAACCTTGACGACCTGCACACCTTCCACGTCGTGCTCGGCCAGAGCGGCCTGGCGAAGTGGATGGAGACCCCCCACTCCTTCCTCTCGATGACCAAACGGTCCCCCTACTCCGACGAGCGGGCGCGGCCGGAGATCTGCGTCTCCGAGCGCAAGTACCTCTTCCTCTACCCGATGGTCAAGCAGCGCCGCTGGTACGGCCTTCCGCCGGAGGAGCGGCAGCGGATCATGAAGAGCCACATCGAGGTCGGTCGCCGCTACCCGGAGATCACGATCAACACCTCCTACTCGTTCGGCCTCGACGACCAGGAGTTCGTCGTCGCCTTCGAGGGCGACGACCCGGGGATGTTCCTCGACCTCGTGCAGGAGCTGCGCCCGACCGAGTCGAGCGCCTACACCGAGCGCGAGACGCCGATCTTCACCTGCGTGGCGATGTCGGTGCGCAGGGCGCTCGACGCGCTCGACGGCACCGCCAGCGTCGTCGCGGTATGACGGTCGAGACCCTCAGCTACGCGATCGACGAGCAGGACCGGTTGATCAAGGTCGACGACGGCTACTACCGCTTCGCCGCCGAGAACGGCTGGGAGGGAGCGGGCGACAGCCTCGGCCGCTCGCTCTGGGACTTCGTCGCCGGGCATGAGGTGGTGAAGCTGCAGCGCCTGCTGCTGCGACGCGTGCGCGAAGGGGTGCGCGACGTGGAGCTGCCCTTCCGCTGCGACGGGCCCGACGTCACCCGCGAGATGGACATCCGCATCGCCGCTGACCGCACCGGCCGCGTCGTCCTCTTCTCCGCCCGCCTGCGCGACGAAGAGGAGCGCGAGGAGCCGCAGCCGCTGCTCGACCCCGACGCTCCGCGGGCGGAAGGCGACTTCCTCACGATGTGCGCCTGGTGCGACCGCTTCCTGATCGAGGGCGAGTGGGTCGAGGTCGAGGAGGCGGCCAAGCAGCTCGAGCTCTTCCGCCGTCGCACACTGCCGCTGCTCGACCACGGCATCTGCCCCCAGTGCAGCGGCCAGCTGCTCGCCGCATAGGCGACCAGCAACGCCCTTTCCCTATCCTTCCGCGTTCCAATGACCCAGATCGGAACCGAAGAAAATCCCGTTCGCGTCGCCATCGTCGGCGCTGGCCCCTCAGGCTTCTACGCCGCCGAGCACATCCTCAAGCACGAGGAGACGCACGCCCAGGTCGACCTCTTCGACCGCCTGCCCACGCCCTTCGGCCTGGTCCGCGGTGGCGTCGCCCCCGACCACCCGAAGATCAAGTCGGTGATCCGCGTCTACGAGAAAACCGCGGCGCGCGAGGGCTTCCGCTTCTTCGGCAACGTCAAGGTCGGCCACGACATCGAGGTCGAGGACCTAGAGCGGCTCTACCACGCGATCGTCTTCACGGTCGGCTGCGAGACCGACCGCCGCCTCGGCATCCCCGGAGAAGAGCTGCCGGGCAGCCACGCCGCCACCGCCTTCGTCGGCTGGTACAACGCCCACCCCGACTACTGCGAGGAGGAGTTCGACCTTTCCTCCGAGCGGGCGGTGGTGATCGGCAACGGCAACGTCGCCATGGACGTGGCGCGAATGCTCGCCCTCACCGACCACGAGCTGCGCCAGACCGACACCGCCGACCACGCGATCGAGATGCTCGACCGCAAGCAGATCCGCGAGATCGTCGTGCTCGGCCGCCGCGGCCCGGTCCAGGCGGCCTTCACCAATCCCGAGATCAAGGAGCTGGGCGAGATGGAGGACGCCGACATCGTCGTCGACCCCGCCGAGGTCGAGCTCGATCCGGCCAGCGCCGCCTACCTCGAGTCCGAGGAAGCCGACAAGACGACCCGGGTCAACGTCGAGACGCTGCGCGAGTTCTCCCGGCGCGAGCCCGAGGGCAAGAAGCAGCGAATCGTGCTGCGCTTCCTCGCCTCGCCGGTCGAGATCAAGGGCGACGGCAAGGTCGAATCGATCGTGATCGGGCGCAACGAGCTGGTCGAGGAAGGCGGCGCCCTGCGGGCCAGGGACAGGGGCGAGCGCGAGGAGCTGGAGTGCGGCCTGGTACTGCGCTCGGTCGGCTACACCGGCGTGCCGATCGAGGGCGTCCCCTTCGACGAAAAGCGTGGCCTGATCCTCAACGAGGGCGGCCGCGTGCTCGACTCCCACGACTCCGGCCACAAGGTCGGCCACTACACCGCCGGCTGGATCAAGCGCGGCCCCTCGGGCGTGATCGGCACCAACAAGAAAGACGCGCTGGAGACCGTCCAGCACCTGCTCGCCGACGTTGAGTCGCAGACCCTGCTCAGCCCGGCCAGCCCCGAGCCAGCGGCGGTCGAGGATCTGCTCGCCGAGCGCGGCGTCCGCTACGTCACCTTCGACGACTGGCAGGCGATCGACCAGGCCGAGGTCGGCCGTGGCGAGCCGCACGGCCGTCCCCGGGTCAAGTTCGTCCGGGTCGAGGAGATGCTCGAGACCCTGGGCCAGAAGGTCTCCGGCTAGAGAGCTTGGCCGACCTGGCGGAGATCGAGGCGATGATCGCCGCGGCCCTGCCCGGCGCCACGGTCGAGGTCGTGGACGAGACCGGCGCCGGCGATCACCTGCGGGCGACGGTGGCGGCGCCGCAGTTCGAGGGCCTCTCGCGGATCGACCAACACCGCCTGGTCAAGGCAGCGGTGAAGGAGCGCTTCGACGACGGGCAGATCCACGCCCTCTCGATCAAGACCGAGGTGGCGGGGTAGCTACCCTGTGGCGATGGCCGACCCGCAGCTGAAGCAGAAGGTCGAGGAGCTGATCGGCGCCAACCCGGTGCTGCTCTTCATGAAAGGGACCCCGGAGATGCCGCGCTGCGGCTTCTCGATGCGGGTCGTGCAGGTGCTCGACTCGATGGACGTCGAGTACGGCGCGATCGACGTCCTCCCGGCGCTGCAGCCGCTGCGCGAGGTGACGGCGGAGATCTCCGATTGGCAGACCTTCCCCCAGCTCTACGTCAACGGCGAGCTGCTCGGCGGCGCCGACATCGTCGAGGAGATGTTCGAGTCCGGCGAGCTCGCCGAGGCCCTCGGCGTCGAGCAGCCGGAGACCGCGCCGGCACAGGCGAGCCCGCCAGGGCAGTCACCCCCACTGCAGATCGAATAGCGGGAGCTAAACCGCTGCGGTTTCGGCCGCATCCTCTTTCACTTGGAAAGAGGATCCGCAGCCACAGGCGGCGACGACGTTCGGGTTGTTGACCTGGAAGCCGGCGCCCTGGAGGCCTTCGACGTAGTCGACCTCCGAGCCGAAGACAAACTGCATGCTGACCTTGTCGACGACGACGGCGACGCCGTCGACCTCGAAGACGTGGTCGTCCTCCTCGGCGCGGTCGAAGGCAAGCGCGTACTGGAAGCCGGAGCAGCCGCCGCCGCGGACGGCTACCCGCAGCGCCTGGTCCGCCGAATCGTCCTGCCCGCCGAGCAGCTCGCCGATCTTCGCGGCCGCCTGCTCGGTGAGGGTGATCGCCTCTTTCGGAGTCTCCGTCACTTCATAAAGTGTAGCGAGAGGTCTGCCAGAATCGCCCACCTTGACCGCCGCCGCGTCAACCGCCGTCGTTTGCGACAGCACGGCATACCTGCCCAGGGACCTGATCGCCGAGCGCGATATCCGCGTGGTCAGCCTCTACGTCTCGATCGACGGCGAGCAGCAGAAGGAGACCGAGGTCGAGGACTACGGCGCCTTCTTCGAGCGCCTGCGCGCCTCCGAGGGCGGGGCGACCACCTCGCAGCCCTCGATCGGCGACTTGGTCGAGGTCTACGAACCCCTGCTCGACGAGGGTCGCGAAATCGTCTCGGTCCACATCTCCGCCGGCATCTCAGGCACCTGCGAGGCCGCCGAGCAAGCCAAGCAGCGCCTGATCGACGAGGGCAAGGGCGGCGAGCGCATCGTCATCTTCGACTCGCGCTCGGCGGCGGGCGGTATGGGCCTCTGCGCGCTCGGCGCGGCGGCCGCGGCGCAGGCCGGCGGCGATGCCAGCGCGGTGCTCGCCCGCGCCGAGCAGACCCGCGAGGAGCTGAAGATGTGGTTCGCGATCGACACCCTCGAGTACCTGCGGCGGGGCGGCCGCATCGGCGGCGCCAGCGCCTTCATCGGCTCGGCGCTGAAGATCAAGCCGATCCTGACGCTGGAGGAGGAGATCACCCCGGTGGAGCGGGTGCGGACCCGGGCCCGCTCGATCGAGCGCCTGCGCGACTACGCCCGCGAGCGCCACGAGTCCGGCCTCGACGCCTGGGTCGTGCAGTACATCCAGGACGACGAAACCGCCGCCGCCCTGGCCGACGATGCGCGCGAGATCTTCGGCTGCGAGCCCGCCTTCATCTCCGAGATCGGCGCCGTCCTCGGCGCCCACGTCGGTCCCGGCCTGCTCGGCATCGGCAGCGTCTCGAACGCCGCCGTGAGCTGAGCGCCGCTACTTGCGCCGGCGGCGCATCGCCAGCATGCCGACAGCAAAGCCCGCTACGGCGGCGCCGACGATCAGCTGCTGGCGGTGCTCGCGCACCTGGCGGCGCCAATCGGTGAGCTCGCCGACGCGGGTGCGCAGGGCTTCGACCGAGCGGCCGAGGTCCACTCGCTGCAGCTCGATGTCACGGCGGATCTCCGCCGGGCTGCGGCCAGGCATGCCCGCGGTCGCCGGACGACCCTGCTCCGGGTAAGCGCTCATCTAGGCACCTCGGTCTGGGTCGGTGCCTGGACCTGGCTCGGCGCCTCACCTTCGAGCGTGCTCTTGATCTGCTTCGCCTCTTCGATCGCCTGCTCGGGGACCGGCGGGGCGCCCGCCTGGACCGAGCGGTAGGCGACCAGGCCGGCGATCGCGGCGATCAGCAGGAAGAGCGCCGCCTCGACGAAGAAGCCAGGCCAGACGTTGCCGTCGAAGAGCTCTTCGGCAAGCAGCCAGGCGACCCCGTGCATGATCAGGATCAGGGCGAGGAAGGCGAAGGTACCGGCGGCGAGGCCGACGACCGAGCCGCGCAGGATCTTGCCGACTTTCTCGCCGATCTCGACCTTGGCGAGCTCGATCTCCTCGCGCACCAGGGTCGAGGCGCGTTCGGAGACGTCGAAGACCAGCTCGGCGACCGAGCGATCGTCGGAGCCGGGCGGCGGCGGTGGAATCGGGGGGGGCGTCGTCGGGGATGGATCGGCCATCGCGCCTACTCCGGCGGGTCCTCGTCGAAGAGCCGGCGGTAGAGGATGCCCGCCGCCCTGGTGGCGACGATGCTGGCGACGGCGCCGGCCGCGGCGAGCATGCCGCTCCAGGCGAGTCGTTTGACGATGTCGTTGTCCATTGCCTAAACGGTCCCCTCTGAGGTGTGGCAGTAAACCAGCTCGGCGGCGTTCAACGCGGCTCGAGGCCGTCGCAGATCGTCGCCGTCACCAGCGCCTTCGCCTGCTCGAAGTCGGTGTCGGAGGCCGGGATCAGCTCGAAGATCCAGCCGGAGAGCAGCTGCTCGATCGCACCGTAGAAGGACATCGAGGCGAAGTCGGGGTCGATATCGCCGCGGAAATCGCCGCGCTCCTGCCCCTCGGCGACGATCTTGGCGATCGAGTCGTAGGCGCGGCGGATCTCGGGCAGGTGGGTGCGGCCGAACGAGTTGGCGGCCCGCGTCACCTCGACGATGATCACCTTCATCAGCTCGGGGTTGTGGCGGTAGGACTCGACGATGAAGCCGGCGACCGCCTCGAGCTTGGCCCGCGGCGCCTCCTCGCCGCGGTCGGCCTCTTCGATCGCGGCGAGCAGCAGCGACCAGCGCTCGCTGAAGAGCTCGTTGAGCACCTCGTCCTTCGACTTGAAGTAGTGGTAGACGAGGCCATAGGCGACCCCCGCCTCGTCGGCGATGTCGGCGACTCGGGTCGAGTGGAAGCCCTGGCGGGCGAAGACGCGGACCGCCGCGTCGAGGATCTGGCGGCGCTTGTCGATCGGTGGGGCTTTGGAGGCCATCAGGCGTGTGCCTCCAGCAGCTGTGGCCAGGCGTAGGACTGGGGACGGCGGTTGGCGAGCGAGGGCAGCCGCTCCCGGATTCCCTCCTGCGCGCCGAGGTCGAGCTCGGCGGCGACGAAGCACTCCTCGTCGGGTGCGGTGGCGAGGAGGACGCCCCAGGGATCGACGATCGCCGAGTGGCCGTGGGAGCTGTAGTGGGGCGGCGCCTCGCCGACCTGGTTGGGGGCGAGGACGAAGGCCTGGTTCTCGATCGCGCGGGCGCGCAGCAGCACATCCCAGTGGTCGCGCCCGGTGGCCGCGGTGAATGCCGAGGGGACGGCGATCAGGCGGGCGCCGCGCACGGCGAGGATCCGGTACAGCTCGGGGAAGCGCAGGTCGTAGCAGACGGTGAGGCCCAGCTCGACCCCGTCGACCGGCGCCGAGACGATCTCCTCGCCCGGCTGCTCGTGCTCGGACTCGCGGTAGACGACGCCGCCGGCCTCGACGTCGAACATGTGGATCTTGCGGTAGACGGCGAGGTCGCCGCCGTCGGGGCCGATCAGGACGGAGGTATTGAAGGCCTTCGCGCCTCCCTCCCCCCGCTCGGCGATGCTGCCGGCGAGCAGGTGGATGCCGAGCTCGTGCGCCCACGAGCGCGCGGCAGCGAGGCTCTGGCCGTCGAGCGGCTCCGCCCCGGCCGCCATCTCCTCGCCCGCGGCGAGCAGGTTCCACTTCTCCGGCAGCGCAACCAGCTCGGCGCCGTCGGCGGCGGCCGCGCGCACGAGCCGCTCGGCGCTCGCGAGGTTCCGGGCCTTGTCGCCGGTCGAGTTGAGTTGCACTACCGCAGCACGCATCGTCATCTCCGCTGATCGCTGGCTGACTGACCAGTCAATCGGTTTCGGTGCGGCCAGTATAGGTGTCTTCGGGGCGTACGATTGAAGGTCCGTGACCAGTGCGGACCGCATCGAGGCCGAGGGCGAGCGCAAGCAGGTCACTGTGCTCTTCGCCGACGTCAAGGGCTCGATGGACCTCGCCGAGCAGCACGACCCGGAGGAGTGGCGCCGGATCATGCAGGGCTTCTTCTCGATCCTCGCCGACGAGGTGCGCCGCTTCGAGGGCACCGTCGACAAATTCACCGGCGACGGGATCATGGCCGTCTTCGGCGCGCCGGTCGCCCACGAGGACCACGCCCGGCGCGCCTGCTTCGCCGCGCTGCGCATGCTCGACGACATCGCCGAGTACGCCGCCGGGTTGCGCCGCAGGCAGGGCCTCAACTTCTCCGTGCGGATCGGGATCAACTCGGGCGAGGTCGTCGCCGGGGCGATCGGCGGCGAGGGCGGCGGCGAGTACACGGCGATCGGCCACACGGTCGGCATGGCGCAGCGGATGGAGGCGCTGGCCGAGCCCGGCAAGGCTTACCTGACCGAGGCGACGGCCGAGCTCGCGCGCGGTTTCTTCGAGCTCTCCGACCTGGGCGAGTTCGAGATCAAGGGCGCCAGCCGGCCGGTGCGCGTCTTCGAGCTGGCCGGCGTCGGCTCGGCCCGCTCGCGGCTCGACCTCTCGCGCGAGCGGGGCTTCACCCGCTTCGTCGGCCGCGACGAGGAGATGTCGGTGCTGGCAGAAGCGCTGCAGCGGGCCAAGGCCGGCGAGGGCGCCGCGGTCGGCATCGTCGCCGAACCGGGCATCGGCAAGAGCAGGCTCTGCCACGAGTTCGCCGAGCGCGCCCGCGCGGAGGGGATCGAGGTCTTCGAATGCCAGGCGCAGTCGCACGGGCGCGAGATCCCCTTCATGCCGGTGCTGCAGATGCTGCGCTCCTACTTCGGCATCGCCGACGGCGATGCCGAGCGGATCGTGCGCGAGAAGATCGCCGGCCGGGCGCTGCTGCTCGATCCCGGCCTCGCCGACGACCTGCCGCTGCTCTTCGACTTCCTCGGCGTGCCGGACCCCGACCATCCGCTCCCCCAGCTGAGCGCCGAGGCGCGCCACCGGGCGCTGCGCGCGGTCGTCTGCAAGCTGATCCGGGCGCCCCGGCGGCGCGACCCGATCGTCACCATCGTCGAGGACCTGCACTGGATCGACGAGGCGAGCGAGGTGCTGTTGGGCGAACTGATCGGCTCGGTCGAGGGCACGCAGACGCTGGCGATAGTCAACTTCCGTCCCGAATACGAGCCGGTTTGGACCGGTCCGCCCGACTACCACCCGCTCGAGCTCGAGCCGCTGGGGCACGGGGGTACCGAGGAGCTGCTGCGAGACCTCGCCGGCGACGACCCGTCGCTGGACGGTCTCGCCGCGTTGATCCACGAGCGCACCGCCGGCAACCCGTTCTTCATCGAGGAGATCGTTCGCGAGCTCGCCGAAAGCGACTACCTCGAAGGCGAGCGTGGCGCCTACAGGCTCGTCCGCCCGGTCGAGGACGCTCGCGTGCCGGCGACCGTGCAGACCGTGCTGGCGGCGCGGATCGACCGGCTCGGCCCCGAGGCGAAGCGGCTGCTGCAGGCCGCCTCGGTGGCGGGCAAGGAGATCGGCGAGCGGTCGCTGGCGTTGGTCGCCGGCTTCGGCGACGGGGCGGAGGGCGAAGCGGCTCTGCGCGCGCTGATCTCCGCCGGGTTCCTCTACGAGCTGGAGCTCTACCCGGAACGGATCCTCGCCTTCCGCCACCCGCTGACCCGCGAGGTCGCTTACGGCACGCAGCTGGCCGAGCAGCGGGCGGCGACCCACGCCGCCGTTGCCAGGGCGATGATCGAGCTCAACCCCGATCGGCACGAGGAGCTGGCGGCGCTGATCGCCAATCACCTGGAGGAAGGCGGCGAGACGCTGGAGGCCGCCCGCTGGGCGGCCCGCGCCGCGCACTGGGCCGGCAACAGCCGGCCCAACGACGCGCTGCGGCTGTGGCGCTCGGTCACCGAGCTGGTCGCCAGGCTGAACCCGAGCCGCGAGACCGACGCGCTGGCCCTCTCCTCGCGCCTGCTCCAACTCGACTACGCCTGGCGCCTCGGCATGGAGCAGGACGAGGTGGCTCGGCTCGAGAAGGAGGCGGAGCAGATCGCGACGCGAATCGGGGACCTGCGCTCGCTCGCCCTACTGCAGATGCTGCGCTCAGCCCGGCCGGGGCTCGAGCAGACGACGGCGGATTGGATCGTCGGGGTCGAAGAGGCGAACCGACTGGCCGACGAATCGGGCGACGACTACCTGCGCGTCGCGATCCGCGCCGCGGGCGCCTACGCCTACCTCTGCGCGGCGGACTTCGAGACCTTCGACCGCGCCGCCGACGAGATCCTCGCGCTCGCCGGGGACGACCATGGGGCAGGCGCCGGGATCATCATCGGCTGCCCCGTCGCCTTGGCGCTGTGGGCGAAAGCGATGGTTTGCCGCGAGCGCGGCGAGCTCGCGCGGTGCGAGAAGCTGCTGGAGAGGTCGCTACGGATCGCCGAGGAGCAGGGCGATCCCGAGACGGCGAGCTGGACCCGGGGCTCGAAGGCGATGCTCCTCGGGATGCAGGGCAACCCTGAGGCGGGCGTTGCGATCGGGCGGCGCAACTGCGAGCTGACGGAGCGCCTCGGCGACGTCTTCTCGCGCAGCCTGGCGCTCGGCAACCTCGGCACCGCGCAGCTCGCGACGGAGGACTACGACGGGGCGCTGGAGTCCTTCGAAGAGGCCGAGCGCCTGCACCGCGAAGCCGCTGGCGGCGGCGACGAGCAGGAGGCCTGGCGTGCAGCGGTGCGCGCCGAAGCGCTGACCGGAGTCGGCAGAGCCGAGGAGGCAGCCGAGATCGCCGCCTGGGCGGCCGAGATCGCTCGCAAGCGCGAACTGCGCTGGTCGCTGCCGCTGGCACTGCTGGCACTGGCTCGTGCCCGTACCGCGGCCGGGGCGGAGGGCGCTCGCGAGACCCTCGACGAGGCGGCGGCTGTCGCCGCGGAGACCAGGTCTATGACGGTGCTGGACGCGATCGAAGCGGAGCGCGAGGCGCTCGCGGGCGCCACGCGTTAGCGCTTACGACTTTCACCACACTGGAGTGGGGTGAAAGTCGCCTACGCCCGCTACATGCCGGTCGCGCGGGCGACGAGCCAGTCGACCAGGCGATCGGGGAGGAGGGCCTTGGCGAGCGCCTGCCCGCGGGCATCGGCGCCGACCAGGTAGCGGGTGCGGGGTCGGCGTGCGGCTAGCGCGTGCTCGATCTTCACCGCCACCCGCTCGGGCGGGATGCCGCGGGCGCCGGTTTTGCGCGCCACCTCGCGGTAGGCGGCGATCGCCTCGCCGTAGAGGTCGGCGTGGCCGTCGCGGGCGCGCGCGGCGATCGCGTCGACTTCCGCCTCGCCGCGCTCCCAGATCGGCGTCGCGATCGAGCCCGGCTCGATCACCGCCACGTCTATCCCCCAGGGGCGCAGCTCCTGGCGGAAGGCGTCGCCGACCGCCTCGAGGCCGAACTTGGCCGCGTGGTAGGCGCCGAACATCGGGAAGGCCATCCGGCCTCCGATCGAGGCGATGAAGACGACGCGTCCCGGCGCGCGACGGATCGCCGGCAGCAGCGCCTGGGTGACCGCGACGTGCGCGGTCAGGTTGACCTCGACCTGGCGACGGAAGTCGTCGACCGGCAGCGTCTCCAGCGGGCCGGGGACGGCGATGCCGGCGTTGTTGACGAGGCCGTCGAGCCCGGCCTCCCCCACCTCGGCGCCGACCTTCTCGGCCGCGGCGGCGATCTGCGCCGCGTCGGTGACGTCGAGCATCAGCGGCGCCAGCCGCTCCGACCCGGCCTCGCGCAAGGACGCCGCGTCCTCCTCCCGGCGCACGCCGGCGAACACCCGCCAGCCCTGTCGGTCCAGATGCAGGGCGGCCGCTTGCCCGATCCCGGTCGACGCGCCAGTGATCAGTACGGACTTCATCGCCGCCGAACTACTTGCCGCTGTCTGCCCGGCTGGCGCGGTGGCGCTCCAGCTCGGCGACCAGCAGCTTGGTGTGGAGGGCGGCAATCAGGTCCTGCAGGGGCTGGGAGCCGGCTTCGAGCATCTCGACCACGCGCTCTGGTGAGACCTCGCCGGCAAGGCGGTCCATCACCATCTCGACCTCCTGGCCGACCAGCTCTTCGAGCGCGGTCTTGTAGCGCAGGGTGTCGTAGACGGTGAAGCCGATCTGCTCGTCGTAGCCGCCGGCGCGGAAGCGGCTGATCGCCTCGATGATCTTCACGTCGGAGGGCGAGTAGCCGCGGCTGTTGGGGCTGAGCACCCCGATCTCCTCCAGCCGGTCGAGCACCTCCTTGGGCACGCGGTAGCGCTCGCGCACCTCGGCGGCGCTGGTCCGGGTCCGCTCGCGGCCGAGCGCACGCTCGAGGATGCGGTCCTCCAGATCGACCAGGGCGCGCGCCCGCTCGGGGTCCTCGTCGAGGACCGACTTGATCGCCTTCAGCGGCATGAAGCGCTCCTCCTGCAGCTGCTTGATCAGCTTGATCCGGTCGACGAACTCGGGCGAGTAGTAGGCCATGTTGCGGCTCGTCTTCACCGGCTCGGGCAGCAGGCCCTCGCGCAGGTAGTGCTTGATCGTCGGCACCGGCACGCCGGAGGCCTCGGCCAGCTCGCCGATCCGCAGCAGCGCCCCCTCGGCCTGGGCGCTCATCAATCCAGCCTCCGCTGTGCCTTTTCTAGACATAGTGAAGACAAGGAACAGCGCAGCGGTGTCATGCGCGGAACTCCGCCTGGGTGGCTTCCGCACTCGGCCCCGCCGCGGCGCCCGACTCTTTCATCGCCGCGATCTCCTCGTCGGAGTAGCCGGCCTCGCGCAGGACCTCGTCGGTGTGCTCGCCGAAGGCGGGCGCCGGCCGGGTCGGGTCGCCCGGGGTGCGACCCATCTTCACCGGCACCCCGAGCTGGCGCACGGTGCCCATGCCTGGCTGCTCGATCGCGGTAACCATCGCGCGCGCCCGCACCAGCTCCGAGTCGAGCGCCTCGCCGACGCCGAGCACCGGCTCGATGCAGCAATCGTGCTCGTCGTTGAAGGCGCGCCACTCCTCGCGGGTGCGCGAACGAAAGACCGCGGCGACCTCGTGCCAGGCGTCAGAGCCGGGCGCCTCGAACTGCGCCTCGATCAGCTCGGGGCGCCCGACGCCGTTGCAGAAGGCGGCCCAGAACTTCGGCTCGAGCGCGCCGCAGGTGACCCAGCCGTCGCTCGCCTCGTAGGGCAGGTAGCAGAGCAGGCCGCCGGCGAGCTGCTGCTCGCCGCGCCGCGGCTCCTCGCCATCGCAGAAGTAGCGGCCGGCGACGAGGGCGAGCCAGGAGAGCGCGCCGTCCGCCATCGAGACGTCGACCATCTGGCCCTCGCCCGAGCGCCGGCGCTCGTGCAGCGCCGCCATCACGCCGAAGGCGGCCATCAGGGCGCCGCCGCCGAGGTCTGCGATCTGGCCGCCCGACTGCACCGGCGGGCCGTCCTTGGCACCGGTCAGGCCGAGCAGCCCGATCAAGCCGAGGTAATTCATGTCGTGCCCGGCGCGCTGGGTGTAGGGGCCGTCCTGGCCGTAGCCGGTGATCGCGCAGTAGACGATCGCGGGGTTGGCCTCGCGCAGGCGCTCGTAGCCGACGCCGAGCTTGTCGAGGACGCCGGGGCGGAAGCCGTCGAGGACGACGTCGTAGCGCTCGACCAGGCGCAGCAGCGCCTCCTTGCCCACCTCGCTCTTCAGGTCGAGCCGGATCGAGCGCTTGCCGCGGTTGAGCGCCAGGTAGAGGGAGGAGCGCGTGCCCAGCTCCTGCTGGTCCTCGTCGCCGTAGTAGGGCGGCGCCCAGCGGATGTAGTCGCCCATGCCGGTGTCCTCGACCTTCAGCACCTCGGCGCCGAGGTCGGCGAGCAGCAGCGAGCAGAAGCCGCCCGGCAGGAGCCTGGTCAGGTCGAGGACCCTGACGTCGCTAAGCGGAAGCTCGCTCACGCTTTGGGACCCCCAGCAGCTCGCGAGCCTCGGCGACGGTGGCGGCGCGGCGGCCGACGTCCTCGGCCATCTGGCGCGCCTTGGCGATCAGCTCGCCGTTCGACTTCGCCATCTCGCCGTTGGGCAGGTAGAGGTTGTCCTCGACCCCGGCGCGGACATTGCCGCCCAGCGTCAGCGCCGCGCCGAGCAGTTTCCACTGGTCGCGCGAGATGCCGATCGTCTGCCACTGGTGCTCGCCCTCGGCGCCGCCGCCGGGGATCTGCTCCGCCATGAAGGCGACGTTGCGGGCGGTCGGCCGGATGCCGCCGTTGACGCCCATGACGAGGGAGACCTGCAGCGGCGTGCGGTCGAGCAGGCCCATGTCGATCAGCGGGTCGAGGTTGGCGACGTGGCCGGCGTCGAAGCACTCGTGCTCGGGCTTGATCCCGAGGTCGCGCATCGCGGTGAGGAACTCGATGATCGTGTCGAAGCTGTTCTCGAAGACCGCCTTGAAGACGAAGTCCTTGCGCCGCGAGCTGTACTTGGCGTAGTTCATCGAGCTCATGTTGAGCGCGGCGACGTCGGGCTTGCACTCGCTCAGGTACTCGATCCGCTTCTCGACCGGGATGCCGATCGCGCCGGTCGAGTAGTTGACGATCACGTCGCCGACCTCGGCCAGGATCGCCTCGGTGATCGCCTGGAAGTCCTCGACCTCGTAGGAGGGGGTGCCGTCGGGCTTGCGGGCGTGGATGTGGATCTGCGAGGCGCCCTCGTCGACCGCCCGCCGCGCCTCGGCCGCGTACTCCTCCGGCATGTAGGGGATCGCCGGGCACTGATCCCTGTTGGCGATCACCCCCGAAATCGAACAGGAGATGACGACTGGATCCTCGAACCGACTCATCCCAATCCCTTCCGCTGTGCCTTATCCCGACATACCGACGAAAGGGAACAGCGCGGCGTCATACGGGCATCACGCCATGGCGTTTGGCGGGCTTCGTCACGTGTTTGTTGCGGGCCATGCGCAGCGCCTTGACGATCGTCGGGCGGGTCTCGCGCGGGTCGATGATGTCGTCAATTACCGCGTTGCCGGCGGCGATGTAGGGGTCGATCTGCTCGCGGACCGCATTCAGCATCGCCTCGCGGGTGGCGTCGGGGTCCTCGGAGGCCTCGATCGCCGAGCGGCCGATGATGTTGACCGCGCCCTCCGCCCCCATCACCGAGATCTCGGCGCCGGGCCAAGCGACGATCAGGTCCGGCTCGTACGCCTTGCCGCACATCACGTAGTAGCCGGCGCCGTAGGCCTTGCGCACGATCACGGTGATCTTCGGCACCGTCGCGCGGCTGACCGCGTAGAGCATCTTCGCCCCGTGGCGGATGATCCCGGCGTGCTCGACCTTGGCGCCGACCATGAAGCCGGGCACGTCCTGGAGGAAGACCAGCGGCACGTTGAAGGCGTCGCAGAGGTTGATGAAGCGGGCGGCCTTGTCGGCCGAGTCGTTGTCGAGGATGCCGGCCAGCTGCTTTGGCTGGTTGGCGACGATCCCCACTGGCTGGCCGCCGAAGCGGGCGAAGCAGGTGATCAGCGTCTTGGCGAACTTCGGCTTGACGTCGAACCACTCGCCGTCGTCGACGATCTCGCGAATCACGTCGTACATGTCGTAGGGCTGGCGCGAGGACTCGGGGACTATCTCCAGCAGCTTCTCCGACATGCGATCGTCAGGATCGGCGGTCTCGATGACCGGCGGCTTGTGTTCGCAGTTTGCCGGGAAGTAGGAGAGGTACTTCTTGACCGCATCGATGCACTCCGGGTCGTCCTTCACCTCGAGGTCCCCCACCCCCGATTTGCGGCAGTGGACCTTGGCGCCGCCCAGCTCCTCCATCGAGATGTCCTCGCCGGTGACCGCTTTGGTCAGGTGCGGGCCGGCGAGCGCCATCGCCCCCTGGCCGGAGACCATCGGCACGAAGTCGGAGAGCGCCGGGATGTAGGCGGTGCCGGCGGCGCAGGGCCCCATCATTGCCGCGACCATCGGGATCACGCCCGACATTTCCACCTCCTCGCGGAAGAGGTGGCCGGAGCCGGCGAAGAGCGACCCCGCCGCCTCCTGGATGCGGGCGCCGGCCGAGTCGAGCAGCCAGACGAAGGGCATTCGCTTGGAGAGCGCCATCTCACGCAGGCGCGTGACCTTGAGCTCGCCGGTCATCCCCATCGAGCCGGCCATCACGGTGAAGTCGTAGGCGGCGATGCAGCAGGGGCGGCCGTCGACGTCGCCCCAGCCGGTGACGACGCCGTCGGCCGGCGCCTCCTTGCCGTCCATCGCCCGCTGGGCGAAGTGGGGCCGGCCGTGGATGCCCATCTCGACGAAGGTCCCCTCATCGACCAACAGAGCGATCCGCTCGCGGGCGGTCAGCTTGCCGCGCTCGTGCTGTTTGGCGA
>JBKPOW010000175.1:0-19737 GCA_046733275.1 Actinomycetota bacterium
GCTGAGCGCCCTGCAAGATCGCTGACAGATTCACGAAATTCGTCCATAACTTGCGTAAACGTGGCGATCGGGTGGGAAGATTCCGACTCGGATGCCCGGAATACGAACCAACGCAGCCGCCGAAGTGCTCGGCGTCAGCCCCAACACCCTCCGCAGCTGGGAGCGGCGCTACGGCTACCCGACGCCCAAGCGCACGCCCGGCAACCACCGCAACTACGAGCTGATCGAGCTGCAGACGCTGCGCGACGCCCTCGCCGAGACGGGCAACATCTCCTCGGCGATCGAGCTGGCGCGTCAGCGCCAGGAAGCGCCGGCCAGCGGCGGCAACCTGCTCGCCGCCTTCGAGAGCTTCGACGAGGACGCCGCCGACCGGGCGATCGAGCAGAGCCTGGCGATCCGGCCGCTGGAGCGCACGGTGGAGGAGCTGCTGCTGCCGGCAATCGACGCGCTCGCCGCCGGCGAGGACCGCGACGCCGAGCTCGAGTTTGCCACTCGCTGGGCGACGGGCTGGCTGCACGGCGCCCGCCGCCTCGCCACCACCGCCTCGCGCCCGGCCGGAATCCTGCTGCTCGACGCGAGTCGCGGCGTCGACGCCGAGGCGGTCCACGCCCAGGCGCTCGACCTCGCCCTGCGCCGCGCCGGTTTCCGCGTGCTGATGTTCTCCGACGAGCTCGGCGAGGAGCGGATGGAGCGTGCCCTCACCGCGCTCGACCCGACCGCCATCGTCCTCTGCGGCCCGGGCGCCGACACCCCTTCCGCGGTGCAGCTCGTCCGCAAGATCCGCGAGGCGGGCTTCAACGCTCCCCTCTTCGGCTTCCGCGCCAGCGGCCTGATCGGCGACGCGATTCCCAGCGCCGGCGAGGCCCCGAGCCAGGTGACGGGCCTGCTCAACGCCGACCTGCGCCGCCGCGCCTCGCAGGCCTTCGCCTGATCGGGGCCGCTAGGCCTTCCCCGGCTCCGGCAGGTCGGTCTCGGCGACCCCCCAGCGTTCATGCAGCCTGCGCAGCGGCGCCGGTGCCCACCAGTTCCACTTGCCGAGCAGCTCCATCAGCGAGGGCACCAGCAGGGCGCGGATGATGCTGGCGTCGATCAGCACCGCCAGCGCCGTGCCGACCCCGTTTTCCTTGACGAAGAGGATCTGCGAGGTGGCGAAGGCGCCGATCGCAACCGCGAACAGCAGCGCCGCGGCGGTGACGATCCGCCCGGTCCGCTCCAGCCCGATCGCCACTGCCTCCGAGTCCGAGGCGCCGTTGTCGCGCGCCTCCTTGATCCGCGAGAGCAGGAAGACGGCGTAGTCGGTGGAGAGGCCGAAGGCGACGGCGAAGAGCAGGATCGGCATCGTCTGCTCGATCGCTCCGGCGCTGACGTAGTCGAGCACCCCTTCCAGCCGCCCGTCCTGGAAGATCAGCACCAGTAGACCGAAGACGGCGGTGAGGTTGAGCACGTTCATGATCAGCGACTTGATCGGCAGCACCACCGAACCGGTCATCAGGAAGAGGATCACCAGGGTGGCGATAACGATGATCGCGAAGGCGATCGGCAGGTGGCGCGTGAGGCTGTCCTGGAAGTCGATGAAGTCGGCGGTCGCGCCGCCGACCAGCACCGTCGTCCCCGGTGGCGGTGGCAGGTCGCGCAGGCGCTCGACCGTGGTCTGGCTCGGCTCGGCGGCGAACGGGTTGGCCGATACCGCCTGGATCGCTGTCACTCCGTCCGCCAGCCGCTTGGGCGGGGCGATCGCGGCGACCCCGGGCGTCTCGCGCACCTGTGCCGTCAGCTTGGCCGCCGCTTTGGGCGAGGCCCCCTCGACCGCCAGCCAGATCGGCGTCTCGCGGTAGGGCGGGAACTCGTTACTGACCGTGTCGTAGGCCTGCCGCGCGCTTGCCTCCTCGGGCAGAACGGTGGGGTCGACGGTGGTGAACTTGATCCCCAGGAAGGGTAGGCCGAGGACGATCAGGAAGAGGGCGCTGAGGGTCGCGATCGGCGCCGGGCGGCGCATGACGAAGCGCGAGAGCCGGTACCAGAAGCCCTGCTCGTCGGGCCGGGCGTCGGCCTCGGCACGGCGCTGGAGGAAGCGCGGGGCGAGCGAGTTGACCCGGCTGCCGAGCAGGGTCAGCACGGCCGGCAGGACGGTCAACGAGATCAGCGCCGCCAGCAGGACCACCAGCGAGCCACCCAGCCCCATCGAGTAGAGGAAGCGCTGCGGGAAGACGAGCAGCGAGGCGAGCGCCGCGGCCACGGTCAGGGAGGAGAAGAAGACGGTGCGGCCGGCCGTGGCGAGGACGCGGCGCATCGCCGCCAGGCCGGGGCCGTCCTTGGCGATCTCCTCGCGGTAGCGCGAGACGATGAAGAGGCTGTAGTCGATCGCCAGGCCCAAGCCGAGGCCGGTGGTCAGGTTGAGGGCGAAGATCGATATCGAGCCGAATTCGCTCGCGAGGCGGAGGATGAGGAAGGTGCCGACGATCGCCAGCAGGCCGATCATCACCGGCAGCAGCGCCGCGACCAAGCTGCGGAAGAAGACGAAGGAGAGCAGGAAGAGCAGCGGGAAGGCGAGCATCTCGGCCCGCTGCAGGTCCTCCTCGACCTGTTTGTTGACCTGCTCCTGGGCGACCGCGGCACCGCCGACGGTGACCCCGGGCCGGCTGGAGAGCTCGTCGGCGATCTCGCCGCCCGCTTCCTGCCACTCCTTGTCGTCGGTCGGTTTGAGCGTCGCCACGAGATAGGTGGCGTCGCCATCGCTGGAGACGAAGTCGCGCGAGCGGGTCGTGTAGAAGCCGTCGACCGACTTGACGTCGTGGTGGCCGCGCAGCTCCCTTTCCAGCGCGGCGAGCCGCCGCCGCGTGGCAGGCTTCGCCACCGGCGCGTCGTCGACCACGACGATCACGGCGGGGACGCGCAGGCCAGCATCGGTTAGCTGGTCCCTGGCTTCGACCGCCTCGGTCGAGGGATCGTCGGCGCCGTAGGGGTCGAGGCGGTCGGCGACGGAGCCGCCGAGTGCGCCCGCGACAAGGAAGAAGGCGATTGCGAGGAAGCCGACCCGGCGGGGACGGCGATCGGCGAGACGTGCGAGGGAGTCGAACATCAGCTTCTTCCTTTCTCTATTACGGCGGGGGCGAGCAGCTCGGCTTCCATCCGCTCGCACCACCCGGCGAACCACTCGTTGAACTCGATCCCAGCCCGCAGCACCATCAGCGGGTAAGGGTCGTCCAGCTTCTCGACTGCTTCCGGCTTGGGCTCTATCGAGCGCAATGTCTCGGCCAGCTCGATCCGGGCGCGACGCATGGAGCGCAGCGTCTCGACCGCCTCGGCCGGCTTCAACGTGCCGGAGAAGAACAGTTTCAGCAGCCCTTCTTCGCGCATCTCCGCCGTCTTCGGTGGGCGCCGCAGCCAGTCCTTCAGCTCAGCTTCGCCGTCGGCGGTAATCGCGTAGCGGGTGCGCTTGCGATCGCCGGTGGAGGCGTCGACCCCCTCGACCAGCCCCGCCTCGGAGAGCCGCTTCAGCTCGGGATAGATCTGCCCGTAGCTGGCGGCCCAGAAAAACCGCGTCGTGTTGTCGACGACAGCCTTGATCTCATAACCCGTCCGCGGCTCCTTCCGCACCAGGCCGAGGATCACATAGGCCGTCGGACTGAGCTCCATAGCCCATAGATATATCCGACAGATATATCTTTAAACGTGATCTAGCTCACACATATCCCTTCTCTGTAGAAGCTCCTGCCGCCAACCCAGGCAGCTGGCGCCGGCTGCGCCGATGCCGTGACAAAGAATTGACAGACAGCGCACCACACGCGCGTCGAGGAGATCCACGCTCGGGGCGTGGGGATCACAAGCTATTACGAGGTACTCGACGACCTTCCTCGCGGCGTGGTCGTTCTCTCTGTTTACTTCAGGAGCAAAGGGTTGGATGTAGTCGACTATGCGCTGGTTCTACTGCTCGATCTGGATGGGCGGGTGGAGACAATTCGTGTCTATGACAGCGCCCATGGATTCAACGAGATGCATCGGCATACCCGAGACAGAGGCAAGCAGGATGGAGTTGTCTTCAGCCGTGCTACCCTCGGCGAGGGTATGCGAGCGGCGAGGAAGGACATCAAGGGCCGATATCTGGCGATGATCGAGGGGTGGGAAGAATGGCGGTGAGAAATGGCGTGCTCTCCCCCGCAAGTTTGAAGATGGAGGAAGCGATCGAGGCGGTGCTCGAAGAGAAGCCCATCGTCCCGGACAATTCGACGTTCATCGATGCGGATTCCCCAAGCCTCGATCGCGAAATGAGGTGGGCGGCCGAGAAAGGCCACTCGGCTGTCGTGGTCTCCCCGGACGGATCGATGAGAATCCTCTCGCCCGAGGAGATCTTGGGCGCCGACGCCGCGTAGCCCGGCCCGCGGCAAGCGGTGGCCCTCGCGGGTTGGCCGCCGCGACTATCCTCGGTCGTTCCCATGAGCGGGGTTGAGGCGGACATAGTCGTGATGAAGTTCGGCGGCACGTCGGTCGCCGGGCCGGAGGAGATCAAGCGGGCGGCGCGGCGGATCGTCGCCGCGCGCGAGGCGGGCCACCGGGTCGTCGCGGTGCTCTCCGCCCGCGGCAAGACGACCGACGAGCTGGTCGCCCAGGCGCTGGAGATTTCCGAGCGCCCCGATGAGCGCGAGATGGACATGCTGCTCTCCACCGGGGAGCGCATCTCCTGCGCCCTCTGCGCGATGGCGATCCACGACATGGGGCAGAGCGCGATCTCGCTGACCGGCTCGCAGGCCGGCATCGTCACCGACTCCTCGCACACCCGGGCGAAAATCATCGACGTCCGCGCCGACCGCATCCGCGAGGTCCTCGACGAGGACCGGATCGTCCTTGTCGCCGGCTTCCAGGGTGTTTCCACCGACAGTCGCGACGTGACCACGCTCGGCCGCGGCGGCTCCGACACCACCGCGGTCGCCCTCGCGGCCGCCCTCGGGGCGAGCGTCTGCGAGATCTACACCGACGTCGCCGGCGTCTTCAGCGCCGACCCGCGCATCGTCCCCGAGGCGCGCAAGCTGTCCGTCGCCTCCTACGAGGAGATGCTCGAGATGTCGGCCTCGGGAGCGAAGGTGCTGCAGCTGCGCTCGGTCGAGTACGCGCGCAACAACGGCGTGCGCATCCACTGCCGCAGCAGCGTCGAGGACGGCCCCGGTACCCTCGTCGTCAGCGAAGAGGAGGCCGAGCAGGAGACCATGGAGCAACCTTTCGTAACCGCAGTCACTCACTCCGACGGAGAGGCGCGCGTGACCCTCACCGGTGTGCGCGACGAGCCCGGCGTCGCCGGGCGGATCTTCACCGCGCTCGCCAACGCCGGCATCAACGTCGACGTGATCATCCAGAACGAGCCCGTCGACGGCGCCCTCGCCGACCTCTCCTTCACCGTCGAGCGCTCCGACCTGACCGGAGCGCTCGACACCGTCGGTGGGCTCGACGTCAGCCAGGGCGTGCGCAGCGACGAGCGGATCGGCAAGGTCTCGATCGTCGGCGCCGGCATGCGCTCCCACCCGGGGGTTGCGGCCAAGGTCTTCGAGGTCCTCGGCGGCGAGGGGATCAACATCGAGATGATCTCCACCTCGCCGATCAAGATCTCCTGCGTCATCTCCGCCGACCGGGGCCCCGTCGCGGTCAAGGCCCTCCACCGGGCCTTCGACCTCGGCGCCGACGCGGTGCGCCCCGAGGACCCGATGGGTGCTCAGCACCGCCCCACGGTCAGCGGCTGAGCCCCGTCATACTCGGAGCGCGATGGCGAGCGACGGATACAGAGTCGGGGTCGTCGGCGCGACCGGCCTGGTCGGGACGAAGATCCTCGACCTGCTCGCGGCGCGCGAATTCCCCACCTCGGAGGTCGTGCCGTTCGCCTCCGAGCGCTCCGCCGGCAAGGCGATCGAGTGGAGGGACGAGGCGCTCGAGGTGCGCCTCCTGTCCGACGACTCGATCCAGGGCCTCGACCTCGTCCTCTCCTCGGCCGGCGGTGCGATCAGCGCCGAGTGGACGCCGAAGCTGGTCGAGGCCGGCGCCGTCGTCGTCGACAACACCAGCTACTGGCGCATGCACGACGACGTGCCCCTGGTCGTCGCCGAGGTCAACCCCGACGCGCTCGCCGCCCACAAGGGCATCGTCGCCAACCCCAACTGTTCGACCATGCAGATGGTCGTCGCGCTCAAGCCCCTCTACGACGCGGCCGGGATCGAGCGCCTCGTGATCTCCACCTACCAGGCCGTCTCCGGCACGGGCAAGGCGGCGATCGACGAGCTGATCGCCCAGTCAAAGGCCGCGGTAGAGAACGGCGACCGGGCGGCGGCCTCGGTCTTCCCGCACCCGATCGCCTTCAACGTCCTGCCCCAGGCGGGCAGCTTTCCCGAGGGCGACGACCACACCGACGAGGAGCGCAAGCTGATCAACGAGACGCGCAAGATCCTCGGCGACGCCGAGATCAAGGTCAGCGCTACCTGCGTGCGCGTGCCGGTCGTCACTGGCCACTCGGAGGCGGTCAACCTCGAGACGCGCGAGCCGCTCGACCCCGAGCGCGCCCGCGAGCTGCTCGCCGCCGCACCCGGCGTCAGCGTCCTCGACGAGCCCGCCGCCGCCCGCTACCCGATGGCGATCGAGGCAGCGGGCAAGGACGATGTCTTCGTCGGCCGCATCCGCCGCGACCCCGGCAACGAGCGCGCGCTCGACCTCTGGATCGTCTCCGACAACCTGCGCAAGGGCGCCGCCACCAACACCGTGCAGCTCGCCGAGCTGCTGATCGAGCAAGACCTGCTCGGCTGAGCGGCCCGACGCCGCCAGAACCCATATAAGCCAGGCATGGAGATCGGTTTCGGCGACGCGCTGCTGCTCTTCGGCGGATTGCTCGCGGTGGTCGCCGCGCTCTCCGGCGTCATCCGCGGCACGGCGCTCTCGGCCTCGGTGCTCTCAGTGGCGGTCGGGATCGCCCTTGCGGCAACCGACGTCGTCAGCGTCGACGCCGACGACGAGTCGATCGTCGAGCTGGTCGAGCTGGCCCTGATCCTCACCCTCTTCTCCGACGGGATGTTCGTCGAGCGCGAGCTGCTGCGCCGCCACTGGAGCCCGGTCGCGCGGGCGCTGGTGATCGCGATGCCGATCACGATGGTCCTCTTGGCCCTGGCGGCGAAGGCGCTATTCCCCGACCTCGGCTGGGCCGAGGCCTTCCTGCTGGCGGCGGTGCTCTCGCCCACCGACCCGGTCGTCACCTCGGCGGTGGTCACCTCGAAGCTGGTCCCGAGCAGCGTCCGTCACACGCTCAACCTCGAGTCCGGTCTCAACGACGGCCTGGCACTGCCCTTCGTCCTCTTCTTCCTCGTCCTCGCCGGTCCCGGAGGCGACGCCGGCGGCGAGGCGGCGAAGCTCGTCGGCGAGGCGCTGGTCGGCGCCGCGATCGGCGTCGCCCTCGGCGCGTTCGGCGGCAGGCTCCACAACCACCTGCCGGGCGGCGGGCTGACTCAGCGCTACGAGGGGATCTACGCGGTCGGCTTCGCCCTCGTCGCCTTCGGCCTCTCCGATGCTACCTTCGGCAACGGCTTGATCGCCGCATTCGTCTGCGGGATCGCGATGGCGGCCGCCGAGCGCGACGTGCCGGACGGGTTCGCCGAGTTCGCCGAGAACGCCTCGGCGATCCTGCAGGTGCTGACCTTCTTCGTCTTCGGCGCGCTGATCGTCGCCACCGGCTTCGACCACAGCATCCCCGCGCTGGTCCTCTTCGTCGCCTTCGCCCTGCTCGTCGCCAGGCCGGCGGCGGTCCAGCTCTCCTTCATGCGCACCGGGATTCCGCGCCCCGAAAAGGCCTTCATGGCCTGGTTCGGCCCCAAGGGAGTCGCTTCCATGCTCTTCGCTCTCTTCGTGCTGAAGTCGAACGTGGGGGAGGCGGAGCTGATCTTCGACATCGCGGCGATCGCGATCATCTGCTCGATCGTCGCCCACGGACTCACCGACACCGTCGGCGCCCGCTGGCTTGCTCGCCGCGTCGGCCTCGGGGACGGCGCCTGAGCTACGACGGCGCGGCGCGCTGCGAGCCGAGCAGCGGCCAGCAGATGAGCGCGGCGAGCAGGGCGACCGCGGCGGAGACGAGCAGGACGGCGTCGAGGCCGGCGACGATCCCGGCCAGAAGGCCGGCCCCTCCGCGCGCCTCGTGCTCGAAGATCGCGCCGAGGCCGGCGATGCCGATCGCGATGCCGAGCTGGCGGAAGGTGTTGTTGATCCCCGAGGCGACGCCGCTGCGCTCGACCGGCAGCACGGCAACCATCGCCGCCGCCAGGGCGGGGCTGATCACGCCGACCGCCAGGCCGCCGACGAGCAGGCCCGGAAGCAGCGCCGTCCACTCGCTGCTCGGCTCGACCGCCCGCATCAAGAGCAGCGAGGCGCCGATCAGGACCAGGCCGGCGGTCAGCGGGACGCGCAGCGGCAGGCGCACGCTGAGCCGGCCGGAGAGCGGCGCCACGGCGGCCAGCACGAGGGTCAGCGGGAGGATGCGGAGGCCGGTCCCCGTCGGCGAGCAGCCGAGCCCTTCCTGGAAGTAGATCGCCATGAAGAGCAGCAGCGGATAGAGGGCGACCGACTGGGCGAATGCGACCAGGGCGGTGCCGGCGAAGGCGGGGATGCGGAAGAGGGCGAGCGGAAGCATCGGCGCCCGGCCGCGCCCCTCGACCGCGACGAAGGCAAGAGTGAGCACCGCGGCGAGGGCGAGCGAGCCGGCGATCGGGGCGCTGCCCCAGCCGTCCTCGTTGCCGCGGATCAGGCCGTAGGTGGCGAGGAAGCAGGCGCCGCCGAAGGTCGCCATGCCCGCCAAATCGACCGGCTGCGGGCGCTTGTCGCGCGACTCTGGCAGCGAGCGCGCCGTCAACCAGACCAGCAGGGCGCCGATCGGCAGGTTGACGAGGAAGACCCAGCGCCAGCCGGCGGCGTCGGTGAGCAGGCCGCCGACCAGCGGGCCGATCGCCAGCGCCGCGCCGGTGACGGCGCCCCAAACGCCGAGCGCCAAGCCGCGATCGGCACCCTCGAACTCATTGGCGAGGATCGCCAGCGAAGAGGCGAACATCGCCGCCGCGCCGACGCCCTGGGCGGCGCGCGCCAAGTCGAGGACGAGCGGCGAGCCGGCCAGGCCGCAGAGGGCGGAGCAGAGGGTGAAGGCGACCAGGCCGCCGGCGAAGACCGCGCGGCGGCCGACCCGGTCCGCCAGCGAGCCCCAGGCGAGCAGCGTCGCGGCCAGCGTCAGCGCGTAGGCGTCGATAACCCACTGCAGCTCGTCGAAGCCGGCGCCGAGGTCCGTTCGGATCGCCGGCAGCGCCACGTTGACCACCGTCACGTCAAGGAGCAGCATCGCCGTCGTCGCCGAGACGACAACGAGCGTGGTTCCGCGGCTGCCGCTCAGACGGTGGCCGGAGATGCCAGCCGCTCCTCGACCCAGCCGGTCGAGGCGATGTGCTTGCTCATCCCCAGCTGCTTCGGCTCTCCGCCCAGCGCCAGCCCGACCAGCTGCGGCAGGTGCAGCACGGCGAGGCCGAGGTCGCGGTTGACGACCTTGGCCGCCTCGGGCTGCTGCATGTCGAGGTTGAGGTGGCAGAGCGGGCAGGGCGTGACCAGGCAGTCGGCGCCGGCGTCGATCGCGTCGCCGACGTGGGTGCCCGCCTGGCGCAGCGAGGTCTCGCGGTTCATCGTGATCACCGGGAAGCCGCAGCACTTGCGGGCGCCGTCGTACTCGACCACCTCGCCGCCGAGGGTCTCGATCACCTTCTCCAAGTAAAGGTCGCGCTCGGGGAACTCGTCGTAGCCGAGCCGCTCCTTGGGGCGGACGACGTAGCAGCCGTAGAAGGGGCCGATTCGCAGGCCGGAGAGCGGCCGCACGACCTTCTCGGACAGCCGGTCGAGACCGTAGTCCTCGACCAGCAGCCAGAGGAAGTTTTTGTTGGTGAAGCCGTCCTTGCCCTTCTCGTAGGAGAGGCCCTGGCCGCTCAGCACCTCATTGATGTGGGCGCGGTAGGAGGAGTCGGCGTCGAGTCGTTGCTGGCACTCCGACTGCGCTCCCTGGCAGGTCGAGCAGATGTTCATCATCGCCAGCCCGGTCTGCTGGGCGAGGGCAAAGGTGCGGGCGTTGAGCGTGTCGGCGAGCTCCTGGTTGTGCTCGGCGATGACGCCGGCGCCGCAGCAGTTGGCGCGGTCGAGTTCGACCAGCTCGATCCCGAGCCGCTCGGCGGTGAAGGCCATCGAGCCGTGCAGCTCGCTCGTGAAGCCGCGCGAGACGCAGCCCGGCCAGTAGGCGAGCTTCATTCGCCCTCCTCTCCCTTGATGTACAGGTTGTATTCCTCGCGGTGCTCCTCGGCGTGCCTGTAGATCGCCTGCACCTCGTCCTGGGCGCCGCCCGGCAGCTTTGGGTGGATGCCGGGGATCAGCTTCGCCAGCGAGCGGGCCTTGCCGGTCTTGAAGGCGCGTATGCCGGTCGGGATCGAGCCGAGCAGCCCCTTGATCGCGCCTTTCGTCGGTTTCAGCTTGCCTTTGACGCCCGGCGCGTAGGACTCCTGCAACAGCAGCGACTCGTCGAGAGTGCCCTTCTTCTCGATGATCTTGGTGAAGGCCTCCATGTGGCTGTGGCCGTTGTTGGGGTCCTCGACCTCGTTCTCCTCGGCCTTGCGGCGCAGCCGCATGATCTGGTCCATCGGCGCGACGCCCTTGGGGCAGGCGTCGATGCAGCTGAAGCAATGGGTGCAGTCGTAGATCCCGTGCGGGTCGTGGGCGAGGTCGTGGAGTCGCTCCTTGGTCTCGGCGTCGCGCGGGTCGCCGACGAAGCGGTAGGCCTTGGCCAGCGCGGCCGGGCCGATGAAGTCCGGGTCGGCTTCCATCGAGAGGCAGGAGGAGACGCAGGCGCCGCACTGGATGCAGGCCATCGACTGGGTGATGTCGATCATCGACTCCGGCTCGACCACGTACTCGCGCTCGGGCGGGTCGCCGTGGGGGAGGAGCCAGGGGGTGACGCGGCGGATCTTGGTCCAGTGCGTCGACTCCATGTCGGTGATCAGGTCCTTGATCACGGGCATGTTGCCCATCGGCTCGACCACGATCGGGTTCTCGACGGAGCCGTCCGCGCTGCCCGGCGGCGGCAGCTCGTCGGCGCCCATCGGTGGCGGCACGTCGTCGCCCGCCTGGCGGCGATTGGCCTGCTCGTGCGCCTCGCCGATCTGCGTCTTGCAGGCCAGGGTCGAGGAGCCGTTGACCTTCATCCCGCAGGATCCGCAGATCGCCGCCCGGCAAGAGCAGCGCACCGAAAGCGAGCCGTCGTCGCGGTCCTTCGCCTGCAGGATCCCGTCGAGGACCGAGAGCGAGGGATCGAGGTCGACCTTGAACTCCTCCCAGTAGGGCCCCTCGCCGCTCTCGGGCTGGTACCGGCGGACTTTCAGCGTGTACTCGGCCATGGTCCTAGTACTTCCTCTCTTCGGGTTCCCACTGGGTGATCGTCACCTCTGAGTATGAGAGCTCGGGCCCGTCGGCTCCCAGCTGCAGGTCGATGTGCTTGAGCCACTCCTCGTCGTTGCGCTCGGGGAAGTCGGTCCTGTACTGGGCGCCGCGGCTCTCCTTGCGCTCGAGCGCGGCGATGCAGGTGCACTCGGCGTTGTCGAGCATGTAGCCCAGCTCGATCGCCGCCAGCAGGTCCTGGTTGAAGATGCTGCCCTTGTCGTCGATGTAGGCCGACTGCGCCTCCTCCTTCAGCCGGCGGACGATCTCCAGCGCTTGCTGAATGCCCGCCTCGTCGCGGAAGACGGCGACGTGCTTGTCCATCGTCTCGCCCAGCTCCTGCTTGATCTCCGAGACGCGCCGGCCGGAGCCCTTCTCCCGGGCGGAGATCGCGTCGATGTTCGCCTGCTCGGCCTCGAGCGCCTCGCGCGAGGGGCGGGAGCCCTCGACTCGCTTGGCGCGGGAGGCGGCGTCGACGCCGGAGCGGCGGCCGAAGATCAGCGTGTCGAGCAGCGAGTTGGCGCCGAGGCGGTTGCCGCCGTGGACCGAGACACAGGCGACCTCGCCGGCGGCGTAGAGGCCGGGGATGTCGGTTCGCCCGTCGACATCGGTCTTGACGCCGCCCATCGTGTAGTGATTGCCGGGCTTGATCCGGATCGGTTCGCGGGTGATGTCGACGCCGGCGAAGTCCTTGCCGACGAGGACGATCTCGCGCAGCGCCTCGTGCACGCGCTTCTTCGGCACGACGGTGATGTCGAGCGCGACGGTGCCGTCGGGGAAGCCGCGGCCCTCGTTGATCTCGGTCTGCTCGGCGCGCGAGACCACGTCGCGCGAGGCCAGCTCCATCTTGTTGGGCGCGTAGCGCTCCATGAAGCGCTCGCCCTTGGCGTTGAGCAGGTGGGCGCCCTCGCCGCGGGCGCCCTCGGTGATCAGGAAGCCCTTGCCCGCCAACGTCGTCGGGTGGTACTGGATCATCTCCATGTCCATCAGCTTGGCGCCGGCGCGGTAGGCCATCGCGATGCCGTCGCCGGTGCAGATCAGGGCGTTGGTGGTCGGCCTCCAGACCTGGCCGTTGCCGCCGGTGGCGAGGATCACGGCCTTGGCGGAGAAGAGCTGCATCGAGCCATCGGCGACGTTGCGGGTGACGACGCCGCAGCACTCGCCGCCCTCGTCGAGCGCCAGCGCCGTGCAGAACCACTCCTCGTAGCGGGCGACTTGCTCGGAATGCTTCATCAGCTGCTCGTAGAGGACGTGCATGATCGCCTGGCCGGTGATGTCGGCGACGTAGTAGGTGCGCGCGGCGGAGGCGCCGCCGAAGGCGCGCGTGCCGAGCCTGCCCTCCTCGTTGCGGTGGAAGGTGACGCCGAGGTGCTCGAGGTGGAGGATCTCCTCCGGTGCCTCTTCGCACATGATCGCGATTGCGTCCTGGTCGCCCAGGTAGTCGGAGCCCTTGACCGTGTCGAAGGCGTGCGACTCCCAGGAGTCGCCGGGGTTGAGCGCCGCGTTGATCCCCCCCTGGGCGGCATTCGAGTGCGAGCGCACGGGGTGGACCTTGCTCAGGATCCCTACCGAGACGCCCTGCTCGGCGGCGGCGAGTGCGGCGCGCTGCCCTGCCAGGCCGGCGCCTATGACGAGCACATCATGCGTGGGCACGGGCGCGCACTCTATAGAGGCGAAATCCGACCCCGCGCTCGGATTAGAGCCAGCGCTCGTCGAGGCGGCGGATCGCCGCCTCCGAGAGGCGGATGCCGTCGGCGACGGTGTCGAAGTCGACGTTCTCGGCGAGGTCGTGCCACCAGTGGTAGTTGGCCGGCTGCTTGAGGTCGGTGCAGCTGGCGAGGACGGCGGTCTCGTAGCCGGCGGCGAGCGACTCGAGCCCGTCGGTGCCGTTGCGCAGGCGCAGGTTGGGGAAGAGGTCGATGCCTAGCTCCTCGGCGAGACCGTCCATCAGGGAGAGGGAGCGCGGCGGGTACTCGCGCATCTTCAGGAAGCCCTCGCCGCGCAGCACCAGCAGGTGCGGTGAGCCGAGCGTCTCCAGGCAGAGGAAGAAGGTGCTCTCGCGCGGCAGCTCGCCGAAGTGGCGCTCGCCGAAGGCCTTGATCCCCTCGCTGAAGGACTCCTCCGAGCCGACCGAGAGCAGGATCGTGCGCGTCTTTGCCGGCGGCTCGGCAAGCAGCCGCTCGGCGAGGGCGAGCAGGGCGACGACCGCGGTGCCGTTGTCGTTGGCGCCGGGGGCGACGTCCCGCATCCCGATCTCGACCATCGCCGCGGCCGAGCCGAGACCGAAGAAGACGCCGATCTTGGTCAGCAGCCGTCGGCCGGTGAGCGCGCCGAGGGCCGCTAGCGCCGGCCCACCCACCACCGGCGCCATCAGCGGCGGGCTGGTGTCGCTGCGCTCGATCAGCCCGAGGCGGTCGGCGATCTGGGGCAGCTGAGGGTGGAAGACGATGCCCGAGTGGGCGGCGTCGTGGTGGGCGATCAGCACGACCGTGCGCTCGGCCTCGGCCGGACCCAGCTCGCAGACGACGTTGTAGGTGGTGCGGCGCGGCAGAAGGCGGCGCAGGAGGCGCTTGCCCGGCGGGAAGTCGGACGCCATCCCGGCGGTCGCGGCGGCGGCCAGCGCGCCACCCAGCAGGCGCCGCCCGCGCAACGCGGCGATCCCGCCAAGTGCCCCCAGCGCCGCGCCCAGGCCAAGCGGCCACCAGTAAGTCCCGTGCGCAGGCTCAGCCTCGATCCGCGCCTCGGCGCCGAGCTCGGCGAAGCGCGCGACCAGCCACTCGGCGGCCCGCCGCTCCCCCTCCGACGCCGAGGGCCGCTCAATCCGCTCCAGCTCCTCCAGCCAGCCGCGCAACTTCCCCTTGTCCACCAACATCGCTCCGACGTTATACGGGGAGGTCCTACCCGGGCGCCCCCGTACCATGGGGACCCATGCTCGGCGGGAAACCGATCACGCTCTTCCACGTGCGGGGGATCCGCATCGCCGTCGACTGGTCCTGGTTCCTCGTCCTCTTCCTCGTCATCTTCTGGCTCTCGGACTTCTACGGCGACGTGCTGGGGGAGAGTGGCTCCTCCTCGACGCCGTTCCTGCTCGCTGTGCTCACCGCCATCGGCTTCTTCGGTTCGATCGTCCTGCACGAGCTCGGCCACGCCTTCGTCGCGATCCGCAACGGCATCGGCATCACCGGTATCCAGCTCTGGATCTTCGGCGGCATGGCGCAGATGAATCGCGAATCGGACTCGCCGCGGACGGAGTTCGAGGTGGCGATTGCCGGCCCGCTCGTCACCCTGGCGCTCTTCGTCGTTTTCACCGCTATCGGCGTCGGCGCGGCCGGCTGGGACGAGTTCAGCAAGGCGGCCGCGGCCGACAGCGACGCGGGTGTATCCGGCGCCCTGGCGATGGTCGCCTGGCTGGCGACGATCAACCTGCTCGTCCTCGTCTTCAACCTGCTGCCGGCGTTCCCGATGGACGGCGGCCGGATCGTCAGGGCGATTGCCTGGTGGCGCAGCGGCAACCGCAGCTCGGCGACCCGCTTCGCCGCCAACCTCGGCCGCGTCTTCGCCTACATCTTCATCGGTGTCGGACTGCTCCTGATCTTCAACGGCGTGGTCTTCTCCGGCGTCTGGCTGGCCCTGATCGGCTTCGTCGTCAACGGCTCGGCCCGCGCCGCCACCGCGCAGACCGCGATCACCAGCGGCATCAGCGAGCTGGTCGTCTCCGACGTGATGGACCGCGAACCGGTGGCGATCCCCGACGAGCTCAGCGTCGAGCAGGCGCTCGACGAGTACTTCCTCCGCTACCGCTGGCCCTGGTTCCCCGTGGTCGACGCCGCCCACCGCTTCCTCGGCCTCGTCGTCCGCGACAAAGCCGACGAGGTCCCCGAGACCTCGCGCACAACCTCCTTGGTGTCGGATCTACTCGAGCGCGACGATGGCACCTTCCAAGTCCGCGACGACGCCCCGCTCGACACGCTGCTGGCGAACCGCGCCCTACGGCGTTTCGGTGCGGTGATGGCGGTTGATTCAGATGGCAAGCTCAGCGGCGTGATTACGGCTGAGCAGGTCGGCCGAGCGCTTCGCGACGCAGCGAGCTAGCTGACCCTGTGCCGCTCGATGATCCGACCGAAGTCGGTGCCGGCCGGCAGGGTCCCATAGGCGTTGCCCCACTCCCCGCCCAACCTTGACGCACAGAACGCATCGGCCACGGCCTCATCGCCGTAACGGACGAGCAGCGAGGCCTGCAGGGCGAGCGCCATCCGCTCGACGATCCCCCGCGCCCGCGTCTGCAGGGTGTCGACGTCGCCGGGCACCTCGTCGCGTAGGGAGCTGACGTAGGCGTCCAGCTTCGGTTCGGCGCCGGCGCCCTCCAGCACCTCGGCGAAGAAGGCCTCGACCGAGGCCGGGTTCTTGACCATCGCCCGCAGCACGTCGAGGCACTGGACGTTGCCCGAGCCCTCCCAGATCGAGGCCAGCGGCGCCTCGCGGTAGAGGCGCGGCATCCCCGACTCCTCGACGTAGCCGTTGCCGCCCAGGCACTCGAGGCACTCGACCGCGTGCCACGGCGCCCGCTTGCAGAGCCAGTACTTCAGTACCGCGTTGGCGAGGCGGCGGAACTCGAGCGCGTTCTCGTCGCCCGCCGCCACCTCGTCGTAGGAACGGGCCAGGCGCATCGCCGCGATCGTCGCCGCCTCCGACTCGACGCAGAGGTCGGCGAGCACGTTGCGCATCAGCGGCTGGTCGATCAGGTCGGCGCCGAAGGCGGCCCGGTGGGCGGTGTGGTTGAGCGCCTGCACGACGCCGGCGCGGTAGCCGGTGGCGGCGCCGATCACGCAGTCGAGCCGGGTGTGGTTGACCATCTCGATGATCGTCGGCACGCCGCGCCCCTCCTCGCCGACCATGCGCGCCCAGGCGCCGCGGAACTCGATCTCGCTGGAAGCGTTGGAGCGGTTGCCGAGCTTGTCCTTAAGGCGCTGGATGTGGAAGGCGTTGCGCTCCCCGTCGGGGGTCCAGCGCGGCATCAGGAAGCAGGAGATGCCCGAGTCGGTCTGGGCGAGGACGAGGAAGGCGTCGCACATCGGCGCCGAGCAGAACCACTTGTGGCCGACGAGCTCGTACTCGCCGCCCGGCCCACCGCCGTTCAGCGGCGTTGCACTGGTCGTGTTGGCGCGCACGTCGGAGCCGCCCTGCTTCTCGGTCATCGCCATCCCGCAGAGGGAGCCCCGCTTGCGCTCGGCCGGCAGCGAGCGCTCGTCGTAGTCGAGCGAGAGCAGGCGCGGCTCCCACTCCTCGGCCAGCTCGGGCTGCACCCGCAGGGCAGGTATTGCCGAGTAGGTCATCGAGATCGGGCAGCCAACGCCGCTCTCGGCCTGCATCAAGAGGGTGAACAGCGCCGCGCGGGCGACGTGGGCGCCCGGCCCCGGTTCCCGCCAAGGCGACGCGTGCAGGCCCTGATCGATCCCGATCCGCATCAGTTCGTGCCAGGAGCTGTCGAACTCGACCTCGTCGACACGGTGGCCGAAACGGTCGTGGGTGCGCAGCACGGGCTTCTTCTCGTTCGCCTCGAAGCCCCACCGGATCGTCTGCGAGGAGCCGCAGATCGCACCCAGCTCGCGCGCCTTCTCCTCGGCCCAACCGGCGCCCTCGCGCTGCAGCGCCTCGTTCAGCATCCGGTCGGCGTCGAAGGAGTTGTAGTCCTGCAGCGGCGGCGGTTGGTTGAAGACCTCGTGGGTACTGCCGGAGTGGCGCTCGACCGTGGCCATCTCCCGGATTGTCGCATCGATAGCATCGCCGCGCCCGTGGCCGAGAAGATCCAAGTCGCGAACCCGATCGTCGAGCTCGACGGCGACGAGATGACCCGCATCATCTGGTCGTTCATCAAAGAGCAGCTGATTCTGCCCTACCTCGACCTCGAGCTGGTCTACTTCGACCTCGGGATCGAGAGCCGCGACGCCGGCGAAGACCGGATCACGGTCGAAGCGGCGGAAGCGATCAAGCAGTACGGCGTGGGCGTCAAGTGCGCGACGATCACCCCCGACGAGGCCCGGGTCGAGGAGTTCGGCCTCAAGCAGATGTACCGCTCGCCGAACGGCACGATCCGCAACATCCTCGGCGGGGTCATCTTCCGCGAGCCGATTGTCATCTCCAATATCCCGCGCCTGGTGCCGGGGTGGACCAAGCCGATCGTGATCGGCCGCCATGCCTTCGGCGACCAGTACCGCGCCACCGACATGGTCGTCCCCGGTGAGGGAACGCTGACCCTCACCTACACCCCGAAGGACGGATCCGAGCCGGTCGAGCTCGACGTCTACGACTTTCCGGGGCCGGGAATCGCAATGGCGATGTACAACCGCGACGACTCGATCCGCGACTTCGCCCGCGCCTCGATGCGCTACGGCCTCGAGCGCGGCTACCCGGTCTACCTCTCGACCAAGAACACGATCCTCAAGCGCTACGACGGCCGCTTCAAGGACCTCTTCGCCGAGGTGTACGAGGAGGAGTTCAAGACCGAGTTCGAGGCCAAGGGGATCTCCTACGAACACCGCCTGATCGACGACATGGTCGCCGCGGCGCTGAAGTGGGAAGGCGGTTACGTCTGGGCCTGCAAGAACTACGACGGCGACGTGCAGTCCGACACCGTCGCGCAGGGGTTCGGCTCGCTCGGTCTGATGACCAGCGTGCTGATGAGCCCCGATGGCAAGACGGTCGAGGCCGAGGCGGCGCACGGCACCGTCACCCGCCACTTCCGCCAGCACCGGGAAGGCAAGCCGACCTCGACCAACCCGATCGCCTCGATCTTCGCCTGGACGCGCGGGCTCGAGGCCCGCGGCCGCCTCGACGAGACCCCTGAGGTGTCCCGGTTCGCGGCGACCCTCGAGCAGGTCTGCATCGAGACGGTCGAGAGCGGCAAGATGACCAAGGACCTGGCGCTGCTGGTCGGTCCCGACCAGCAGTTCCTCACCACGCAGGAGTTCCTCGCCGCGATCGACGAGCGACTCCAGCGCACGATGGCCTGACCGCCGGAAACCACGACTTCAGAGGAGAACGAACACGTGAGCACCCCCGTCAAAGTCACCGTCACCGGCGCCGCCGGCCAGATCGGCTACGCGCTGCTCTTCCGCATCGCCAGCGGCCAGATGCTGGGACCCGACACCCCGGTCGAGCTGAGCCTGCTGGAGATCCCCGACGCGGTCAAGGCCGCCGAGGGCACGGCGATGGAGCTCGACGACTGCGCCTTCCCGCTACTGCGCAAGATCGACATCTTCGACGAGCCGAAGGCCGCCTTCGACGGATGCAACGTCGGCCTCCTGGTCGGCGCCCGGCCGCGCGGGCCGGGCATGGAGCGGGCAGATCTGCTCGAGGCCAACGGCGGCATCTTCAAGCCGCAGGGAGAAGCGATCGCGGCCGGCGCCGACGACGACGTGCGCGTCCTGGTCGTCGGCAACCCCGCCAACACCAACTGCCTGATCGCGCTCTCGAATGCCGACGGCGTGCCGCGCGAGCGCTTCACCGCGATGATGCGCCTCGACCACAACCGGGCGATCGCACAGCTCGCCAACAAGCTGGGCAAGCCGGTCTCCGCCGTCACCAACATGACCGTGTGGGGGAATCACTCGACCAGCCAGTACCCCGACCTGGTCAACGCCAAGGCGGAGGGCTCGAGCGCCTGGGAGGCGGTCGACGACGAGACTTGGATCGGCGAGGAGTTCATCCCCCGCGTCGCCAAGCGCGGGGCCGAGATCATCGACGCCCGCGGCGCCTCCAGCGCCGCCTCGGCCGCCAACGCCGCGATCGACCACGTGCGCGATTGGGTGTTGGGGACGCCGGAGGGCGACTGGGTCTCGATGGGTGTGCCCTCGACCGGCGCCTACGGAATCGAGGAGGGCGTCGTCGCCGGCCACCCATGTGCTTGCTCGAACGGTGAGTGGAAGGTGGTCGAGGGACTCGACCTGCCGGACTTCTCCCGCACCCGCATCGACGCCAGCATCAACGAGCTGAAGGAAGAGCGCGACGCGGTTAGCAAGTTGAGCTTGGTCTAGGCCTACCGAAGCTTGCGTTAGCAGAAAGAAACCGGCCACATGGGCCGGTTTCTTTGTTACGGATCGCAGTTTTGGGCTGCGGCAAAGGGTTCTAGGCGGGGAAGTATTTCCGCCCTTTCTTCTTCACCCGTTTCTCTTTCTCCAGATCGCCGAGGACCCTATACAGGTAGTTGGGCTTGATTTTCATCGCTTTGGCGATCTCCGAGGCGGTAATGCCAGGGCTGCCCTCGAC
>JBKPOW010000176.1:0-2346 GCA_046733275.1 Actinomycetota bacterium
GAACGAGCCCGCCGGCCACGCCGCCGGCGCCCGGGCTCGGCGGCGGCATCCTGCCGACCCCGCCGCCGGGCACCGCGCCGGAGGGCGAGGGAGCCGAAGCCATCCCGGCCGAGCCGGCCGCCGCGCCCTTCGAGGCAGGCGAGAACCCCGGCCCGGAGCCCTGGATCCCGCTCGCCATCGGTCTCGCCACCGCCAGCCTGGCCCTCGCCGGCGTCCTCCTCCTCGGTCGCCGCTTCAGCTGGTAGGCACCCCATGGGGCGCGCGGGCGGCGGCCCACGGCTATGTTGGTCGCCGTGGACGTCGAGACGGCGATTCGGACCCGCCGCACGCACAAGGCCTTCGGGCCGGAGCCGCTCAGCGGCGAGCAGATCGAGGAGCTGCTCGAGCTGGCGCGCTGGGCGCCGAACCACAACCTGACCGCGCCCTGGCGCTTCCGCGTCGTCGGCCCGCGGGCGCTCGAACGGCTGAAGCAGGCGGCCGGGCCCGAGGGCGCCGCCAAGCTCGACCGCGCCCCGACCCTCGTCGTCGTCTCCTGCGTCCTCGCCGAAGACCCCGTCCAGCGCGAGGAGGACCTGCACGCCACCGCCGTCGCCTCCTACATCGTCCTCCTCGCCGCCCACGCCAGGGGCCTCGCCGGCTACTGGCGCACGCCCGGGCTGCTGCGCTCGGCGGAGGGCCGCGCCGCCGTCGACCTCCCCGACGGGGAGCGCTTCGTCGGCCTCCTCCACCTCGGCCCTCCGCGGCAGGAGAAGGAGCCGCCCGAGCGCCCCCCGGTCGAGCGGACCACGACCTACCTCGATTGACGATGCTCGCTCGTGCCGCAGCCCTGGAGGAGATCGCCGGCCGGCGCTTCGAGGTCCTCGTCATCGGTGGCGGCGTCACCGGGGCGGGCGTCGCCTTCGACGCCGCCTCGCGCGGCTACTCGGTGGCGCTGCTGGAGCGCGGCGACTACGCCGTCGGCACCTCCAGCCGCTCCTCGAAGATGGTCCATGGCGGCCTGCGCTACCTGCAGAACCTCGACCTCGGCCTGGTCCGCGAGGCGCTGATCGAGCGCCAGCTGATGGTGCAGCTGGCGCCGCACCTGGTCTACCCGACCCCCTTCCTCGTGCCCTCCTTCGCCGAGGAGCGGCGCGACCGCAAGCTCGGCATGGGGCTGAACATGTACGACGTGATGGCGACGACGCGGGTCGGCCGCAGCCGCCGCGAGATGCGCTCCTCCAAGGCCGCCGACGAGGACTACTACTGGTCGCCGGACCGGCACCGCACGATCGACCGCGAGGAGCTGCTCGAGCTGGTGCCGTCGCTGGAGCCGCGCGACCCCAATGACGCCTATCTCTTCTACGACTGCCAGACCGACGATGTGCGGCTGGTGCTGACCATCCTCGGCGAGGCCGAACGCTTCGGCGCGGTGATGCTGAACGGCGCCGGGGTGAGCGAGGTGCTGACCAGCGACGGCCGCGCCGTCGGCGTCGCCGCAGTCGAGGCCGACTCGGGCGAACGGTTCGAGGTTGAGGCCGACAACGTCGTCAACGCCACCGGCGTCTGGGCCGACCGGGTCGGCCCCGAGGTGGTCGAGGAGGAGGACGTGCCGCGGATCGCGCCGAGCCGCGGCACCCATCTCCTGCTCGACCGCGAGCGGCTCTCGACCGGCAGCGGCGCCTGCATCGTCCCCGCCGGGTCGGGCCGCCACATCTTCGCCCTGCCTTGGTACGGGCGGACTCTGATCGGCACCACCGACAACGACTTCGACGGCGACATCGACCACCCGCGTCCGGGCGCCGACGACGTCGAGTACCTGCTCGACGCCGTCAACGCCTTCTTCGGCATCGAGCTCGGCGAAGGGGACCTGGTCGGCGCCTACGCCGGCGTGCGGCCGCTGATCTCCACCGGCGATCCGAAGAAGTCGGTCGACATCTCGCGCAAAGCGGAGCTCTATGAGACCTCGTCGGGGATGCTGACGATCACCGGCGGCAAGCTAACCACCTGGCGGCGGATGGCCAAGCAGACCGTCGACCGCCTGGTCGAGCGGGAGGGGCGCGAGGCGGCCTGCCACACGGCCGAGCTGCCGCTGGGCAGGGAGGCCAGCCCGGAGGAGCTGGAGGCGCCGCCGGGCGTGGGAAAGGAGGCCGTCGCCCAGCTCGCCTTCCGCTACGGCTACGCCGCCCGCAACGTCCTCGAGCTCGCCCGGGAGCAGCCCAAGCTCGCCGCCCCGATCGTCCCCGGCCGCCCCGACCTGCTCGCCGAGGTGGCGATCGCGGCGCGGTTGGAGCAGGCGCGCTGCGTCGCCGACGTGCTGCTGCGCCGCACCCGCCTCGGCCTGCTCGCGGCGCCGCGGCTGCGCGGCGC
>JBKPOW010000177.1:0-13752 GCA_046733275.1 Actinomycetota bacterium
GCTCGTGCGGGGCGAGCGAGAGGACAGTGTCTTCAAAGAACGCAGCCGACTCAAGCGGCGCCGCGAGCTCGGTCACGAACCGGTCTGGCGAGGCTCCTGCTTGGCGAAGCGTCTCGCCTTCGGGGTCAAGGAAAGACCCCTCCCACTTCTCGATCCCGTAGGGGAGCGGGGGCCCGAGGACTATGTCTTGGTCGATCGCCTCGGTCCCGGCCGCGCCGGCGTCGATGCCCATGTGGATCGCCTGGTCTGCTGAGGCTCCGGGATCGACTGCCAAGCGTTGATCGAAGTTGAGCGCGGCTCCGGAGATAAACCCCGGCGCCACGGTGCAGGTCACGACGGCGGCGTTCTGGTCGCATTGCTCGAAGGGTGGTTCGCCTGCGAAGTGAAGACCGGGCGAGAGCGTCTCTTCGAAATGGATCGGCTCTTCAAGCGGGGTCGGGCCGCCGTTCAGCAGCTGGAATTCGACCAGGAATTCATGGCCCGGTTCGGCGGCGTCGGGCATTACCGCCTTTGCCTCGATCGCGCGCGCTGCTGATGCCGTTGGCGCATAGGCGAGCGCGGCCAAGAAGGCTGCGATCAGCGCGCTCGTCCCGACCCTAATCATGCTTCCTGCCAAGAGACCGCTCCCCTTTCCCGTGTTTCTCACTTTCCGCTCCTTTGCTTGGCGCGTGAGCTCGGCGCTTTGCCTGCCCGTTTGTGCCTTTTGTGCCGGGCGCATCTCTTCTTCGCCTTTGCGCGCTGCTTTCGGCAGCGGGGACGGCCGTGCCTGTTGGTTCTCTGACCGGGGGCGTGGAGCGCCGCGCTGGCGGGAGTCGGGTCGTTCAGCTCGACCGGCGGCGGCTGGCAGGCGTCCCCCTGGCAGGACTGCCCGGGCACAGGGGGCTCGGGCAGGCCGCCGCCGACCCTGGCGACATACATGTCCTTGAGGGTGTCGCGATCCCAGCCCGTGAGACGCTCGTTGGTGAGGATGAACGCGTTGCTGCCGTCGGCGCTTACCGCGGCGAACCAGCTGTCACGGTTGGAGTGCCCGGATGACAATAGGTGGGCTTTGCGCGTCTCGACGTCATAGGAATAGGCGTCCTGCTTGCCGTTGGTGTCTTCCGGTACGAGCGCGTCGGCGGTCGAGAAGAACACCAGGCGGCCGTCGCCTGACATGAATCTCGGCACCTGTGAGCCGTTGATCCCGAAGGGTTCGTCCCTCGACATCGGAGTGATCGAGGCGTTGCTGGTGGTGACAGCGTGCGTCGGCGGGCACGACGCGCAGAGGAGCTCGTCGGTGTCGGTGTCGTAGACATAGATCGCGGCGGAGGGGAAAGAGCCATGGCTGGAATTAACCACACCGAGATCGTTATCAGTCAGCTGTCTCTGCGAGACAAAGGCGATGCGACGCGCGTCCGTGGACGTGTTGACACCGATAAATTGATTAATTTCCGCCACGGATCTGTGAACCGGCCCCCAGTTCAGGCCCTCGGCATCATTGGTCACAAGGTGGACGCTGTCCCCTTCCCACCTGTAAAGCTGTCCAAGACTTTCGTCAAAGAAAACGCCGGCCCCACCGTCGGGGCTCATCCCGTCGACTGCGGCTTTACCTTCGACCCGGGCGACGAACTCGAGGTTCGTTTCGTTTTCCGGATCGTCCGAGTCCGTATACACATAGACCGCGTGGCCGGGACCACCCGGATCCTCTTCGGTCAGCCGCGATTCCGTCGAGAAGGCGACCTTCTCGACCGTCGGCGATGCGACCTCGAAGCGCACGTCTTCGGGTTCGAAGGACGGCCCGGGAAGCTCCGGTTCGGAGATCCACGCGGTCGAGGTCGCGTCCTTTCGCATGTAGAGCTGGGACGGTTCGTTTGCCGGCGAGCGGAAGAGGATCCGCGAGCCGTCGGGGGAGACGGTGCCGCGGTTGCTTAGCCCATCGGCCGTGATCATGGAATTCGCCCCCTGGCTCGGCACCGTCCCGTCGGGCAGGACGCCCGCGACCGTCAGCGTTCCTTCGTGCCAGTCATAGATCTTGGTCCCCCCGTCGGGAACAGGGGTTTCCGTGCCGGGCACGGCGGAGACCAGCTTGGCCGAGCTGGCGAAGACGATGTGGTCGAAATTGGCCGAGCCGTCGATGAAGCGGGCACGGGCTCCCAACGGAACGGGACCGGCCAACGGCTTGCTCACCGGCAACAGCTCGCTCGTTCCGACGGCCCCCCGGTAGAGGTTAGGGAGGCCTTCCGGTATGTCGTTGTCGACATAGTCGAGGTCGAAAGCCGAAACCGTGGTCCGGGTGAGGTCGGAAGAGTAGTGGGAAAAAGTCGTCCCTGAGAGCGCTTGGCTAAAGCCATAGTTCCCTCGTGGCGTGACGGCGTAGGACGTCCAGCCTGAAGCACCTCGCACGGCGACGTACTGGGTGGACCCTGCGACTCCCGTGCCCTGCGTGTCGGCGTAGTTCCCGAGCGCCGCGTAGCCCAGCCTGTTGCCGTCCTCTGAGACCGCGTTCGCGTTTCCGAGGCCGCGGACGTAACCACCGTTCTTATCCGGCGGGGTGACCATCTCCCAGGCACGGTCGTCGGGAAGGAACCCTTGGCCGGGGAACTGTCCTGGCACGACCTGAGTCGGAGGGGCGAAGGTCGTGAACTCCTTGCTGTCGCCGGCGGTGGTGCCGCTGGCGTTCTCGGCGACGACGCGGTAGCGATAGCCGGTCGCCGGTTTCAGGCCGTTGATCGCCTCGCTGACGGCGATGACGCTCGTACCAGCGCCCAGCTCGGCGTCGGGCAGCGGAGCTTTGACGGCGTTGGCGAATCCGCTTACTTCGAACTCGGCCGCTTCGACGTACTCGAAGCGGTAGGCGGTCGGCGCTCCTGACGGGTTGATGTTGGCGTGGAGCACAGCCGCATCGGTGGTCACGTCGGTGGCAACCATGTTGTTGAAGACCAACGGCGGCCCGAGCGTCGCGAAGCTCCGGTCCTGCCCGACCCGCTCGCCGTCCACGTTGGAGCCGACGATCCGGTAGTGGTAGGTGGTTCCGGGTTGCAGACCGCTCAGGTCTGCGCTTACCGGGGTTGCGGTCGAGAATGGCCCCGCCGGTTCACAAGGAGCGCTCTGCCCGTAGCTCTGGTCGGTCCCGTATTCAAAGTGGCAGTCTGCTTCGGGACCACCTGCGGGATCGATCGCCCCTTGCAGCGTCGCGGTGGTCTCGGCGACGTTCGCCACATCACCGGTGCTCGGGTCCGGAAGGGTGATCAACGCCCCGAAGCTGTGGATCGCGTTGTTGTCGGCGACGTAGACGGCGCCGGTCGCGGGGTCTATTGCGATTCCGGCGGAGCTGCCGGAGAGGATCCCTTCCCCGAAGTTCACGATCAGATTGCCCGCATCGTCGAAATGGCCGACGCGGCTTCCCTCGTCTACGTAGAGGTGATCGTTGGAGGAATCGACCGCGACGTCTGTCGCGGGGGGGTCTCCCGCTTCGGGGTTGGGGGTGTAGATGGTTGCCGCGAACTCGTAATCGGCGGGAGCGCTGCGGTTGAAGCGGAGCACTTTGCCGTCGATCGAGTTCTCGACGTAGAGATCGCCTGAGGAGTTGAGCGCGATGCCGCAGGGACCGTTCAGCGAGGAGTCGGCGACTTTTCCTTTGAAAGAGCCTTCGGAGGTAAAGATCCAGATGCGGTTCTTCGTTGAGTCGGCTACGTAGAGGTCTCCGTTCGCTTGATCGACCGCGAGCCCGCAGGGTTGTCCGAAGCCTTCGATTTGGCTCGCGTTGCCGTGCAGTTGCCCGTCGCTACCTCCTTCGGTGTCTCCGAAGGAGGTGAGCAGCTGGTTTTGGTTGTTTGGATCGAACGCGTCGACAACCCCTGCCGAGGCGTCGGTCAGATAGACGTTTCCTTGTGATGCGGTTCCCGATGCGTCTACCGCCACGTCAGCGGGTTGGGAGAAGCCGATCTGCCCCTGGGGGGTGTTTTGGCCGCTCAGCTGTGATTGCCAAGTTGCCGGTTGACTTGATGCGTTCAAGACGTGCGCGGCCGCGGTGAATTCGATCGGCGATCCGGCGCCCTGCAGGTCATAGGCGTAGAGGTCTTCGCCGGTTGGATCGAAGGCGAGGCCCGAGAGCAGCTGGAAGCCGTTCGGGGATCCGGTTGGGTCCGCGTCTGGGCCTTGGGGGTGGGTCTGCATCGCCGTCGCCTGCGTCCCCCCCAGCGCAAGGAGAGCCACAAGCGTGGCCAAGAGGGCGACGGTTGCCTTCGCGTGGCGGATCACTCGATATCTCTCCTTGTCCTTAGCCCCTGCCGGCCGCTTCCCTTGGCGGCCTTCCCCGGGCTCGTTGTCCCTGTGGTGCTTCCTGCAGATGGCCACTTACAGCCATACCGTCTACGTTCCTGATTGAAGACGTGGCGGCATGTAAACACGATGGTTCGATGTTGTCAAGATACGCACATGGTATTGCTGATGCGCATGCATGACTTGCAGGGATTTCGTGTGTCTCCCCTAACCGTGGAAACTCAATGTGTTCCCAGATAGGCGTGCGTTCGCCTTCCACCAAGCGCAGACCTCGAGCGGCGGGAGCGGCTAGGCGCTGGCGCGTTTGCGCTGGGCCTCGGCGGGCTCTTCGAGCTGCTGATCGCGCTCGAAGGCGACGAGCTTGCCCTCTTTCGGGCCAGGCTCGCTGAGCCGGTAAAAGGCGAGCACGTACTCGACCAGCGGCGCGGTGAGGTCGCGCAGCTTCCTGGCCCGGCCGTGCAGGATTTCGCTGCCGACCCGGGAGGCGATGCCCCCGACAATCACACCCTCGACCTCTGGTGCAGGTACCGACTGGGGGGGGAGGTCCGGGGCAGCCATGCGCAGCAGCGTCCCGTAGCGCCCTAGCCACTCGTGGTAGCGAAGCGCTATCCCCTCCCCTGCCGCCGGCGCCTCGACGAAGAGCAGACGCGCCATCTCGGGATCGGAGGCCATCGCGTCGAGCGCCGCGGCCAGCGAGGCCTCCGCCCTGGCTTCGATCGTCGCCTCGGCATCACAGCGTTGGACGAGCACCTCGAAAAGCCGTTCGTGGCCGACGTCGTGAGCCGCGGCGAAGCACTCCGCCTTGTCGGCGAAGTTCTTGTAGAAGGCGTTGCGGGAGACGGCCGCCGCCTTGACGATGTCGGCGACCGACATCGCTTCGTAGCCGCGCTCGGCGACAACCCGCGGCACGGCGTCGATCAGCCGCTCGCGCTGGTCGCGCAGGACTTCGTCGGGCGCGAGGGCGTGGCGACCGCGCGGAAGCCGCTTCGGCGCTGCGGATCGGGTTCTGGCGCGTGCCTTGGCCATAGTCGCGAACGGCCTATGCCGTTACACGTACAGGGTAGTTCTTGAATACGTCCCGGTCAATCAGCCCAACGACGGGCGCATCTGGCGGAGGCGCTTGACGCGCTCCTCGATCGGGGGGTGGGTGGAGAAGAGGCCGGCGATGCCGCCGCTCTTGAAGGGCTTGACAATGTAGAGCGGCTCAGCCGCCTGGTTGACCTGCATCGGGATCGCCTGTGCGCCCTGCTCGAGGCGCAGCAGGGCGCTGGCCAGCGACTCGGGGTTGCCGCAGATCTGGGCGCCCCCCGCGTCGGCGGCGTACTCGCGCTGGCGCGAGATCGAGAGCTGGATGATCGAGGCGGCGATCGGCGCCAGTAGGACCAGCGCGAGCGAGGCGACGAGGCTGAGCGGAGACTCGTCGTCGCCGCCGAACCACATCAGCATGTAGGCGAGGTAGGTGATCGCCGCGCCGATCGCCGAGGCGACCGACTGGATCAAGATGTCTCGGTGCTGGATGTGGGCGAGCTCGTGGGAGAGGACGCCGCGCAGCTCGTCCTCGGAGAGGAGCTTGGTGATCCCCTCGGTCACGGCCACCGCGGAGTGCTTCGGGTTGCGGCCGGTGGCGAAGGCGTTGGGCTGCTCCTGGGGGATCATGTAGAGGCGCGGCATCGGCAGGCCGGCACGGGTCGTCAGCTCGCGCACGATCTGGTAGAGACGCGGCGCTTCGGACTCGTCGATCGGCTTGGCGCGGGCCATCTTCAGCGCCAATTTGTCGCTGAAGAAGTAGGAGCCAAGGTTGATCAGCAGGGCGATGAAGAGGAAGACGCCGGCCGTGCTGGGACCGCCGATCAGGGCGCCGATCAGGACGAGCAGGCCGGAGAGGGACGCCAGCAGGATCGTCGTCCGCAGGGTCGCGCCCCAGGTGGATTGCTTGGTGGTCGTCATCGCATCCGCTCCTATCCGAGTTTGGCCAGCCCGATCCCGGCAGCCTGCGAAGTATTGCCCCGATCGCCCGATCCGGCCATAGGGGACAACCCCTATTGTCGCCCTGTGACGACCGTGGTCATTGTCGTGCTCGCGACCGTTGCGGCGGCGCTCGCCTTTCAGCTCGTCGCCACGCTGCGCCGGCTGGCGCCGCTGGAGGGCCTGATCGAGGAGATGGAGAAGGTGGACCTGAACCGGCCCGGGCCGCTGCTGCCAGACTCGATTGACGGGATCGCCGAGACCGAGGAGGTGGCGCGGATCGAGCTCGCCTTCCTGCGCATGATGCGGCGCCTCGAAGCCGAGCGGCGTCGGGCGGGCAGTGCCGCCCTACGCGCCCAGGAGGAGGAGCGCGGGCGGGTCGCGCGCGACCTGCACGACGAGGTCAACCAGTCGCTGACCGGGCTGCTGCTGCGGCTGGAGGCGGTGCGCGAAGCGGCGCCACCGGAGCTGGAGCCGCAGATCGCCGAGACGCGAACGCTGGCCAACAAGGCGATGGGCGAGCTGCTCTCACTGGCCAGGCAGTTGCGGCCGACCGCCCTCGACGACCTCGGCCTCGCGGCGGCGGTCGCCGGGCAGGTCGAGCAGGTGCGGCGCCCAGGCCTGGAGGCGGGGCTCACCACCGAGGGTGACTTCTCCGGCCTCGACGACGACGTTCAGTTGGTCGTCTACCGCGTGGCCCAGGAGGCGCTGACCAACGCGGCGCGGCACAGCGAGGCAAACCGGATCCACACCCTCCTCCGCCGCAACGGCGACGGCGTCGAGCTGGAGGTTCGCGACGACGGCCGCGGCTTCGCCTTCGAGCAGTCCGAGCGCGGCCTCGGCATCGCCGGCATGCGCGAGCGCGCCCTGCTGGTCGGCGCCGAGCTGACGATCGAGTCCCGCCCCGGCGAGGGCACGACGATCTGCCTCTCGATACCGCTCAGTCGGGACTGATCAGATCAGCGATCTTAGCCCGAACGCCCTTCGTGCGAAGGGCGTATTTGGACTGCTTACGCTCCCGATCAGATCTCTTGGCACGCTTGCGACCTTGGTCGTCTTGGTCGCCGGGATCGCGAGCCTCGCTGGGTTGGGAAGTCTTCGGAACCCGATTGGGCCAATCCGGAGGAGGCGACACTCTCGGTGCGCTCTTGGTGCCGCTTATTGATCCTCGTGGCATCGTTATCTCCTACCCTTGCGGGCAAGATGATACGCCGCTTGTTGCTCAACTACCAGCACAGTGGTCTGGATCATTCGTCCTCACCTTTCTCCAGCGCAACCTCGATGCCTTCCGGTGCAAGTGAAGTGACGGGATCGGATGGAATGAAATAGATCGCGTTGATCTGATCGCCGGGTAGGTACACGCCTGCGTTCCCCTCGCCCTCGACCTCACCCGGGGCGCCTTTATCATCGAGGCGGTATCCGTAGCCATCCTCCAGGTAGAGCTGCGGCGAGTTCGGCGATAGATCGGCCTGAGAGTTGCTGCCAAATCCGCCGCGCACGATGAGACCGTCCTGCATCTGGACGATGACTTCGCCAGCGCCCTGCTCCCTCGTGTACTTCCTCCAAGCCTTGTCCCACGCGGTCGGTGATTTGAAGAAGGCGGTCTTTTCGAGGACGCCCCACAACGGCGGCCATTTGGCGATGTCTTCTATGCCGTCCATTGCCAAGGCGGCGAGCGAGCCTACTGGGTAGGGGATGCAAATGACCGCCAGTAAGAGCATGACGACATCCGCCTCATGCTGCTCGAGGCGGGCCGGACGATACGGCACGAGGCCCCATGCCTCGATCGGATTGCCCCACTCGAGCAGCACAAGCCAGACCACCCCGAGCCAGATCGCGCTGACCACGGCAGCCGCGGCAAGCGCGTAGAGATCGCGGTCTGGAACCGTCCTGTAACGCCGTCGCGAGAAACCACGTATCGCCGCAAATCCCGGCGCGATGCCCAGGATCAGCACCGCAAAGGCCTGCACGGTGGTCGGGGTCATCTCGCGCAGTATGGTCGATTCAACTCACTCAGCAAGGTGTGAGCGCTACTGAAGGCTCTTGCGACTTTCCGCTCCATACAGGGGCTAAGTCGCCAAAGGGTTGGGGTTCTTCCCCGGGACGAGCTGGGAGACTTCGCTCTATGCGGGTTTTGATCGCAGACGACCACGGGATCGTGCGCTCGGGGCTGCGGCTGCTGATCGAGCGACAGCCCGACATCGAGGTCGTCGCCGAGGCGGCCGACGGGGCCGAGGCGCGCGAGTTGGCGATCCGCGAGCGGCCGGACTTGGCGATCCTCGACGTGAAGATGCCGAAGCTGACCGGCCTGCAGGCGACGCGGGAGATCAAGGCGCAGGCGCCGGACGTCTCGGTGCTGATCCTCTCGATGCACGACGACGAGGGCTACCTGGCGGAAGCGCTGGAAGCGGGCGCGTCGGGCTACGTGCTGAAGACGCAGGCCGACGCCGACCTGGTCGCGGCGATCCGCGCGGTCGAGCGCGGCGAGCGCTTCCCCCGGCCGCCGGCGCAGGAGGAGCTGACGCCGCGCGAGCAGGAGGTGGTCAAGCTCGTCGCCGAGGCCAACACGACCAAGGAGATCGCCGAGATACTCCACCTCTCCGAGAAGACGGTGGAGAACCACCGGGCCAACGCGATGCGTAAGCTCGGCATGCGAGACCGAGTGGAGCTGGTGCGCTATGCGATCCGCCGAGGACTGATCGAGCCCTGAACGACTATCGCGAGAAACGCTGGCAGGCGCTGGTCCTGCTCTGCTCGGCCCAGTTCGTCGTCGTCCTCGACGCCTCGATCGTCAACGTCGCCCTGCCCTCGATCGGTGAGGCGCTCGAGTTCTCCCAGGAGAACCTGCCCTGGGTCGTCAACGCCTACGTGCTCACCTTCGGCGGCTTCCTCCTGCTCGGCGGGCGCACCGCCGACCTGCTCGGCCGCCGCCGCGTCTTCATGGCGGGCCTGCTGCTCGTCGCCGTCGCCTCGCTGCTCGCCGGCTTCGCCGCGACCGAAGGGCAGCTGATCGCGGCGCGGGCGGCGCAGGGCCTCGGCGCGGCGATCATCTCCCCCGCCGCCCTCTCGATCGTCACCACCACCTTCAACGACGGCGCCGAGCGCAACAAGGCCCTCGGCGTCTGGGGCGCGGTCGCCGGCTCCGGCGGCGCCGCCGGTGTCCTCCTCGGCGGCATCCTCACCGACGGGCTCGGCTGGGAGTGGGTGCTCTGGGTGAACGTGCCGGTCGCCCTGATCGCCCTCGCCCTCTCCCCCAGGCTGATCGCCGAGAGCCGGGCCGAACACGAGACCCGCGCCTTCGACGTCGCCGGCGCGGTGACGGTGACCGCCGCGCTCTCGATCCTCGTCTACGCCGTGATCGACGCCACCGACGTCGGCTGGGGCTCGGCCCAGACGATCGGCCTGATCGGCCTCTCGCTGGCGCTGCTCGCCGCCTTCGTCGCGATCGAGCTGCGCACGGCGAAGCCTTTGGTGCCCTTCTCGATCTTCCGCATCAGGACGCTGACCGGCGCCAACGTAGTCGGCCTGCTGGTCGGCGCCTCGCTCTTCTCGATGTTCTTCTTCATCTCGCTCTACATGCAGCAGGTGCTCGGCTACAGCCCGATCCACGCCGGCCTCTCCTACCTGCCGCTGGCGGTGACGATCATGGCGACGGCGGCGATCGCCTCCCAGCTCGTCACCAAGGTCGGCTACAAGCCGGTGCTCGCCGCGGGCCTGGTCTTCATCTTCGTCGGCCTGGTCTGGTTCAGCCGCGTCTCGGTCGGCGGCGGCTTCCTCACCGACATCCTCGGGCCGTCGCTGTTCGCCGCCGCCGGGCTCGGCTTCGCCTTCGTCACGACGACGATCGCCGCCGTGTCCGGGGTCGAGGAGACCGAGGCGGGCCTGGCCAGCGGCCTGATCAACACCTCGCAGCAGATCGGCGGCGCGCTGGGGCTGGCGGTGCTCTCGACGATCGCGACGTCGCACACCGAGGACCTGCTCTCTGGCGGCGGCCAGGCTCCGCTCGAGGCGCTCAACGATGGCTTCCAGGTCGCCTTCCTCGGCGGCGCGGCGATCGCCGCGCTCGGGTTCGTCCTCACCCTCGTCCTGATCAGCAGCCGCGACAGCAGGGCCCACGTCGAGCTGGGGCAAGAGGCGACCGAGCCCGTCTCGGCCTGAGCGACCGCCCGCCCCGCGTCCGCATAACCGACCGCTTCAGTAGGATTTAGGCATGCTGTTCTCGACGAAAGCCGAGTATGGGGTCCGCCTGATGGTCGAGCTGGGCCGTCAGCCGGGATCGTCCCCGGTCTCCCTCAGCGCCGTCGCCGAGGCGGAGCGGCTGCCGCTCTCCTACCTCGAGCACCTGGTCGCCAAGCTGCGCAACGCCGGTCTGGTCACCTCGACCCGCGGCGCCCACGGCGGCTACCGGCTGGCCAAGCCGGCCGCGGAGATAACCCTCGACGAAGTGGTCGAGGCGCTTGAAGGGCAGATCGCGCCGATGGAGTGCTTCCACGAGACGCCGGAGGGAAAGGTCCTCTGCTCGCACGAGAGCGACGGCGACCGCGCCTGCGCGACGAAGCTGCTCTGGACCAGGGTGCAGGGCGGCGTCACCCGGGCCCTCGCCGGCACCACGCTGGAGGAGCTGGTCGAGTTCTCGGGCGGCGTCGCCGAGAAGGCGGCGGTCGGCAGCGCCGCTTGATTCCTGGTCATCACAGAATCCACCCACGAACGGAGTGAAATTGGCTGAGCTGGAGATACGCAACCTGCACGTCAGCGCTGAGGGCAAGGAGATCCTCCGCGGTCTCGACCTCGACGTCGAGAAGGGCAAGGTGCACGCGCTGATGGGCCCGAACGGGTCGGGCAAGTCGACCCTCGCCAACGCGATCATGGGCCACCCCTCGCTCGAGGTGACCGAGGGCTCGATCGTCTTCAAGGGCGAGGAGATGACCGAGGCCGACCCCGACGAGCGCTCGCGCGCCGGCCTCTTCATGGCCTTCCAGTACCCGGTCGCCATCCCCGGCGTCTCGGTCAGCAAGTACCTGCGGATGATCCTCAACGCCCGCCGCGAGGCGCGCGGCGAAGGCGAGATCAAGATCAAAGAGTTCGCCAAGGTCGCCCAGGAGGCGATGGAGCTGGCGAACATCCCCAAAGACTTCTCCAGCCGCTACCTCAACGACGGCTTCTCCGGCGGCGAGAAGAAGCGGATGGAGCTGCTGCAGTTGGCGCTGCTGCGGCCCGAGATCGCGGTGCTCGACGAGACCGACTCCGGGCTCGACATCGACGCCCTGCGGGTCGTCGCCGACGGGGTCAACACCTTCGCCGGCCCCGAGATGGGCGTGCTCATCATCACCCACTACCAGCGCATCCTGCACATGGTCAAGCCCGACTCGGTCCACGTCATGTTCGAGGGCCGGATCGTCAAAGAGGGCGGTCCCGAGCTGGTCGAGCAGCTCGAGCAGAAGGGCTACGGCTGGATCCGCGAGGAGGTCGAGGCGGGCGCCAGCGCCTAGCCTCGGGAAGATGGAGCCGACCACGACCACCTCGGCGTCGGCCTTCCCGATCGAGAAGGTGCGCGCGTCGTTCCCGGCGCTCGAGCGCGAGGTCCACGGCCGCCCGGTCGCCTACCTCGACAGCGGCGCCAGCGCCCAGCGGGTGCTGGCCTCGATCCAGGCCGTCGACCGCTACGAGCGCACCCACCACTCCAACGTCCACCGCGGCTCGCACACGCTCTCCGCCGAGGCCACCGCGGCCTACGAGGGGGCGCGGGCGACCGTCGCCGACCACCTCGGCGCCGCCGACCGGCGCGAGCTGACCTTCGTCCGCAACGCGACCGAGGCGATCAACCTCGTCGCGCGGACGTGGGGCGAGGCCAACGTCGGCGCCGGCGATCGCGTCGTGCTGACCGAGATGGAGCACCACTCCAACATCGTCCCCTGGCAGCAGCTGGCCGAGCGGGTCGGCGCCGAGGTCGATTGGGTGCCGGTGGGCGAGGACGGCCTACTCGAGATGGACGCCTACACGGCGCTGCTCGAACGCGGGCCGAAGCTGGTCGCCATCGCCCACGTCTCCAACGTGCTCGGCACGGAGAACCCGCTCGCCGAGATCGCCCGCCTCGCCCACGAGGCCGGCGCGCTGGTGCTGGCCGACGGCGCCCAGGCGGCGCCGAAGCTGCCGCTCGACGTCGCCGAGCTGGGGGTCGACTTCTACGCGCTGACCGGCCACAAGCTCTACGCGCCGACCGGGATCGGCGCCCTCTGGACGAAGCTCGACCTGCTGCGCGAGATGCCACCCTTCCTCGGCGGCGGCTCGATGATCCGCAAGGTGACCAAGGGCGGGACGACCTACGCCGACCCCCCCGCCCGCTTCGAGGCGGGCACCCCCGCGATCGCCCAGGCGATCGGCATGGCCTCGGCGCTGCGCTGGCTCGACGCCCTCGGCATGAAGGCCGTGCGCGATCACGAGCGCGAGATCGCCGACTACACGCTGGAGCGGCTGACGGAGGTGCCCGGCCTGCGCGTCTTCGGCCCGGGGCCCGACCCGGAGCGGCTCGGCCCCGTCTCCTTCGAGCTGGAGGGAGTCCACGCCCACGACGTCTCCGAGATCCTCGATCGCCACGGCGTCGCCGTCCGCGCCGGCCACCACTGTGCCCAGCCGCTGATGGACCGCCTCGGCATCGCCGCCACCGCCCGCGCCAGCTTCGGCGTCTACACCACCCCGGAGGAGATCGACCGCCTGGTCGAGGGCCTCCACGACGCCCGCAAGGTCTTCGGCCTCTGATGGACGAGCTCTACCGAGAGCAGATCCTCGAGCACTACAAGCGGCCGCACAACTTCGGTCGTTTGGCGGACCCCGACCTCGAGTTCGAGGACAACAACCCCTTCTGCGGCGACGAGCAGCACGTGACGATGCGGCTCGACGAGGAGGGACGCGTGGCCGAGGTCGCCTTCGAGGGCAAGGGCTGCGCGATCTCCACGGCGGCGACCTCGCTGCTGACCGACGAGCTGGTTGGCAGGACGCGCGAGGAGCTGCTGACGCTGCCCAAAGAGGAGGTGCTCGACCTGCTCGGCATCGATATCTCGGCGACGCGGATGAAGTGCGCGATGCTCGGCCTCAAGGTGGTCAAGAGCGCCAGCCTCGGCAAGCCCGCCGAATGGGAGGACGAGGGCGAGGCGGGCAATCCCTCCGAAGCGGCCGCCGACCTCGGCTCGCCTTGACCGGCCGACGGCCGCCGAGCCGGCGGCGCAGCTTTACCTTTCAGCCCAGGCCCGGTCCATCTGGCGCATCAGCGCCGGATACACGATCCAGTACCGAAGCGGCTTGATCAGAGCCATGTAGGCACTGCCGAAGGTGCCGCGGGGCTTGACGTAGACGGCCAGCCGACCCTCGAAGCAGCCCTCCCCGAGGTCCACCCAGGACAGATGGCCAACGCCGTGGACCGTCTTGTTCGAGATCTCCGCCGCGGCCTCGCGGTCGGCGCGGTAGAGGGGGACGCCCGGGAGCGAGTCGAAGGTCACATGCGACGCCGTGCCGCGCAGGTCGGGTGGGAGC
>JBKPOW010000178.1:0-4857 GCA_046733275.1 Actinomycetota bacterium
CGCCCGTCCTGCCCCCGGCGGGCTGGGGTCCCGGCGGCTGCGCCGGGGAGTCCCTGCGTGTTGCGGTCTCCTGCGCCTTGCTCGTCATCGTCGGGTCACCCACAGCTCGGTTCGCCGCGGAGGCACGCCTCCAGCGGGTTCAGTCGGCGGGCCTCGGCGAGATCGGCTCGGGCGGCTGCCTCGTCGCCGGCCTCTGCCTCGACTCTAGAGCGTAGGTAGTAGAGCTGCCAGTTCCGGTCCTCTCGGTCGATCGCTTGCGTGAAGCGCTCGCGGGCGGTGCCGTAATCGCCCTCCAACTCGGCCAGCAGGCCGAGCTGGACGTAGGGAGAGGCGGCGAAGGGCTCGATCGAGCGCGCCGTCTCGGCGTGGTTGACGGCGGAGGCGACGTCGCCGGCGGCGGCCGCGTCCTGGCTGGCGTCGATCTCGCGGTCGACGAGGAGCGGGCCGATCAGGGCGACCGCGGCGATCCAGCCGGCCGCCAGGCCGGCGACGGCGAGGCCGAAGCGCCGCTCTTCGGCGGTGGCTTCGCTGCGGCGGTCCAGGGGCGGGGCCAGCTGGGCGCAGCGGGCCGCCACCAGCACGCCGGAGGCGAGGAAGAAGACGGCGCCGAGCGCCGCGATCTCCCAGAACCAGTCGAAGCCGGCGACGACGGCGAAGGCGAGGATTGAGGCGAAGAGGGCGGCGTAGCGGTCGCGGCGCGGGTGAGAGGCGGCGCGCCAGGCGCTGAAGCCGGTCCAGAGCAGCACCCCTACCAGGGCGAGGACGAGTAGACCGCCGGCGATCCCCAGCTCGGCGAACGCCTCGAGGTAGAGCGAATGGGCGTCGTGGACGGGCAGGGCGATCGAGCGATCGCTCTCCCAGGAGAACTCGTAGGTGCCGGCGCCGGTGCCGAGCACCGGCTTTTCGCCGAAGGCATCGGTCGCGACGCGAAAGAAGTCGTGGCGGCCGGCGCCGCCGAAGTCGGAGAAGTGCTGCTCGGGACGATCGGGAAACTGGACGTCGGAGCTGGAGAACTGGTCCGAGGCACGGCCGCCAACCGCGATCGCCAGGCCAATCGCGACGAGCGCGAGCACCGCCGCGGCGCCGCGCAGCAACGCCGGGTTGCGCGAGAGCTCCAGTGCCCGATCCGTCATCCGACCACCCCTTCGCTCAACCCAGCGCAGCGCCGCGAAGAGCGCCAGGGCAAGGCCCACCCCGGCCAGCAGGATCAGCAGCACCGTCACTCCTTGGTCAGCCGCGGCCTGGCTGCCGAGGTTGTCGGCGAGGTCGCGGCGGGCCTGTACGGCGAGCACCGCGGGCAGCGCGCCGAGAGCGCCTATCGCCAGCGTCGCCAGCAGCCAGAGGCGGTCGCGGGAGAGGGCAATCAGGCAACCGGCGGCGATCGTCAGGGCCAGCAGGCCGCCGCGCGAGTAGGTGAAGTAGAGCGCCAACAGGACCGCCGGCAGGGCGGCCAGCGAGAGCCAGCGCAGGGCGGCCCAGGCGGCTTGCCGGCTGGTCCAGAGCAGGAGGGCGACCGCGATCCCGAAGGCGGCGCCGTTCGCGTTCCAGTAGCCGAGCGGGTAGGCGAGGCGGGGGGTGGTGAGGAAGGAATCGCCGACCTCGAACAGATCGGGCAGCAGTCGGCTCGCCAGAGCCAGCAGGGCGACGAGCGCAAGGGCGATCGCGAGCCCTTCAGCGAAACGTTGGCGTCCTTTCTCGGTTTGGGCGAGAAGGAAGGTGGCTAGGAAGAAGCCCAGATAGGCCAGCGCCCTGTCCATCTCGATCACGCTCAGCTCGACCGACCCCGACCAAAGGGATGAAATTGCAGCCAGCAGGGAAAGACATCCGATCAGGCCGGCAGCCCGGTAAAAGGGCCTGTCCAAGACCACTCGTGCGCCGGCGCCGAGCAGGATCAGCGCGACCACGAGCAGCCACGCGCCCAGGGCGGCGACGTGACGCGGGACCAGCTCATATCCGCCCCCGGCAATGGCCAAGCCGCCGATCAGCAGGACGGGGGCGAGTAACGCCGCGCTTTCCTCTAACCTTGCGCGCCATGTTTGGGACGCGCCAAGGTCCGGCACGCCGCTCGGGCCGCTCGATACTCGCTCTGTCAACGCTTGCTCTGCTCGCATTCTGCTGCCTGCCGGCGCTCGCTTCGGCGTCCTCGGCGGGCTACCAGTATGAGGATGCCCCGCAGACGGCAACCGGCAAGCCGCCCAGTGAATCGAATCTCTCCGGCGGTTCCTCCTCGACCAGCGGCATCGGCTCCGGCGCCGAAGACTCCAAGGCCCAGGAGAGCGGCTCCGCCGGCGCAAACGGCGGCGGCACGGGCAATCCGTCCTCGAAGGCCGACCGGTCGGGCACCGGGAATTCCACCGGGGAGCAGCGAGGCAAGGGCGAGAACGCGGCCGACGAAGCCTCCGGCGTGCCCGTCAGCGGCAGCGCGCCTGGCACGGACGACGGCGGCTCGCCGCTGGTGCCGATCCTGATCCTGATCGCCGTTCTCGCCGCCGGCTCGATCGCCTACCTGGTGGCAAAGCGTCGTCGCGCCGGCGAGGCCGGCCCGGCCGATTCTCCAGCGTCGCCCAAGGCGAGCTAGCCGCATGCTCGAGCGACCGCTCAGCCCCTCGCGGGGGGCTCGTCTCTGGTTCGCCGCGATGGCGATCGTCGCCTGCGGCCTGCTGGCGGCGGCCCCCTCAGCCCTGGCCGTGCCGGGCAAGTTCTGGGGCGTCGTGCCTCAGGGAACGCCGACGATCGAACAGCTGCAGCGACTGAAGCGCGGTGGCGTCGACAGCATCCGCGTGCCGATCTCCTGGACCTCGGCCCAACCGACGCAGGAAGGGGCGTTCGAGTGGTCCAGCGCCGATGCCTTCATCACCGTGGCCGTCGCCGCCGGGATCGAGCCCCTTCCCTTCCTCTCGACGGCGCCGAGCTGGGCGGTGCCGGTCGACCGGCGCTTCGGCAGCCCCGCCTTCCTGCCCATCCGCACCGGTGCGCAGCGGGCGGGATGGACGCGGTTCGTCAGGGAAGCTGTGCTGCGCTACGGGCCGGGCGGCAGCTTCTGGGCCGAGAACCCAGGCCTGCCGGTGAAGCCGGTGCGCGCCTGGCAGGTCTGGAACGAGCCCAACTTCAAGTACTTCGTCGCGCGGCCCAACCCGGCCGAATACGGCCGCCTGGTGAAGCTCACCTCGAGCACGATCAAAGCGGTCGACCGGGGGGCTCAGGTGATCCTCGGCGGCCTCTTCTCCCGTCCGATCGAGGCGACTTTCCGCAAGCGACCGCCGCAGGCCTACTTCGCCGCCGACTTTCTCGACCAGATGTACGCGAGCAACCCCGGGATCAAGTCGAAGTTCCAGGGCGTGGCCCTGCACCCCTACACCGGCAGCTGGAAGAACCTGCCGGCGCGGATCGAAGAAGTGCGCAGCGTGCTGAAGGTCCACGGCGACATTCGCAAGGGGCTCTGGATGACGGAGATGACCTGGAGCTCCGAACCGTTCCAGCGCAACAACAGCTTCGCCAAAGGCCTGCAGGGGCAGGCGCGGGAATTGAGGGGAGCCTTCCGCCTCTTCCGCGACAACCAGCGCAAATGGCGCGTGCAGCGGATCTACTGGTTCTCGATCAACGATTACGCCGGCCTCTGCAACTTCTGCGGCGGCTCCGGCCTCTTCGGCGAAGGCTTCAAACCGAAGCCCGCCTGGCGCGCATACGTCGGGTTCGCCGGCGGAGTTGCCGGCTAGCGCCCGCGGCCGCGTAAGATCGGTGGGTTGAGCACCCGCCCGAAAGCAAGCGCGAAGCCCGATCCGCTGGCGCCTTTCAGCCCTGAGGTCAGGCGCTGGTTCGAGTCCTCCTTTGAGGGCCCCACGCCCGCCCAGGCAGGCGGCTGGGCGGCGATCTCCGGCGGCGCCAACGCCCTGATCTGCGCCCCCACCGGCTCCGGCAAGACGCTGGCGGCGTTCCTCTGGGGGATCGACAAGCTGGCGCGCACGGCGGAGCTGGGGCAGGGAGTGAAGCTGGTCTACGTCTCGCCGCTGAAGGCGCTCTCCTACGACATCGAGCGCAACCTGCGGGCGCCGCTGCGCGGCATCGGCGCCGACATCTCCGTCGGCCTGCGCACCGGCGACACCTCGCAGAAAGAGCGGCGCGATATGCGCAAATCGCCGCCCGACATCCTCATCACCACCCCGGAGTCGCTCTACCTGATCCTCTCCTCAGGCGCGCGCGAGATCCTCACTTCCACCGAAGCGGTGATCGTCGACGAGATTCATGCGGTGGCCCAGAGCAAGCGGGGCAGCCACCTCGCCTTGACGCTCGAGCGCCTCGAGGATTTCACTGAAGCTGAATCTCTCCAGCGCATCGGTCTTTCGGCAACGCAGCGGCCCTTGGAGCGGATCGCGAAGTTCCTCGTCGGGCCTAAGAGAGCTTGCGAGATCGTCGATGCGGGGGTTGCGAAGGAGCTTGATCTGGAGATCGTCGTGCCGGTGGAGGACATGAGCGAACCGGGCGCTCCCAGCTTTCCCAACGCCGACGGCAACCCGACCGAGGGGGAGCCCCTGGCCCACGTCCGCTCGATCTGGCCCGCGATCTACCCCGAGCTTCTGAGGCTCGTCCAAGAGCACAACTCGACGATCATCTTCGTCAACAACCGCCGCGCCGCCGAGCGCCTGGCCAAGCGCCTCAACGAGCTCGCCAATGGCGAAGGCGAACAGGAGCTGCCGGCCACCGAGCATGCGGGGGCGAACGCGGTTGGGGCGGATGGGTCGGGTCCGTTGGGAACTCCCGGCGAAAGCCGGCCCGACGGACCCGACCCATCCGCCCCCGTTGAAATTGCCCGCGCTCACCATGGCTCCCTGAGTCACGAGGAGCGCACGATCGTCGAGG
>JBKPOW010000179.1:0-2562 GCA_046733275.1 Actinomycetota bacterium
TCCTCGCGGAAGTACAGCGCCACCCGCCCGTCGCTGCGGCCCAGCGGCCCGGCGCCGATCCAGGTCACCTCGCCACTCGTGCAGAGCTCATCGAGCCAGCTTGGGCTGTAGCTGCCCAGCCGGCGTGGCAGCACGTCGCGCTCCCACACCTCGGGGGTCAAGGCCACGCCCTGCAGCGGGACCAGTGCCTCGCGGAGGCGGTCCGGTCCCGCCCCGCCGGGGCGGTGGGTGTCGACGTTCTGCCAGCTGGGGACGAAGCGGGCGAGCTCGCGCTGGTCGGCTGCCTCGACCTCGCGCCGCAGGTGGGCGAGGCTGGCGCGGCGCACGCGGCGCAGCACGTCGGAGTCGCACCACTCGCGCTCACTGCCGCCGGGCAGCAGCTCGCCGCGCACCAGCGCGCCTTCGCGCTCCAGCTCGCGCAGCGCCGGCGTCGGGTCGACGCCGTAGCGGGCGGCGAGCTGGGCGGTCGGGAAGGGGCCGTGGGTGCGCGCGTAGCGGCGGACCAGCGCCCGCATCGCGTCGGGGTGGTCCTCGAGGAAGCTCTCCGGCAGCCCGGGGGGCGGCGGCACGCCGAGCGCGTCGCGGTAGAGGCCGGCGTCCTCGCCGGCGATGTAGCGCTCCTCGCCGGCGACGCGGACGAGGGCGACGCGGCGCTCGGCGACCAGCTTCTCCAGCATCGAGGCGGCGGAGTAGCCCTCGCTCACCCGCTCGGCGCACTCCTCGGCGGTCAGGTCGCCGACGTTGCGCAGGACCTGCTGTAGCGCGTCGCGGTCGTCGGCGCGGCCGGCCTCGGTGCGGTGCTGCAGCTGCGCCTCCACCTCTTCCAGCGCCGCCGGGTCGATCAGCTCGCGCAGCTCCTCCTGGCCGAGCAGCTCGCGCAGCAGGTCCCGGTCGAGAGCGAGCGCGGCGGCGCGGCGCTCGGCGCTCGGCGTGTCCCCCTCGTACATGTAGGTGGCGACGTAGTCGAAGAGCAGCGAGGAGGCGAAGGGTGAGGCGGTAGGCGTCTCGACCTCGACCAGGCCGAGCTTGCGCGAGTGCAGGTCGGTGAGGATCTGCCGCAGCGAGGGAAGGTCGAGGACGTCGCGGAGGCACTCGCGGTAGGTCTCGAGGATCACCGGAAAGCGGGGGAAGTCGCGGGCGACCTCGAGCAGGCTCTGCGACTTCAGCCGCTGCTGCCAAAGCGGCGTGCGCTTGCCCGGGTAGGCGCGCGGGATCAGCAGTGAGCGCGAAGCGTTCTCGCGGAAGCGGGCGCCGAAGAGGGCAGAGCCGGAGAGCTCGCGCACGACCAGGTCCTCGAGCTCGTCGGGCTCGACCAGGACGAGGTCGGCGGGCGGCGGGTCGTCGGCGTCGGGCAGGTGGATGACGATGCCGTCGTCGGACCAGATCGCGTCCGCCTCGAGCTCGAGCTCCTCGCGGATCTTCTGCCCCAAAGCCAGGCCCCAGGCGGAATGGACGCGGCCGCCGAAGGGCGAGAGCACGCAGAGGCGCCAGTCGCCGATCTCGTCGCGGAAGCGCTCGACCACGATCGTCTCGTCGGAGGGGACGACGCGGGTCGCCGCCTGCTGCTCGCGCAGGTAGGCGACGAGGTTCTCGGCGGCGCGGCGGTCGAGGTCGTACTCCACCGCCAGCTCCTTCGGATCTCGCGAGACCGCCTCGCGCGAGAAGGCGCCGATCGCCCGGCCCAGCTCGGCCGGGCGGCCGATCCCGTCGCCCTTCCAGAAGGGCACGGCGCCGGGCAGGCCGGGCGCTGGGGTGACGATCACGCGGTCGCGGGTGATCTCCTCGATCCGCCAGGTCGTCGCGCCGAGCAGGAAAGTCTGGCCAGGGCGCGCCTCGTAGACCATCTCCTCGTCGAGCTCGCCGACGCGGCGGCCGTCGGGCAGGTGGACGCCGTAGAGGCCGCGGTCGGGGATCGTGCCGGCGTTGGTGACGACCAGCTGGCGCGCGCCTTTGCGGCCATGGACCGTGCCGCGGGTGCGGTCCCAGACGATCCGCGGTCGCAGCTCGGCGAAGCGGTCCGACGGGTAGCGGCCGTCGAGCATGTCGAGCACGTTCTCGAGCTGTTCGCGCGAGAGCTCGCCGAAGGGCTCGGTAGCGGTGACCAGCCGCTCGACCTCGTCGACCTCCCACTCGTCGAGCGCCGCCATCGAGACGAGGTGCTGGGCGAGCACGTCGAGCGGGTTCTGCGGGATCACCGTCTCCTCGATCGCGCCTTCGCGCATGCGGCGAGCGACGACGGCGCACTCGAGCAGGTCGGCGCGGAACTTGGGGAAGATGCGGCCGCGCGAGACCTCGCCCAGGGAGTGGCCGGCGCGGCCCACCCGCTGCAGGCCGCGGCTGACCGACTTCGGCGACTCGACCTGGATCACGAGGTCGACTGCGCCCATGTCGATGCCCAGCTCGAGGGAGCTCGTCGCGACGAGGCAGGGCAGCTGTCCCGACTTCAACATCTCCTCGACGACGAGACGCTCTTCGTGGGACAGAGACCCGTGGTGGGCTCGGGCTATCTCGGGGGGCGTGGGGTCCGGCCCGTCGGGCTCGCCTTCGCGAGGAGTTCCCGCC
>JBKPOW010000180.1:0-8295 GCA_046733275.1 Actinomycetota bacterium
GGTAGTCGTAGATCTCGGTCACCGTCCCCACGGTCGAGCGCGGGTTGCGCGAGGTCGTCTTCTGGTCGATCGAGATCGCCGGCGAGAGCCCCTCGATCGAGTCGACGTCGGGCTTCTCCATCAGGCCGAGGAACTGGCGGGCGTAGGCCGAGAGCGACTCGACGTAGCGCCGCTGCCCCTCGGCGTAGATCGTGTCGAAGGCGAGGCTCGACTTGCCCGAGCCCGAGAGCCCGGTGATCACGATCAGCGCGTCGCGGGGCAGCACGACGTCGACGTCCTTCAGGTTGTGCTCGCGCGCACCGGAGATGACGATCCGCTCAGAGGCAGCCACTGCTTGCCGATTCTACGCAGACGAACAGATGTTCCCTAACGGCCGATCGACTGCTGGTAGAGGGTGAAGCCGATGCCGGAGCAGACGGCGGCGATGATCCAGAAGCGCAGCATGATCTTCGTCTCCGACCAGGCCATCATCTCGAAGTGGTGGTGCAGCGGCGCCATCAGGAGGACGCGGCGACGGAAGGCTTTGAAGGCGAAGACCTGGGCGGCGACCGAGAGCGCCTCGATCACGAAGATGCCGCCGATGATGATCAGCAGCACCTCGGTCTGGGTCATCACCGCCAGTGCGCCGATCGCGCCGCCGAGGCCGAGCGAGCCGGTGTCCCCCATGAATATGGACGCGGGGAAGGCGTTGAACCAGAGGAAGCCGACGCAGGCGCCGACCAGGCAGGCGGAGAGCAGCGCCAGGTTCTGCTGCTCGTTGGTGACGAAGCAGATCGCCGTGTAGGCGAGGAGGACGATCGCGCAGGAGCCGGCGGCGAGGCCGTCGAGGCCGTCGGTCAGGTTGACCCCGTTGGAGGTGCCGGCGATGACGAGGAAGACGAGGACGAAGTAGAGGACCGGGCCGAGGTCGAGGCTGGCGTCGCCGATGCGGAAGAAGAGCGTCGGCTCGAGTCCGACCGAGTGGCGCGCCACCCACCAGAGGACGAGCGCGAGGAGAAGCTGGAAGACCAGCTTCCAGCGCGCCGAGAGGCCGAGCGAGCGGCGCTTGACGATCTTGGTGAAGTCGTCGGCGAAGCCGAGCGTGGCGCAGCCGAGGGCGACGCCGAAGACGGCGAGGCTCTGCGCGTCGCGCTCGGAGAGGACGAGGTAGGGGACGCAGATCGCGGCGAAGACGATCAGGCCGCCCATCGTCGGCGTGCCGGCCTTGGCGTGGTGCTCCTGCGGGCCGTCCTCGCGGATGTGCTGGCCGAACTCCTTCACCCGCAGGTACTCGATGAACTTGGGGCCGAGGAAGATGCAGATCAGCATCGCCGCCATGCCGGCGATCAGCACCTCGCCCATCAGCGCAGCTCCACCAGGGTCTCCGCGACGGCCTCGAGGCCGGCCGAGCGCGAGCCCTTGACCAGGATCGCGTCGCCGGGCTCGAGCTGGGCGGCGAGCAGCTCGGCGGCCTCGGCGGGGTCGGCGACGAGCTCGTCGGGGTCGTACTCGCGCGCCGGCTCGCCGACGCCGATCAGCATGTCGACGCCCCCGGCGCGGGCGTGCTGGCCGACCTCTTGGTGGTAGGCGGGGGCGTCCTGGCCGAGCTCGGCCATCTCGCCGAGCACGGCGATGCGGCGCGTTCCCGCGAGCGAGGCGAGGTGGTCGAGCGCCGCGCGCATCGAGACCGGGTTGGCGTTGTAGCAGTCGTTCACCAGGACGATCCCTTCGCCTAGCTCGAGGCGCTCGCCCCGGAAGCGGGAGAAGCCTATGTTCGCAGCGCGATCGGCCATCTCCTCGGGGGCCGCGCCGGCGGCGACCCCGGCGGCGATCGCGGCCAGGGCGTTGGTCAGGTTGTGGCCCTCGGCGAAGGGGAAGTGGAAGCGGGCCTCGCCGGCGGGGGTGGCGACGAGCGCCTCGGTGACGCCGTCTTTTACTCGGTGCTCGACCGCCTCGACGTCGCCGTCGGGTCCGAAGCGAAGCAGGCGCGGCGCGGCCGCGAGGTGGGGCTCCAGCTCGCCCGCATCCACCGGCACCACCGCCGTACCGTCGGCCGGCAGGGCGGCGAGGATCTCGGCCTTGGCCGCGGCGATCGCCTCGACCGAGCCGAGCAGCTCGACGTGGACGGGCCCGACGTTGGTGATCACCGCCACCCGCGGCTCAGCGATCGCCGCCAGCTCGGCGATCTGACCGGGGCCGCGCATCGCCATCTCCAGCACCAGCAGGTCGGTTTCGGCGGGCGCCTCGAGCACGGTCAGCGGCAGGCCGATCTCGGTGTTGAGGTTCTCGCGGTTGGCGTGCACCCGGCCGGGCAGCAGCGCCCGGGCGATGTCCTTGACCGAGGTCTTGCCGACCGAGCCGGTGATGCCGACCACGGGCACGCCGAGCTCGCGGCGCCAGGCGGTAGCGAGCGCCTGCAGCGCCCGCAGGGGGTCGTCGACGGCGAAGACCCAGGCGCCGTCGAGCTCTTTCGCCCACCGGGGCCCGACCACAGCCCCCCAAGTCCCGGCCTCGATCGCCGCCGGGGCGAACTCGCCACCGTCGCGACGCTCGCCGCGCAGGCCGAAAAAGAGGTCTCCCTCCCCGGCCTCACCCGAGTCGATCGCCGCGCGCCGGGGCGAGCCGGAGCCGCCGCGGGCGACGATCTCCGCCCCCATCGCCGCCGCGATCTGCTCGGGCGTGAGGTTCATGCGGGCCGCGCGGCCGGCGGCCGGCCCTCGTTCAGCAGCCGCCGCAGCTCCTCCCGCGCCACCTCGCGATCGTCGAAGGGGATCTTGCGCCCGCCCTCGAACTCCTGCCCCTGCTCATGCCCCTTGCCGGCGATCACCACGGTGTCGCCGGGCCGCGCGCGCGACAGGGCCGCGGCGATCGCCTCGCGGCGGTCGACAATCGCCTCCACGTCCGCCCTCTCCGCTCCGGGTTCGAGTTCCTTGCCCCCAGCCGCGACTTCCGTGACGATCAGCTGCGGATCCTCGGAGCGTGGGTTGTCGGAGGTGACGATCGCCAGGTCGGAGAGCTCGGCCCCTGCCCGGCCCATCAGCGGCCGCTTGCCCTTGTCGCGGTCGCCGCCGGCACCGAAGACCGAGATCACCCGCCCCTCCCCCAGCCGTCGCGCCGCCCGCAGCACGTTCTCCAGCGAGTCGGGCGTGTGGGCGTAATCGACGAGGACGGTGAATTCCTGGCCCTCGTCGATCGGCTCGAATCGCCCGGGCGGCGCCGACGCTTCGGAGAGCGCTTCCGCGGCGGGGTCGCGGGCAATTCCCAATGACATCGCGGCAGCAAAAGCGCCGAGAGCGTTTGCGACATTGAAATCGCCCGGCAGACAGGTCTGCACGGAAACGTCGTTGACGCGGAACTCCACACCGCGGGGGGTGAGGCCGACATCACCCGCAACGAGGTCGGCATCGCCCCCCGCGGTCGAAAACGTCACGCACTCGAATTCCCCGGCGAGCCTGCGCCCGTAGGGGTCGTCCACGTTGACCACTGCGGTCTCCGGCCCCATCTCGAACAGCAGCCGCTTGGAGGCGAAGTACTCCTCCATGTCGCCGTGGAAGTCGAGATGGTCCTGAGTCAGGTTCGTGAACAGGGCGACGTCGAACCCGATCGCGTCGCAACGGTGCAGGGCCAGGGCATGGGAGGAGACCTCCATCGCACACGCGACGTCCCCCCCGTCGACCATTCGGCGGAACGTCCCCTGCAGGTCGACCGCCTCCGGCGTGGTCCGCTCGACCTCCTCCTCGGCCCCGCCCACCACCTGCTTCACGGTCCCCAGCAACCCGCACCGCATCCCAGCCGCCTCGAGGATCTCCCGCAGGAGAAAGGCCGTGGTCGTCTTCCCATTCGTCCCGGTGATCCCGACGACCTTCAGCTCCTTAGTCGGCTCCCCATAGAACCGCGCCGCCATAGGCGCCATAGCCGCCCGCGCATCCGGCACGACGACCTGCGCTACGTCAACCCCAAGCTCCCGCTCCACAACCAGCGCCGCCGCCCCAGCCTCGATCGCGGCCCCGGCGAACTCATGCCCATCGACCTTCTCCCCGGGGACGCAAAAGAACAGCGTCCCAGCCCGCACCCGGCGACTGTCATAAGCAAGCTCCTCCATCTCGACCGAGGGATCGCCGACGATTCGGGCTCCCCCCGCTACGGCCGCGAGCTCATCCAATCTCACGCGGGCGATTCTAGGCCGGGGTCCCGCTATTCCTGCGGCACTCCGAGATACGGCAGGGCGAAGGCGGCGATCTCACCGAATGCGGGAGCCGCGACCGACCCGCCGTAGATTTCGCCCTGCGGCTGGTCGACGATCACCGCGACCAGCAGGCGCGGGTCCTGCGCCGGCGCGAAGCCGATGAACGACGCCACGTACTTGGTCTCCGAGTAAGTCCCGTTTTCGGCCACCTGCGAGGTCCCGGTCTTACCGGCGAGCGTGTAGCCGGGGACGCTCACCTCGGAGGCCGTGCCGCCTGGCGCCAGCACCCCCTCGAGCATCGTCCGCACCTCGGCGGCGACGTCGGCGCCGATCACGCGGCGGCCCGGCGGAGCCGGCACCGACTCCTCGCCGACTCGCTCAATCAGGCGCGGGGGGCGCAGCAGGCCGCCGTTGGCCAGCGCCGCGTAGCCGGCCACCATCTGCATCGGCGTCACCGAGAGGCCCTGCCCCAGCGGCAGGTTGCCCATCGTCGACCCGGAGTACTCCTCAAGCTCGGGCACGATGCCCTGCTCCTCGGCCGGGAAGGGGACGCCGGTCGGCCGGCCGAAGCCGAGCCGCTCGATCCAGCGGCTGAATTTCTCGCTGCCGAGGCCGAGGCCGATCGTCACCGCGCCGACATTGGAGGAGTGGGCGAGGATTTCGGCCACCGACAACGTCGCCGTGCCGCGCGCGTGCGACTCCTCGATCACGCGGTCGGCAACCTGGATCGTCGGCGGCAGGGTGAAGTAGCTCGAGGGCGTGACCTGGCCCTCCTCCAGCGCCGCCGCGACGGTGAACGCCTTGAAGGTCGAGCCGGGCTCGTAGGTGAAGCCGGTGGAGCGGTTGAGCAGGTCGTCCGGATCGGCGCTCGACAGGTCGGAGGGGTCGACCGGCGGCCAGTTGGCGACCGCCAGCAGCTTCGAGCTCTGCGGGTCCATCACGATCGCCGTGGCGCCCTGCGGCGCGTAGGTTTCGCCGACGCCGGCGAGCACCCGCTCGGTCTCCTTCTGGATCGCCGGGTCGAGCGTCAGGCGCAGGTCCTCGCCGTCGCTGGTCTCACTCACCGTTTCCAGCCGGATCGGCTCGCCCAGCGCGTCCTTGACGATCCGCCGTTCGCCGTCCTCGCCGCGCAGGGTCTCATCCTCGCCGGCCTCGAGGCCGGTCAGGCCCTGGCCTTCGTCGCCGACCGCGCCGATCGTCTGCGCGGCCAGCGCGCCCTGCGGGTAGGTGCGCCGGCTGTCAGGCAGCTCGCCGATCCCCACCAGCTCCAGCCGCGCGACCCGTGCCGCGCTGGGTAGGTCGACCTTGCGGGCGACGTAAGCGAAGCCGGAGTCCTCGGTGAGGCTCTCCAACACCTCGTCTTCGTCGAGATCGAGGATCGAGGCGAGCTTTGCCGCCGCCTGCCGCGGCTTCTCCACCTGGTACGGGGTCGCGTAGATCGTCTTCGCGTCTTCGGAGACGGCGAGGGGGTTGCCGAAGCGGTCGAGCAGGCTGCCGCGCAACCCCGGCACCGTGACCACCTCGGTCTGCTGGTAGCTGGCTTCGGAGGCGAGCTCGGCCCCCTGCACCCCCTGCAGCCAGAAGGCGCGTCCGACGACGACGAGGAAGCAGAGCAGGAAGCCGGCAAAGAGGAGGCCGATCCTACGCTCGATCGTGCGCATGCCGCCTCAGTAGGCCGCTTCGGCGGCGGCGAGGCGGAGGGCGGCGGTCTCGACGTCGCCGGGATCGGCGCGCACGGCGCCGGCCGGTTCGAGGGTGACGGCGCTGAGGCCGAGGGCGGCGGCGTCGTTGCGGATCCGCTCGATGCCGGACCTCTGCGCGTCGCGGTAACGGAGCACCGAGTTCTCTTCGTCGAGGGCCTGGATGTTCTGGTCGACGTGACCGGCACCCGCGGCCAAGCTGAGGGTGACGACGTTGAGGGCGACGATCCCGACGAGGAGGACGCCGAGGACGGCGATCCAGGCGCGGCCGCGGGTCAGCCGCACGATCAGGCTCGAGTCGGGTAGGGCGCGGACCGCGCTGGCGGTGCCGACCGCGATCGGGATCAGCTGGCCGCCGGGGCGCCGTACCGGCGCCGGCCTGCGAACGGGTGCCGTGCGGGCGGTAGCCGTGGCGGCCATCAGGCGGCGCTCCCGGCGCTCTGCGCCTCGGCGATCTTGATCGCGGCCCGCAGGTGGGCGGATTTGGCGCGCGGGTTCGAGGCGACCTCGTCCGCGCCCGGCGCGATCGCCCGCCGCGTCAGCAGCTCCGCTTCGGGCTCGCGCCCGCAGACGCAGACCGGCAACTCGGGCGGGCAGACGCAGCCGCGCGCGCGGTCGGCGAGGAACCGCTTGACCCGCCGGTCCTCCAGCGAGTGGAAGGAGATCGCCGCCAGGCGCCCCCCGAGCGGCAACATCGACCAGGCCGTGGGCAGGGCGTCGTCGAGCGAGTCGAGCTCGCCGTTGACGGCGATGCGGAGCCCCTGGAAGGTGCGCTTGGCCGGGTGGCCGCCGCCGAACCGGGCCGAGGCCGGCATCCCCGCCTTGACCGCGTCGACCAGCTCGGCGGTGGTGCGCAGCGGCCGTCGCCTGACGATCTCGCGCGCGATCCCGCCCGCGTAGCGCTCCTCGCCGAAGCGCCGCAGCGTCTGGGCGATCCGCGACTCCGGCCACTCGTTGACCAGGTCGGCGGCGCTGAACTCCTGGCGGGTGTCCATCCGCATGTCGAGCGGCGCGTCGTAGGAATAAGAGAACCCCCGCTCCATCGCGTCAACCTGCATCGAGGACATGCCGAGGTCCATGAAGACCATCTCTGGGCGGATGCCTTCGCCGCGCAGGGTGCGAAGCCCTGCCGAGAAGTCGAGGCCGAGGAAACGGGTGCGGCACGGCGCCTCTGCGGCGAAGCGCTCGAAGCGCGCCTCGGCGGCGGGATCGCGGTCGATGCCGATCAGCGTCCCCTCCGGGCCGAGCGCGGCGGCGACCCGCCGCGCGTGGCCGCCGCCACCGAAGGTGCAGTCAACCGCGATCTGGCCCGGCTGAGGAGCCATCAGGTCGGTCAGCTCGGCGGCTAGGACTGGCTCGTGCTCGCTGGGCATATAGACAAGGGTTGCGCCGCCGGCCGCTGGACTGCGCCGGCCACGGTCGGCGAGGGCGAGGTTCGCGGCGGGAGCGCGCATCTCACGCAGCCGCTCCGCCGGTGGCGAGGCCCTCGGCGATCTCGGGGGCGGAGGCGTCGAGCTCCTCCTCCTGCTTCGCCCAGGCCTCGGCGTTCCAGATCTCCAGGTACTCGCCGGCGCCGATCACGACGCAGGCGCCGTCGAGGCCGGCGTGCTCGATCAGCGGCTTGGGCACGCGGATACGGCCGGCGGAGTCGAGCTTCTCGTCGAAGGAGCCGCCGTGGAAGCGACGGCGCAGGCTGCGGGCGTCCTTGCCGAAGGGGCTGTGCGGCGAGAGGAAGCGCTCGGAGAGCTGCTCGAACTCGTCGGTCGTGTGCACCCAGACGCAGGGATCGAAGCCCTTCGAGAGAACGATGCCGTCGGACAGCGCGGCCCTGAAGCGAGAGGGAACCGTGAGGCGATCCTTGGAGTCGAGGCTGTGCTCGTAGAGACCCCGAAATGCCATCCCCGTGGGTTCCTTTCTGCGGCCTGTAAGAGAGTTGGGACCGGAGTGATGAGGTGGGAGGAGCCTCACCACCCCGGTCCTGGGCTTCAACTCGCGGACCACAATACCCCACTTCCTCCCACTTTGCAACACAAGTCGAAACAGAGCCCCATTCGCAACCCCGGTTGCAGCGCCTAGGGCGGCGGGAGGAGTCGCTGGAGTAGCTAGAAGCCGCTGAGCAGGACGTCGGCATTGGCGATCAGCGCCGCCGCGATCGTCAGCAGGACCGAAGGGACGAGCACCAGCGCGACGACCAGTTGGATCTTGGGGGCGGCGCGGGCGGCTCGCTCCTCTACCCCGCGCCGCTGGTCGCGGCGCAGAGCGGCGGCCTGACGGCGCAGTTGCTCGGCGAGCGGCGAGCCGAGGCGGCGCGAGCGCTCGATCGAGGCGCACAGCGTGGCGATCTCGCTGCCCGGAACGCGCTCGCGCAGGCTCGCGAGCACCGCGGCGAGGGGCTGGCCGCACTCGAGCCCGGCGACCGCGATCCGCAGC
>JBKPOW010000181.1:0-2930 GCA_046733275.1 Actinomycetota bacterium
GAGGCGCGTGGACTGCTCGCCGATCTCGAGGGCGGCGCGTCGAACAACGGAATCGATCCGGAAGACGCACTATCGGTGCTGGAAGGCTTGCCGGACCTCTCCAAGGCACTGACTGGCGCCGCACCGGAACTGCGACGGGACATCTTCGACGCCTTTCGACTCCGCATCGAACTTGACCGAAATGCTGGTCAAGTACGACTAAAGGCGCTCGTGTCGAGCGCCTTTAGCGGAAAGTCCCTTGACGACCTCGCGGTCGCCCGAGAGACCATAGCGGGGGCGGGATTCGAACCCGCGACCTTCGGGTTATGAGCCCGACGAGCTACCTGGCTGCTCCACCCCGCGGCGGTGTGGCCATGCTAGCAACGCGGCGTGGCTGGGTGTAGGGGTCCCGGGCGGCGCAATAGAGTGCCCGGCCCTCATGGCGGGCAGCACTCAACGTGTCGCGGTGGTCGACGTCGGCAGCAACTCGACGCGGTTGCTGGTCGCCGACGTCGACGACGGCATCGGCGTGCTCGAACGGCAGAGCCGGGTGACGCGGCTGGGCCGCGGCGTCGACCTCTCCGGGCAGCTCTCCGACGAGGCGATCGAGGCCGCCTGCGCGGCGATCGCCGACTACGTCGAGATCTGCCGTGAGCTGGGCGCGGACCGGATCGCCGCGATCGCCACCAGCGCAGTGCGCGACGCCTCAAACGGCGACGCCTTCGTCGCCGAGCTGCGCGAGCGCTTCGCCCTCTCGGCCCGTGTCCTCGACGGCGAGAAGGAGGCGCAGCTCACCTACCGGGGCGCGACCAGCGAGCGGGCGCCCACCACGCCCACCCTGGTGATCGACATCGGCGGCGGCTCGACCGAGCTGGTCGTCGGCAGCGGCGAGGAGATCGCCTTCCACGCATCCCTGCAGGCCGGCGTCGTCCGCCACACCGAGCGCCACATCTCCGCCGATCCGCCGGCCCCGGTCGAGCTGGAGGAACTCGCCGGCGACGTGCGCACGCTGATCGCCGACGCCCTCGCCGGCCCGGAGGAGGCGCATGCCACGACGGGGATCGCGGTCGCCGGCACGCCCACCTCCCTCGCGGCCGTCGAGCTCGGCCTCGAGCCCTACGACCCCGCCCGCGTCCACGGTCACGTCCTCTCCCTAGAGGCGATACAGCACCGGCTCTCGCAGTTCGCCTCGGTGCCGCTGGCCGAGCGAGCAGCGATCGCCGGCCTCCATCCCGACCGGGCGCCGACGATCATCGCCGGCTGCGTGATCCTGATCGAGGCGATGCGAGCTTTCGGCCTCGATCGCATCCAGGTCTCCGAGCACGACATCCTCTACGGCGTCGCGCTGGAAACCGCGGCCGAGTGCGGCAGAGCCGCCTGAGTACCTTGCGGGAAAACCCGTGGGACCCGACGTACAGGCGAGTTTTCGCCAGCCGTCCAGATGGGCAAACGTATCGCCCTAACGCCCAAAACTCGGTAGAGATTCTCTACCGAGTTGTCAGTAGCGGCAAAAGCCGTGCCTAGACATTCCGGACAGGCGAGCGCATACTCGACACATCGGGAAAGAGGTGAGGACGAGATCCTCATCACAGACCCGGTCATAGGGTTCGGACGATTGCCGCATCATGGCGCCTCCCGCCGTCTGGGCCCAACGAATACGAACTGGTCCCTGAAGACGTACCCCTGCCCGTCCTGAGGGGCCACCTTGAATCGACCGCCAGCGATGGCGGTCGATTCTCGTTGTGCGGCCGCTCCTGACAGAGCTGGACAAGCAAGCCAGATTCGGCTCCCTCAAGCCAGATTCGACTTGCGCGGGTAGGCGACCTCGGGGTCGGTGAGGACGTTGACCAGGGTCGGCCGGCCGGACTCGAAGGCCCGCTCAAGCGCCGGTCGCAGCTCGTCCGGATCGCGGACCACCACCCCCTCGCAGCCAAGCGCCTCGACCACCTTCTCGTAAGGCGTCTCGGGCTGCAACTCGGCCGCCACCGAGTAGCCGTAGAGGAATTTCATCGGGTGATGCTCGAGCGCCCAGATCCCGTTGTTCCCCATCACGCCCACCACGGGCAGACCGTGACGCGCCAAAGTGTCGAACTCCATGCCCGCGAAACCGAACGCTCCATCGCCGAGCAGGAGACAGACCTGGCGCTCCGGCTTGGCCAGCTTGGCGCCGATCGCCTGCCCGGGCCCGGCGCCGAGGCAGCCGAACGGGCCGGGGTCCATCCAGCAACCGGGCTCGTAGGTGTCGATGAAGCGGCCGGCGTAGGAGACGAAGTCGCCGCCGTCGCCGATCACGATCGCGTCGCGCTCCAGCACTTCGCCCAGCTCCTTGTAGACGCGGACGGGGTGCAGCGGCGAGCGCCCATCCTCCAGCTCCTGCCGCTCGGCGGCGCGCTTCTCGGTCTCGACCCCGCGCAGCTGCTCGAGCCAGGCATCGGTCCGCCCCCGCCCGCCGGCGACCGCCTCGCGCAGCGCCGCCAGCGTCGCGGCCACGTCGCCGACCAGGTCGACCTCGGGAGCGCGGTTCGCGGTCAGCGCGTTCGGCGCGGCGTCGAGCCGGATCAGCTTCGTCTCGTCGCCGAAGCTGCCGCCGAAGCCGAGCCGGAAGTCGATCGGCACACCGACGACGAGCGCCAGGTCGGCGCCCTTCAGCCCCGCCCCGCGGGCGCGGCTGAAGGCAAGCTCGTGGTCGGCGGGCAGGCAGCCCCGCCCCAGGCCGTTGAGGAAGACCGGGATGCCCAGCGCCTCGGCCAGCGCCCGCAGCTCGCCCTCGCCGTGGCCCCAGTAGAGACCGGTCCCGGCCATGATCGCCGGCCGCTCCGCCGCGGCCAGCAGCGCCGCCGCCTCCTCGACTCCCTCGGCCGCCTGAGCCTCCCCCGCCTCCGGCGCCGCCGGCAGCTTTAACTCGGCCTCGGTGAAAACAACGTCGAGCGGATAGTCGACGAAGGTCGGCC
>JBKPOW010000182.1:0-4859 GCA_046733275.1 Actinomycetota bacterium
GAGCTGCCGCGGCAGGTCGGGACGGAGGCGGCGCAGGGAGCGCGGGCGGGCGCCGATCGCCCGCGCCGTCGCCGCCGGAGTCGCGCGGCGGTTCGGGTTCTCGCCGCCCCAGCACTCGTACAGGGTCAGGGCCAGCGAGTAGACGTCGGCCTCGGGGCCGGCGGCCTGGCCCTCGGCCTGCTCGGGCGACATGTAGGCGAGCGTGCCGACGACGTCGCCGGGCGCGGTCAGCGAGGCGCCGTCGGCGAGGCGGGCGATGCCGAAGTCCATCAGCTTGGCGCGGAACTCGCCCTCGGGTGCGACGACGACGTTCTGCGGCTTGATGTCGCGGTGGACTACGCCGCGCGAGTGGGCGTGGTCTAGCGCCTCGCAGAGGTCGGCGCCGATCTCGCCGATCTCGCGGTCGCTGAGCACTCCTTCGCGGCTGAGGCGGGCGAGGGTCGAGCCCTCGACCAGCTCGGTGACGAGCAGGGCGTTGCCGTCCTCCTCCCCCATCTCGTAGAGGGTGACGATGCCCGGGTGGTTGAGGCGTGCCGCGGCCTGAGCCTCGCGCAGGACCCTGCGTCCTGCCTCTCCGCGCGACTCGATCGCCTTGACCGCGACCGGGCGCTCGAGGCGACCGTCCCAGGCCTCGTAGACGACGCCGAAGCCGCCGCTGCCGATGCGGCGCTCGATCAGGAAGCGGTTGAGGACGAGTGAGCCGACCACTGCACTTCCCGACTTCGCCGTGATTCCGCTTCCTCCTGCGACATACTGCCCGCTACTTGGAGGATTCGCTCGCATCCCGGCCTGCCCGCAGGCCGCGTCCGCCGCGCCGACCCGAACGGCAGCAGATCCTGCTGCGGCGGGGATTGGCGCTCGGCGCCGGGCTGCTGGTGCTGATCCTGCTCGTGCTCGGCGTGCGCGGCTGCCTCAACGCCCGCAAGGAGCGCGCACTCAGCGACTACGCCCAGGACGTCGCCCAGATCGTCGATGAGACCGAACGGACGAGCAAGTCCTTCTTCGGCAAGCTGGAAGACCCAGGCAGCCTCTCGGTGACCGAGTTCGTCGCCGAGGTCAGCGCCGATCGCAGCGCGATGGACAACTACCTGGCGCGGGTCGAAGGGCTCGATACCCCCGGCGACATGAGCGACGCCAACGACAACCTCGAACTTGCTTACCAGCTGCGCGCCAGCGCGATGGGCGAAATCGCCGACCAGATGAGCACCGCCCTCGGCGACGTCGGCTCGGAGAAAGCGACGGAGACGATCGCCAAGCAGATCAACGTGCTGGCGGCGAGCGACGTGATCTACTCGGCCGTCGCCCGCCCCGAAATCGACGGCGTCCTCGCCGACAACGGGATCGAAGGCGAGGACGTGCCGAAAAGCGCCTTCGTCCCCGATGCGACCGCGTGGGCCGACGAAAGCGCCGTCGCCGACGCTCTCGGCGCGGTCAGCGACTCGACCGGATCGGCGACCCCCGGCGTGCACGGCCTCGGCCTGCTCGGCACCAGCGTCAACGGCACCGATCTGACGCCGGAAGGGACGACTTCGGTGATCGCGGAAGAAACGCCGGAAGTCGAAGTCACGGTGCAGAACCAGGGCGAATCGACCGAGAACGGGATCACCGTGTCGGTCACCGTCAGCGGCGGCGGCACCCTGCAGGGGGACATCAGCAGCATCGAAGCGGGTGCGGAAGAAACCGTGACGATCCCGCTGACCCCGGCGCCGAAAGGGGAAGTGACGCTGGAAGTCGTCGCCGAACCCGTGCCGGGCGAGGAAGTCTCCGAAAACAACGAAGCCTCGTACACGGTCGTCTTCGAATAGCGCCATGCGGGTCGCCTTTCTCGGTCCGGCCGGGACGTTCACTGAAGACGCGCTGAGAGAGGCGGCAGCCACCAAAGACCTGGAACTTTTCCGTGTGCCTACGGTGCATGACGCGATCATGGCCGTGGAGCAGGGGCAGGCGGAGAGGGCGTTCGTGCCGTACGAGAACTCGATCGAGGGATCGGTGCGGAGCACGCTGGACACGCTGGCCTTCGACGTCAAAGGTGTGACGATCGCCGGCGAGCACGACTTTCGCGTCCACGCCAACCTGATCGCGCGCGAGAAGACGGAGCTGAAGGACGTCGCGGCGATCCTCTCCCACCCGCAGCCGCTCGCCCAGTGCGCGGGCTTCCTGCGCGAGCACCTGCCGGGAGTCGAACGGCGCAGCGTCAGCAGCACGGCCGAGGCGGTGCGGATGGTGAGCGAGTCGGTCCGCCCCTGGGCGGCGATCGGCGCGCGCGCGGCGGCGGAGCTGTACGGCTGCGTCGTCTTGCGCGAAGGGATCGAGGACCAGGCCGACAACGTCACCCGCTTCGTCTGGATCGCGCCGGCCGAGGTCGAGATCGCCGGCGGGGGCCCGTGGCGTACCTCGCTGGTCTTCTCCGAGCTCGGCGCCGACCACCCGGGCGCCCTGGTCGAAGCCCTGCAGGAGTTCTCCAGCCGCGGCGTCAACCTGAGCCGGATCGAGTCGCGCCCGTTGCGCCAGGGCCTCGGCCGCTACATGTTCTTCTGCGACCTCGAAGGGGCGGTGGACGAGCAGCCGATAGCCGAGGCGCTCGAGGCGCTCAGAGCCAAAGCCGAGAGCGTCCGCATTCCGGGCTCGTACCCGATCGGCTAAGCGGCGACGGGTAAGTACTGCTGCCAGGCGGGCGGGATGTTCGGGCTCGCCACCTGGATGAAGATGCTCGGGCCGGGCGCCTTGGGGCTCTTCTTCGGGTGCATCTGGATCTCGCGGGGGAGGCGGTTGCCCTTGCGTCGGTTGCAGCTGGCGCAAGCGGCGACGATGTTCTCCCAGACCGATTTGCCACCGCGGCTGCGTGGGATCACGTGGTCCACGGTCAGTCCCGACTTGGTCGAGCCGCAGTACTGGCAGGTCCAGGCGTCGCGGGCGAGCACAGCCCGCCGCGTGATCTTGCGCCGGTGCGCCTCCCTCGGCACCCGCACGTAGCTGACAAGCCGGATCACGTCCGGCCTCTCCAAAGTCATGTGCTCAGAGTGGATAGCCCCCTCCCGCCGCTCCAACAACTCCGCTTTCTCCTTCAAGAGCAGCACAGCGGCGCGTCTCAACGTGCAGACGTTGATCGGCTCGTAGGTCGCGTTGAGTACGAGCACACGTGCCATCTTGCTCGGGAATTCTACGCAGGCGGTGCCGGGGGGAGGTGCTTAGGCGTAAGCGGCGGCTACCCGCCCGCCCTGTCCTCTGGGGCTGCGAGCTCTTCCTGCTGGGAGTCATCTGCGGCAGGTGCCGAGTCATCCGATTCGACGACCAAAGCGACGGCGCTTACGAGGTCGTCGTCCTTGATGTTCATCACGCGGACGCCCTGGGTCGGGCGGCCCATGCGGGAGATGCCCCCTGCTTCGGTGCGCTGCACCATGCCGTTCTGGGAGATGAAGAGCAGGTCCTGGTGCTCGCGCACGATCAGGGCGCCGGCCAGGCCGCCCTTCTTCTCGGTCAGCTTCGCGGTCAGCACGCCTTTCGTCCCTCGCCCCTTGCGTGGGTACTCGGCGATCGAGGTGCGCTTGCCGTAACCGTTCTCGGTGACCACGAACAGCTCGGTGTCGTCGCGGGCGACGTCCATCGCCAGTACTCGGTTCTCATCGCGGCCCACCTTGGCCGAGACGTTCATCCCTTTGACGCCCGAGGTATCGCGGCCCATAGGACGCGCCTCGCCCTCTGAGAAGCGCACGGCGTGGGCCGACTTGGACACCATGAGGATGTCGTCCTCACCCGAGGTCAGGCGGACCTGCACCAGCTCGTCGCCGTCGCGCACCTTGATCGCGATGATCCCGTCGGCGCGGATCGGCGTGTTGTAGGCGAGGAACTCGGTTTTCTTGAACTGGCCCTTGGCGGTGGCGAAGGCGAGGTACTTGTTCTCCTTGAAGTCACGGGTGGGGATCACCGCCATCACCTTCTCCCCTTCTCTCAGCGGCAGCAGGTTGACCAGCGCGCTGCCTTTCGCCGTGCGCGAGCCCTCGGGCAGCTCGTAGACCTTGAGCCGGTAGACCTTGCCCTTGTTGGTGAAGAAGAGCAGGTAGTCGTGGGTGGAGCAGATGTGGAGGTGGGCGATGTAGTCGTCCTCCTTCAGGTTCATACCCATCACCCCGACGCCGCCGCGGTGCTGCTGGCGGTAGGTGGCGAGCGGCAGCCGCTTGACGTAGCCGGAGGCAGTCAGCGAGATCACCATCTGCTGGTCGGCGATCATGTCCTCGATGCCGACGTCGCCCTCGAAGTGGGCGATTTCGGTGCGGCGCTCATCGCCGTAGGAGTCGGTGATCTCCGCCAGCTCCTCCTTGACCAGGCCGAGCACCTTCGCCTCGTCGCCGAGGATCGCCCGCAGCTCGCCGATCCGCTCGAGCAGATCGGCGTGCTCGGCCCGCACTTTGTCGGCCTCGAGCGCGGTCAGGCGCTGCAGGCGCATGTCGAGGATCGCTTGCGCCTGCTCGCGCGAGAGCTCGAACTTCTCGATCAGGCCGTCGCGGGCGGCGTCGGGGTCCCTCGAGCCGCGGATCAATTTGATCACCGCGTCGAGGTTGTCGAGCGCGATCAGCAGCCCCTCGAGGATGTGGGCGCGGGCCTCGGCGCGGCGCAGTTCGTACTGGGTGCGGCGGGTGACGACCTCGCGCTGGTGCTGGACGTAGTACTTGACCAGCTCGAGCAGGCTCAGGGTGCGCGGGACGCCGTCGACCAGCGCGACCATGTTGATCCCGAAGCTGGTCTGCATCCCGGTTTTCTTGTAGAGGTTGTTGAGCACGACCTTGGCCGGATGGCCGCCGCGCTTCAGCTCGATCACCAGGCGCATCCCCGAGCGGTCGGACTCGTCGCGCAGGTCGGAG
>JBKPOW010000183.1:0-4455 GCA_046733275.1 Actinomycetota bacterium
GCCCCGGGCGGTTTGCGTCGGGGGCTAGCGGCGTGTCTTCTTTTTTGGTGGCGGTGGTGGCGGAGGCTTCGCAGCGCGTTGCTCCTCCGGCGTCTTCACCACCGGCGCCGGAATGAACCGCTTGACCGCGAACTGCTGGCCGATCGTCCAGACGTTGGTCGTGATCCAGTAGAGGACGAGGCCGGCGGGGAAGGTGATCACGAAGGGGACGAAGATGAAGGGCAGAACGAACATCATCGTCCGCTGGCTTTTGTCAGCCGTGATCGACATCACCAGTCCCGAGATCAGCTGGGTGCCGATGTAGAGGACCAGCAGGGCGATCAGTTCGGCCCCGTGCGCCTTCGCGGTGAGGTCGCTGATGAAGAGGAAGGAGGCTTCGCCGCCACATTCCCCCGCCTTGCAGCCGATGTCGTCCGGAAGCTCGTTTTTGAGCACGTAGAAGAGCGTGATGAAGACCGGGAGCTGGGCGAGGAGTGGGATGCAGGAGGCGAAGGGGTTGACTTTGTTCTCCTGGTAGAAGCGCATCATCTCCTGCTGCATGCGCTGACGGTCGTTCTTGTACTTCGCCTGGATCTCTTTCAGCTGCGGCTGCAGCGCCTGCAGCGCCCGCATCCCTTTCAACGATTTGTAGGTGAGCGGGATCAGCAGCGCCCGGGTGACGACGGTCAGGGCGATGATCGCCATCCCCCAGCTGAGGCCGACGTCGTCGTGGAAGAACTTGAGGACCGAGTTGCCGACGTCGATCAGCGGCTGCAGGACGTTTGCCAGCGGGATCACGTATGCGCCTCCCGCCGGCCGTGGTACTCAGCCGGATCGCGCGGCCCGACGCGCAGCGTAAAGCGATCGGGCACGGGGTCGAAGCCGCCGTGGCTGAAGGGATTGCAGCGCAGCAGGCGCCAACAGGCGAGCAGCACGCCCTTGAGCCCGAACCGGCGGATCGAGTGCGCGGCGTAGGCGGAGCAGGTCGGCTCGTAGCGGCAGCGGCGGGGCAGGGAGGGAGAGATCCACCGCTGATAGGCGGCGATCGGTGCCAGCAGTGCCCGTTTCACGTGGAACGCCCCCCTGCATTGGTGTGCTCGAGCGCCTCTTCGAGGGTCCCCTTGACCCCCTCGGTGCCCTCACGCTCGATCAGGGCGCCGATCTCGGGCCGGGCGACCAGGACGAAGTCGTGGCGCTCGGGTAGGCGGTCGGCCAGCTCCCAAAACGCCTCGCGCAGCACGCGCTTGACCCGGTTGCGATCGACCGCGCCGCCGAGCTTGCGACTGACCGACACGCCGAGGCGTATATCGCTCTCCTCCTCGTCCTTGCGGGGAAAGCTGTAGAGGACCAGATAACGGGTCGCGTGGGAGGAGCCGTCGCGGTAGACGCGGTCGAACTCGCCGCTGCGCGAGAGGCGGCGGCGCTTCGCCGCCATCAATCGAACCCGACTGTCAGCAGGATCATCAGGGAGTGAGGCGCTTCCGGCCTTTGCTCCGGCGGCGCTTCAGGATTGCGCGGCCGCCGCGCGTCCGCATGCGCGCCCGAAACCCATGGGTCTTGGCCCGCTTTCGCTTCTTCGGCTGGTAGGTCCGCTTCATTGGCCGGGCAGTATACGGACGCATCTCCGTCCGAGGGGTCGGCGCCCGCCGCCCGGCGAAATCTTTTCTTCCGCATTTGCGACCCGCACGGATAGAGCCTCCCTCACCGCCGCTATGGTCGCTCGCCGGTGCCTGACGACGCGGCTGGACAGACCCTCGACGCCCTCTGGGAGGAAGTCCGGCGGCGGCTACGCACCGCCGTACCGGAGTCGACTTTCAACATCTGGCTCGAGCCGCTGCGCCCCGTCGGCATCAGGGCCGGAACGCTCTACCTGACAGCGCCGGAGGGAGTCCGTACGTGGGTGGAGCGCCGCTACGCACCCCTGATCGCCGAGGCCTTGGCCGAAGCCGAAGCCGAGCTGACCGAGATCGCCTTCGCCGCCGACGACGGAGTCGGGGCGCCGGAGGCGGGAAATCGTTCGCTCGTCGAGCTCAACCCGAATTACACCTTCGAGCGTTTCGTCATCGGCGAGGGCAATCGCATCGCCCACGCCGCCGCGCTTGCCGTGGCGGAGACTCCCTCAGAGGCCTACAACCCGCTCTTCCTGCACGGCCCCCCCGGCCTCGGCAAGACGCACCTGCTCGGCGCGATCGCCAACTACCTGAGCGCCAACGCGCCCGAACTCAGCGTTCGCTACACGACCGCCGAGCGCTTCACCAACGAGTTCGTCGGCGCCCTGCGCACGAGCGGTGCCGATGAGTTCAAGCGCCGCTACCGCGACCTCGACGTCCTCCTCGTCGACGACGTCCAGTTCCTGCAGGGAAAGCAGCACACCGAAGAGGAGTTCTTCCACACCTTCAACGCCCTCTACGAGGGCGGCAGCCAGCTCGTCCTCTCCGCCGACCGCCTGCCCAGCGAGCTCTCGACCCTGGCGACGCGGCTGCGCGACCGCTTCGAGTGGGGCCTGACCATCCCGGTCGAGGCCCCTGACCTGGCGACCCGCCTCACCGTCCTCCGCCGCCTCGCCCGCGAGGCGGGTCTCGGGTCCGAGGACCACGATGCCCTCTCCGAGCTCGCTCGGCGCATCGACGCCAACGTCCGCCGCCTGCACGGCGCGCTGACCAAGGTGATCGCCCATGCCTCGCTCACCGCCAGGCCGCTCAGCCCGGAGCTGATCGCCGAGCTGATCCCGAGCCGTTCTCAGCGGCCCGCGCCCAGTGCGGTCGAAGAGATCCAGCAGCGGGTCGCCGGGGCCTTCGGCATCTCCCGCGCCGAGCTGGTCGGCAGCAGCCGCGCAGCCACCCCCCTGCGCGCGCGCCAGGTCGCGATTCTCCTCACCCGCGAGGCAACCGACCTCTCCCTCCCCCAGATCGGCCGCCTGTACGGTGGGCGCGACCACTCCACCGTCCTCAACGCCCTGCGGCGTGCCGAGGCGACGCTGAGCGCCGACCCTTCCCTCGCCAATCAGGTGGACGAGCTGCGCACCGCTATCCACAGCGCCTCGACCGACCGGCCTTGATGGCCGACGACACTGTAAGAATCAACCCTTTCCCCAGATGACTCCACAGGCCAGAAACCCCATGCTCATGCCGATTGCCAATGGTCTCAGCTGTTTCCACAAGCACTAACCCAACTCAAGAGGACATCACTGATTTGAAGCTGACCTGCAAACGCGACGAGCTTGTCGACAAGCTCTCGATCGTCTCCCGTGCCGTCTCCACCCGCGCCGCGACCCAGGCGCTCTCGGGGATCCTCCTCAGCGCCTCCGAGGAGGGTGTGGCGCTGGCGGCAACCGATGGCGAGATGGGCCTACGTACGGCGCTCGCGGCGGATGTCTCCAGCGGCGGCTCGGTGTTGCTGCCGGGTCGCCTGCTCTCCGAGCTCGCTCGCTCGCTCGGAGACGAGAGCGTCGAGATCGAGCTGCGCGAGAGCGAGCGCGACGTGGAGATACGCAGCGGCGGCTCCAGCTTCCACCTCCGCACCCTGCCCGTGGAGGATTTTCCCAACCTTCCCGACGAGGGGCCCGAGCCGCTGAAGATCCCCGCCGCCGCGCTGGCGGAGACGGTCGAGCTGGTCGCCCGCGCCGCCTCCCGCGACGACATGCGGCCGGTTCTGACCGGCGTCCTCGTCACCGCATCCGGCCAGGAGATGACGATGGTCGCCACCGACTCCTACCGGCTGGCGGTCAAGCGGACCGAGCTGGAGAGCCCGATCGGCGGCGAGCTCGAGGCCAACATCCCGGCCAAGGCGCTGCGCGAGCTGGGCCGGCTGGTCACCGGCGAGGAGCTGGAGGAGGTCGCGGTCAGCCTGCTGCCCAACCAGGCCGTTTTCAAGGCAGGGGGCATCCTCCTCAACACGAGGCTAATCGACGGGCAGTTCCCCAACTTTCGACAGCTCCTGCCGGAGTCCTACGAGCACGACGTGCGCCTGCCGCGACCCGAATTCCTCGACGTCGTCCGCCGGGTGAGCCAGCTCGCCCAGCGCAACGCGCCGCTGCGGCTCTCCTTCTCGCAGGGGGAGTTGAAGGTCTCGGCCTCGACGCCTGACGTCGGCGACGCCGAAGAGACGATGCCGGCGGCGTTCGAGGGGGAGCCGCTGGAGATCGGCTTCAACCCCGAGTTCCTGCGCGACGGCATCGAGAGCGTCACCGGCGACGAGGTCGTGCTGCGGCTGATCTCGCCGCTGCGGCCGGGTCTGTTGCAGCCGGTCGACAGCGAGGACTTCCGTTACCTCGTGATGCCGATCCGCCTCAACGTCTGAGCGGGCCGACCGGTGCTGGTCACCGCCATCGAAGCGAGGCCGCTGCGGAGCCTCGCCGAGGTGCGCGTCGAGCTCGGCGGCCGCCTCCGCCCTGGCCTCGATCAAGAGAGCGGCCGCCTCCGCCAGGGCCGCATCCCACACGTCGAGGTCGCTGTCGGCGCCGCTGCCGGCGGTAAG
>JBKPOW010000184.1:0-2417 GCA_046733275.1 Actinomycetota bacterium
GGGATCAGCTGCGAGCTCCTCGTCCTCCGAAGCCCCCTAGAGGAACTCGGTCCCTAGCGGCCCTACCCGAGGCCGATCACCTTCAGCCGCCGCATTAGGCATTTGGCGGCGAAGGCGCGCGTATCGGCGATCGAGATGCCGAACAGCTCGTAGTCCTCGTCCTGCGGCGCCCAGGGCGGTGAGAGCACGCCCTCGGCGACCGGCACCGACTCCTCCAGGGTGCGTTGGATCGCGGTCTTGTAGCGCTCATCCTGGTGCGCCTTCTCGCGCAGGAAGACGGAGCCAAAGGCGACGTGGCGGTGCTCGTCGCGGGCGACGTTCTGGAAGCCTTCGACGAAAGTCGGCAGCGTTTCTTCGCGTTCGTTGAAGTCCATGATGAAGTGCTGGCCGGTGAGCGCCAGCATCCCCTCGATCACCATGTGGTAGAGGGTGATCGCCTCGACCAGGGCCTCGGTGTCCTCGGGCTCGGCGGAGAGGCGGTCGGTGCGCCGTTTCAGCATCTCGTCGAAGAGCCGGCCGAACTCGGGGTTGAGGTGCTCGGAGGTCTGCTCGAGCATCTGCGAGAGGCCGTCGGCGTCGAGCACGCCGACCTCGCGGTAGAAGCGCTCGAAGAAGCGCACGTGGCGGGCCTCGTCGGCGATCTGGGTGCAGAGGAAGATCCGCTGGTCCTCGGTCGGCGCCGCCCGCATGATCGGTCCCAGCTCCTCCGCCACCTTCTGCTCGCCGATGAAGAACGACGAGAGCCCGTACATCCGCTGAAAGCGCTCTTCCTCGGGGAAGCCGGCCCAGTCTTCGCGGTCGCGGGTGAAGTCGAGCTCCTGGGTCTGCCACTGCTGCCGCTCCCACAGCGCGTAGAGCTCCTCGTAGTCGAGCAGCTTGATGTCGGCGGTGCGATCGGCGGCCTCGTTCAGCGCCGGGTCGGCGGTCGCCTGGAAGTCGGCCCGCTCGGTTCGCGACTGGGTTCCGGTTGCCTCTCTGGTGCCCATCTGCACTCTCCTCGGCTCGCCTGTGGGGGCGATCGAGACTAGCGTAGAACTGGCTGGTCAGCCAGTCGTGTGGGTCTCCCCAGGCTTCAGCAGGACCACCCGCGAGGAGGTCTTCTCCTCGACCTCGGTCTTGAAGGCGCCGCTGTCGGTCTCGATCGGCGGGAAGGTGTCGTAGTGCATCGGGATCACCGTCGGCGCGCCGACCAGCTCGGCGGCGACGGCGGCGTCGCGGCGGTCCATCGTGTAGTGGCCGCCGATCGGCAGCAGGGCGACGTCCACGTCGCTCCGTTCCGCGATCAGCTTCATGTCGCCGAAGAGGCAGGTGTCGCCGGCGTGGTAGACGGTCGTCTCGCCGATCTTGATCACCAGGCCGGCGGCGGGGCCGATGGCAATGCCGTGCTCGGCGCTGTAGGGGGCCGTTTCGGAGCCGGGGATCGTGTTGGTGTGCCAGGCGGGAACCAGAGCGATGTAGCCCCAATCGAACTCGATCGTGCCGCCGAAGTTGGGGTCGCTGACGTTCTCCACGCCCTGCCCTTCGAGCCAGTTGGCCAGCTCGACGATGGCGACGCAGTGGGCGCCGCTGCGCTTCGCCACGGCGACCGCGTCGGCGACATGGTCGGCGTGGCCGTGGCTGAGCGCGATGTGGGTCGGGTCGACCTCCTCCGCGGTGGCCACAGCGGCCGGGTTGTTGGGCTTGAGGAACGGGTCGACGAGGACCGTCGTCCCCCCCTCGCTCAGCTCGAAGCACGACTGGCCGTGAAACTTGATCTCCATCTCAGCGCTCTCCTTCCGGCTCTGGGGCATCGCCCCCGCTCATCTCTTCTTTCAGTGCCCAGCCGACGGCGACCCCAACCATCATCCCCATCCTCGCCTCCTCGGCGAGCAGGGTGCGGACCGCGGCAACCCGCTCGTCGGGATCGGGGATCGTGGCCGCCTTCAGCGACTCGTTCTCGTGCGACTCGCCGAACCAGCCGCCCTCGGCGAGGGCCGCGACCAGCACCCGTTGCAGCTGCGGCGCCGCGCGGGCGACGATCGCCTCCGCCTCGGCGAAGCGACCGGCCTCGGCCAACCGCTCTATCGCGGCTTCGAGCCGCCTTGCGTCGGCGTCCTCGTCGGGCATGCCGCTGAGACTATTCGGACGGGCGCAGGGCGGAGGCGGCGAGTCCCGCGAGGCCGCCTACAACGCCGCCGGCGAGGCCGGCGAAGACATCGGCGGTCGACTCGAAGATCGGCAGCGCCAGCAGCACCGCGGTGGCGACAACGACCGCGATCGGGTCGTAGTCCCGGTCGATCGCCCGGCGCGCTTCGGCGCGCCGCAGCGCGAACCAGGCAGCGACGGCGCCGAGCGCCATCCCATTGCCCCCGGCGATGACGACGAGCTCGCCGCGGGCGTCGGCGACGCCGCTCGCCGCCAGCATGCCGAGCGCGCCG
>JBKPOW010000185.1:0-3586 GCA_046733275.1 Actinomycetota bacterium
GCGGCCATCATGTCGATGTGGCCGGTGTGGGAGATCGCCCGCTCGCCGACCGCGACGTCGAAGACCGGCAGGTGCTCGTCCTTGAGCCCTGGCGCGCCGACGATCGTCGCGTTCTCGGCGATGTAGGCGTCGATCTGGTCGACCTCGGCGTCGGAGTAGCCGAGCGTGCGCAGCGCCAGCGGCACCGAGCGGTTGACGATCGTCATCTGCCCGCCGCCGACCAACTCCTTGAACTTGACCAGGGAGAAGTCGGGCTCGATCCCGGTCGTGTCGCAGTCCATCAGGAAGCTGATCGTCCCCGTCGGAGCCAGTACCGTCGCCTGCGCGTTGCGGTAGCCGTGCTCCTCGCCGAGCTCGACCGCCTCGTCCCAGGCCCGCTGCGCCGCCTCGAGCAGGTCGGCCTTGATCCCGGTCGGGTCGACGTCGTAGGCGGCGTCGCGGTGCATCCGCATCACGCCGTTGTGGGCCTCGCGGTTCTTCTCGTACTCGTCGTAGGGCCCGGTCGCGCCGGCGGCGATCTCCGCTGACTGGCGATAGGCGCGGCCGGTCATCAGCGCCGTGATCGCGGCGGCGACGTTGCGGCCCTCCTCGGAGTCGTAGGGGAGGCCGTCGGACATCAGCAGCGCGCCGAGGTTGGCGTAGCCGAGGCCGAGCTGGCGGAAGGCGTTGGCGTTCTCGCCGATCTTCTCGGTCGGGTAGCTGGAGAAGCCGACGACGATCTCCTGCGCCAGGAAGACGATGTCGACCGCGTGCTCGAAGTCTTCGACGTCGAAGCTGCCGTCCTCGCGGCGGAACCTCATCAGGTTGAGCGAGGCGAGGTTGCAGGCCGAGTCGTCGACGTGCATGTACTCGCTGCACGGGTTGGAGGCGTTGATCCGGCCGGACTCCGGCGACGTGTGCCAGCGGTTGATGATCGTGTCGTACTGGACGCCGGGATCGGCGCAGCGCCAGGCGGCATCGGCGATCTGGTTCATCAGCTCGCGCGCCGGCAGCGTCTTGGTCGCCTCGCCGGTGGTACGGGCGGTCAGGCTCCAGTCCTCGCCGGCCTCGACCGCCTCCATGAACTCGTCGGTGACCCGCACCGAGTTGTTGGCGTTCTGGTACTGGATCGAGGTGAAGCCCTCGCCGTCGATCGACATGTCGAAGCCGGCGTCGCGCAGGGCGCCCGCCTTCTCCTCCTCTTTGGCCTTGCACCAGATGAAGTGCTCGACGTCTGGATGGTCGACGTCGAGGACGACCATCTTCGCTGCCCGCCGCGTCTTGCCGCCCGACTTGATCGTCCCCGCCCAGGCGTCGGCGCCGCGCATGAAGCTGACCGGGCCGGAGGCGAGCCCGCCCTTGGAGAGCGGCTCGACCGAGCCGCGGATGTTGGAGAGGTTGATCCCGGAGCCGGAGCCGCCGCGGAAGATCATCCCCTCCTTGGTGTTCCAGTCGAGGATCGACTCCATCGAGTCGTCGACGCTGAGGATGAAGCAGGCGCTGCACTGCGGCCGCTCCTCGAAGCCGACGTTGAACCAGACCGGCGAGTTGAAGGCAGCCTTCTGGTTGAGCAGGATCGAGGTCAGCTCCGCTTCGAAGGCCTCGGCGTCCTCGTCGGAGGCGAAGTAGCCGCCCTGGCGCCCCCAGTCGGAGATCGTCCCCGCGACGCGGCCGATCATCTGTTTGACCGAGCTCTCGCGCTGCTCGCTCCCCATCTGCCCGCGGAAGTACTTCTGGGCGACGATGTTGGTCGCATTCTGGGACCAGCTCTTGGGGAACTCGACCCCGCGCTGCTCGAAGGCCGGCGCCTCCGGATCGCCGATCACCGCGTCGCGGATCTCCCACTCGATCTCGTCGAAGGGATGCGTTCCCGGGGAGGAGAAGCGCCGTTCGATCGCCAGGCCCTTGAGACCGTTTTTTGGAGCACTGGTGGCGGTCTGGGACATCGAACTTCTCCTCTCGGGCGGCTTTAAGGGGGAGCTGCCCAGGATCGTCAACGAGTCGGACAGACTTTGTCGCGTCTGACTCCGCAAAACGCCGCGAATTTCACGAATTCACGCCTCTCTCCCTCTATGGTGACAAGGAGATGGTGCGGGCAAGGGCCGCCGAGAAGGCGGAATCTGCAAAGGAAGTTGCATCGGGAGCGCTCGACGCGGCCGGCGAGGCGATCGCCGCGGTCAAACCGAAGCTGCGCGGCGTCTCGCATGAGTGGGCCTTCTTCGTCTCCCTCGTGCTCGGCGCGGCGCTGATCGCCGCCGCCGATACCTCGGAGGCGAGGCTCGCCGTGGCGATCTATGCGGTCAGCCTCTCGGCCCTACTCGGCACCAGCGCGCTCTACCACCGCGTGAACTGGAAGCGGCCGGAAGTGCGCCGCTGGATGCGCCGGCTGGACCACTCGATGATCTTCTTCCTCATCGCCGGCACCTACACGCCCTTCGCTCTGCTCGTCCTCGACGGCGCTCTCGCCGACGCGATCCTGGTCGCCGTCTGGGCCGGGGCGATCGCTGGCGCCGTGGTCGAGATGATCTGGATCGAGCACCCGAAATGGGTCGCGGCGCTGATCTACATGTCGCTCGGCTGGGTCGCCGCCGCCGCCTTCCCCGGCCTCTGGAGCGAGATGGGAGTAGCCGGCACCCTGCTGATCGCCGCCGGCGGCCTCCTCTACACCGCCGGCGCCGTCGTCTACGCCACCCAACGCCCCAACCCCAACCCCCGCGTCTTCGGCTATCACGAGGTCTTCCACGCCCTCGTAATCGCCGCCGCCGCCGCCCACTTCAGCGCGATCGCCTTCTTCGCCCTCCCAGCCGCCTAACCGCCCCACCCGCTCCGCTGTTCCTTATTCATACGTAGCGGGGGGAAGGAACAGCGGAAGGAACTTCGGGCACGACCCCAACCGTTCCGCTGTTCGTTATCTACATATAACGATGGAAAGGAACAACGGAGCGGGAGACGCGCTTAGGCCAAGGCGGCGGCGGCGCGCTCTTTGGCCGCCTCGATCAGCGCCAACACTCGGACCTCTTCGCCTGCGCGCAGCAACTCGACCGGGTCGGGGTCGCCGTTGACGATCCCCTCGAAGAACTCCTTGCGGTCCTGGTAGGTCGGCAGCGTCCCCTTCGCCCAGCCGCGGGCGTCGTTGAGGATCACCGCCAGCCGCGCGTACTCCTCGCCGAACAGCTCCGAGACCTCGGCCTTCATCCGCTTCGCCAGGGCCGGCGAGGCGCCGGCGGTCGAGATCGCGATCGCCAGCGGGCCGGTGCGGACGATCGCCGGCAGGATGAAGTTGCAGAGCGGCGGCACGTCGACCACGTTGACCAGCATCGCCCGCTTCTCGGCGTCGTCGTAGACCTTGATGTTCACCTCGGAGTCGTTCGTCGCGGCGATCACCATGAAGACGCCCTCGAGGTCCTCGGGGCCGGCGTAAGGGCGACGCTCCCAGGCGATCGAGCCCTCGGCCGCCAGCGACTCGAGCTCCGGGTGGGCGTCCGGCGCCAGCAGGGTGACGTCGCCGTCGCAGGCGAGCAGGCCCTCGACCTTCTCGAGGCCAACGTCGCCGCCGCCGACGACCAGGCATTTGCGCCCGGTCAGCTTCAGGCAGGCGATGTAGAAG
>JBKPOW010000186.1:0-13784 GCA_046733275.1 Actinomycetota bacterium
GCTGGCGATCGCGGACCTCGACCGCGAGGGGATCGAAGCGATCCTCGACCGGGCGGAGAGCTTCGCCGAGGTCGGCCGCCGTGACATCAAGAAGGTGCCGACGCTGCGCGGGCGCACCGTGGTCAGCCTCTTCTACGAGTCGAGCACCCGCACCAGCGCCTCCTTCGAGCTCGCCGCGAAGCGCCTCTCCGCCGACCTGATCTCGCTCAAGGCGGCCGGCTCCTCGGTCGACAAGGGCGAGTCGCTGAAGGACACATGCGCGACCCTCTCCGCCTACGACCCGGCGGCGATCGTGATCCGCCATCCCTATGCCGGCGCCGCCCAGCTCGTCGCCAACTGGACCGAGGCGGCGGTCGTCAACGCCGGCGACGGCAAGCACGAGCACCCCAGCCAGGCCCTGCTCGACCTCTACACCCTGCGCCGCCGGCTGGGTGACCTGGAGGGGAAGCGGATCTGGATCGTCGGCGACGTCCTCCACAGCCGCGTCGCCCGCTCCAACCTCGTCGCCTTCCAGGAAATGGGGGCCGAGGTCACGGTCTGCGGTCCGCCGACTCTGATCCCGCGCGGGATCGAGGAGCTCGGCTGCGAGGTCTCCCACTCACTCGACCGTCTCGGCGACGCCGACGTCGTCTACGCGCTGCGCCTGCAGAAAGAGCGAATGGCAGAGAGCTTCGTCCCCTCGATCCGCGAGTACGCCGCCCGCTTCCAGGTCGACTCGCGGCGGCTCGGTCCCCGCCAGCTGCTGATGCACCCGGGACCGGTCAACCGCGGGGTGGAGCTTGCCGGCGAGGCGATCGACTCGCCGCAGTCGCTGATGACCGAGCAGGTCGCCTCCGGCCTGGTCGTGCGGATGGCGATCCTCTACGAGCTGCTGGCGGGGCGGAGCGACCGCCCGGCTCCCGCCTCCGGCGACTCCGAACCGAGCCCGACCCCGATCGGACAGCCCGCGTGAGCCTCGCCGAGGCGCTCGAGATGCGCTCCGGCGAGGGCGCCGACGTGGTCCTGCGCGGCGCCACGGTGCTCGACCCGGTCGCGGGCGTCGACGGCATCCACGACGTCGTCGTCCGTGGCGGCAGGATCGCCGAGCTGGCCAACCCGGGCGCCGAGCTCGACGACGGCATCGAGGAGGTCGAGGCCGAGGGCCTGCACGCCTTCCCCGCCTTCTTCGACCCGCATGTGCACCTGCGCGTCCCCGGCCAGGAGCACAAGGAGGACATCGAGACCGGCAGCCGGGCCGCCGCGGCCGGTGGCTACTGCGGCATCCTCGCGATGGCCAACACCGCGCCACCGGTCAGCTCCCCCGCCGACGTCGAGGCGCTGCGCGCCGCGGCAGGCGAGACGGCGTCCGTGCCGGTCGGCTTCCTCGCCACGGTGACCCGCGACATGCGCGGCGAGAAGCTGACCGAGATGGCCTCGCTCCGCGACGCCGGGGCGATCGGCTTCAGCGACGACGGCCTGCCGATCCGCAGCGCCCGCGTGCTGCGCCGCGCGCTTCAATACCAGCGGCTGTGCGGCGGCACGATCGCCCTGCACGAGGAGGACCCCGAGCTCTCCGGCGACGGCGTGATGCACGAGGGGCCGGTCTCGGCGGCGCTCGGCCTGGCCGGCATCCCCTCGATCTCGGAGTCGACGATGATCGCCCGCGACGCCGCCCTTGCCGCCTACGAGCAGGGTCGGATCCACGTCCAGCACCTCTCCGCCGCCGAGTCGGTCGAGGCGGTGCGCGCCGCCAAGGCAGTGGGGGTGCAGATCAGCTGCGAGGTGAGCCCACACCATCTCTGCCTCGTCGACGAGGAGGTGCGCAGCCTCGACCCCGGCCGCTTCAAGATGAACCCGCCCCTGCGCGCCGAGGGCGATCGGCAGGCGCTGATCGATGGACTGCGCGACGGCACGATCGATTGCGTCGCCACCGATCACGCCCCCCACGCGGCGGAGGAGAAGGAGGTGCCTTTCGAGCAGGCGGCGATGGGGGTGACCGGCCTGGAGACGGCCTTTGCCGCGCTGCACACCGAGCTCGTCCTGCCCGGCACGATCGACCTCGCCCTGCTGGTCGAGCGCATGGCCGGCGGCGCGGCGCCCTTCGATCTCGAGCGGCCGAGCCTCGTCCCAGGCAGCGAGGCCAATATCGCCCTCTGCGACCTCGGAGTTGAGTGGACCGTCGGCGAGGACGGCTATGAGAGCCGCTCGCGCAACTCCTGGTGCGCGGGTCGCAAGCTGACCGGCCGCGTGCTGATGACGATCGCCGGCGGTCAGGTCGCCTACCGCCTGCGCAGCTTCAGCCTAGGAGTCGCATGAAATCCGCTCCGCTGTTCCTTATCCCCACAACGTCGCGCAAAGGAACACCGGAATGAGTTTGGGCTATGTCCTGCTCGAAGACGGCGCCCGCTTCGACGGCGAGCTCTGCGGGCACCCTGAGGCGGTCACCGGCGAGGTCGTCTTCAACACCGCGATGACCGGCTACCAGGAGTCGGTCACCGACCCCTCCTACGCCGGCCAGATCATCGTCTTCACCTATCCCCTGATCGGCAACTACGGCGTCTCCGTCGAGGCGATGGAGTCCGACCGGGCCCAGGCCCGCGGCGTCGTCATGCGCGACCCGAAGAACGGCGAGGACGTCGCCACCGCCGAGGGTGGCTGGCTCGACTGGCTCGCCGACTGCGGCACCGCGGGCATCGGCGGGGTCGACACCCGCGCGCTCGTCCGCCACATCCGCGACAAGGGAGCGATGCGGGGCGGCATCTTCGCCGCGTCGCTGCCCGAGGGGGAGGCCCGCGAGCGGGTTGCCGCCGAGCCCTCGATGGCCGGGGCCGACCTGGCCCGCACGGTGACGCCGCCCGAGCCGGTCCGCTTCGAGGGCGAGGGCCCCCACGTGGTCGGGCTCGACACCGGCGTCAAGCTCAACATCGTGCGCGAGCTGCGCGGGCGCGGCTGCCGCCTGACCCTGCTGCCCTGCACCTCCAGCGCCGAGCAGGTGCTGGCGGAGGAACCCGACGTCGTCTTCCTCGCCAACGGGCCGGGGGATCCGGGGGCGCTCGGCTACGTGGTCGAGACCGTGCGCGAGCTGCTGGGCAAGAAGCCCCTCTTCGGCATCTGCCTCGGCCACCAGCTGCTCTGCCGCGCGGTCGGCCTGGAGACCTTCAAGCTTCCCTTCGGCCACCGCGGCGCCAACCACCCGGTCAAGGAGCTGGCCAGCGGCCGGATCGAGATCACCTCGCAGAACCACGGCTTCGCCGTGCGGGGCCCCGGGGGGGAGCCGCGGATCGAGGCCGACGAGCCCGTCCGCTGGGAGACCGACTTCGGCGTCGCCGAGCTTTCCCACCTCAACCTCTACGACCGCACGGTCGAGGGCTTGGTGCTGAGGGACATCGCCGCGGCGACCGTGCAGTACCACCCCGAGGCCGGCCCGGGCCCGCACGACGCCCGCCACCTCTTCGACTCCTTCCTCGAGCTGGCCGATGTCTAAACGGACCGACATCGAGAAGATCCTCCTGATCGGCTCGGGGCCGATCGTGATCGGCCAGGCTGCCGAGTTCGACTACTCCGGCGTGCAGGCCTGCAAGGTCCTGCTCGAGGAGGGCTACGAAGTCGTCCTCGTCAACTCCAATCCGGCGACCATCATGACCGACCCGGAGTTCGCCACCGCGACCTACGTCGAGCCGCTTCTGCCCGGCCCGGTGGCGAAGATCATCGAGAAGGAGCGCCCCGACGCCCTGCTGCCGACGCTGGGGGGTCAGACGGCGCTCAACGTCGCGATGGCGCTGCACGAAGACGGCACGCTCGAGCGCTTCGGCGTCGAGCTGATCGGCGCCGACCACGAGGCGATCCGCCGCGCCGAGGACCGCGAGGAGTTTCGCCGCACGATGACCGAGGCCGGCCTGCGCATCCCCTGGTCGCTGACCGTCGGCAGCCTGGGCGAGGTCGAGGCGGCCCTCGCCGAGGGCAGCATCTCGCTGCCGGCGATCGTCCGCCCGGCCTTCACGCTGGGCGGCCAGGGTGGCGGCGTTGGGAGGACCGAGACCGAGCTGCGCCAGGTCGTCTCCGAGGGGCTCGCGGCGAGCCCGATCAACCAGGTCCTGGTCGAGGAGTCGGTGCTCGGCTGGGGCGAGTTTGAGCTCGAGGTGATGCGCGACCGCAACGACAACGTGGTGATCATCTGCTCGATCGAGAACGTCGACCCGATGGGCGTCCACACCGGCGACTCGGTCACGGTCGCGCCGGCGCAGACGCTGACCGACCGGCTCTACCAGGAGCTGCGCGACCAGGCGATCCGCGTGATCCGCGCGGTCGGGGTCGAGACCGGTGGCTCCAACGTCCAGTTCGCCGTCGACCCGGAGAGCGGCGAGATCGTCGTGATCGAGATGAACCCGCGGGTCTCGCGCTCCTCGGCGCTCGCCTCGAAGGCAACCGGCTTCCCGATCGCCAAGATGGCGGCGAAGCTGGCGGTCGGCTACGCCCTGGAGGAGATCCCCAACGACATCACCCGTGCCACGCCAGCTTCCTTCGAGCCGACGATCGACTACGTCGTGACCAAGATCCCCCGCTTCGCCTTCGAGAAGTTCCCCGGCGCCGAGGGCCGCCTCTCGACCCACATGCAGAGCGTCGGCGAGGTGATGTCGATCGGCCGCACCTTCCGCGAGTCCTTCGCCAAGGCGCTGCGCTCGCGCGAGCTCGACACCCCCGCCGAGCCGCCCGCCGACGACGAGGACCTGCTGGGGGCGATCGCCGTCCCCTGCGCCGAGCGCTTCGACCTGATCCTCGAGGCCTTCCGCCGCGACCTCGATCTCGAGGCCGTCCACCGCCAGTGCCTGGTCGACCGCTGGTTCCTGCGCGAGCTGCGCGCGCTCGCCCGCGAGGGCGACGGCACCGACGGTCTCGAGCGTGCCTACAAGTCGGTCGACACCTGCGCCGCCGAGTTCGAGGCGGCCACGCCCTACTACTACTCCACTCACGAGCGCCCCGGTCCGGACGGGACGGCGGCCTCGGAGGTGCGCCGCGGCGAGCGCGACTCGGTCGTCATCCTCGGCGCCGGCCCCAACCGGATCGGCCAGGGGATCGAGTTCGACTACTGCTGCGTGCACGCGGCGATGACGGCGCGCGAGCTCAGCCGCGACGCGGTGATGATCAATTGCAACCCGGAGACGGTCTCGACCGACTACGACACCTCCGACCGGCTCTACTTCGAGCCGCTGACGGCTGAGGACGTGCTCGCCGTCTGCGAGCAGGAGCGTCCCGAGGGGGTGATCGTCCAGTTCGGCGGCCAGACGCCGCTGAAGCTGGCGCGCGCCCTGGAGGAGGCTGGTGTCCCCCTGCTGGGCACGCCGGTTGACGCGATCGACCTGGCCGAGGACCGGGGCCGCTTCGGCGCCCTGCTGCGCCGCCTGGGGATCGAGCACCCGCCCTACGGCACGGCGCTCTCGGCCGAGGAGGCGTCGGTGATCGCCGAGAAGGTCGGCTTCCCGCTGCTCGTCCGCCCCTCCTACGTGCTCGGCGGCAGGGCGATGGAGATCTGCTACTCGAACGAGAACCTCGCCGCTTACCTCGAGCAGCACGTCAAGGCCGACCAGGAGCACCCGCTGCTGCTCGACCGCTTCCTCGAGAACGCGATCGAGGTCGACGTCGACGCCCTCGCCGACGGCACGGACGTTCACGTTGCCGGGATCATGCAGCACGTCGAGGAAGCCGGTGTCCACTCCGGCGACTCCGCCTGCGTGATCCCGCCACTCTCGATCGGCGAGGAGATGCTCGAGCAGATCCGGGCGACGACGGAGCGGATCGCGCTCGAGCTCGGCGTGATCGGCCTGATCAACATCCAGTACGCGATCGCCGGCGGGCGCCTCTACGTGATCGAGGCCAACCCCCGCGCCTCGCGTACGGTTCCCTTCGTCTCCAAGGCGACGGGCACGCCCCTGGCCAAGGTCGCGGCACGGCTGATGCTGGGGGAGAAGCTGACCGATCTCGATCTGCCCGAGCCGGCCGGTGGCCACGTCAGCGTCAAGGAGGCGGTGCTGCCCTTCGCTCGCTTCGCCGGCGTCGACTCCGTGCTCGGCCCGGAGATGAAGAGCACCGGCGAGGTGATGGGCATCGCCGCCGACTTCCCCACCGCCTTCGCCAAGGCGCAGGCGGCGGCTGGGGTGGTCCTGCCGACAGAGGGCAGCGTCTTCATCACCGTCACCGACGTCGACAAGCCGGCGGCGACGCAGATGGCGGCGCGCTTCCACGACCTCGGCTTCGAGGTGATCGCCACCGGCGGCACGGCGCAATCGATCTCATCGATGGGGGTGCCGGTGACGCGGATCAACAAGCTGGGCGAGGGCTCACCCCATGTCGTCGACCTGATTCGCGAGCGTCGCTGCGACCTGGTGATCAACACGCCGACCGGCTCCGGCGCCCGCGCCGACGGCCAGGCGATCCGAACAGCCGCGGTCCGCCACAGCATCCCCTGCGTGACGACGATGACCGGCGCCTCCGCCGCGGTGCGGGCGATCGCGGCGCAGAAGCAGGGCGATCCGGCGGTGCTGTCCCTGCAGGAGATCCATCGGACCGCCGCGGCGAGGGCCGAGCAGCCGCGATGACCGCCCCCTTCGGGCGCCGCGCCTGCGAGGTGACCGAGAACCGCCTGTCGGGCGGCTACCGGATCTTTTCCCTGCTCGACACCGAGGGCCCCGAGCCGCAGCCGGGCCAGTTCTACATGCTCGCCGCCGAGGCCCACTGGGAGCAGCGCGGCGGGCGGCCCTACCTGCCACGCGCCTTCTCGGTCGCCGACGTCGACGAGGAGGAGGGCGGCATCCGCCTCGACTTCCTAATCGAGGGCGTCGGGCCGGGCACCGACCGCCTCTGCGAGCTCCAGCCGGGGGAGCGGGTCTGGGCGAACGGCCCCCTTGGCAACTGGTTCTCATCTCCGAAGGACCTCTCACCTGGCGCGGTGGGCGCGATCCTCGTCGGCGGCGGCATCGGCGTCGCGCCATTGGCCCTCCTCCGCCGTCGCTTTGCCGTCGCGAACATTCCGGCGCGCGTCCTGCTCGGTTTTCGCGACGAAACCCACTCCGGCGGCCTCGACGACCTCTTCGCCTGCTGCGAGGTCGGCCTGGCGAGCGACGACGGCCACGTCGGCCATCACGGCTATGTAACCGATCTTCTTGCCGCCATGCTCGAAGGCGACGACGCCGCGACTGCCGCCGTCTATGCCTGCGGCCCGCCGCCGATGCTCGACGCCGTCGCTGCTCTCTGCGGTGAGCACGATGTCGCCTGCGAACTCGCCATGGAGTCCCCCATGGCCTGCGGCTACGGCGCCTGCTTCGGCTGCGCGGTGCCGAAGCCGGGGGGCGACGGCTATATGCGGCTCTGCGTTGACGGCCCGGTGGTGCGCGTTGGTTGAGCTCTGCGGGATCGAGCTCGCCCACCGGGTGATCAATGCGTCGGGCACGTTCGATGCCATAGGCGCACGACGTGTGTATGGCGACGAGCTGTTGGAGCAGTTTCCGTTTTCAGCGTTTGTCTCGAAGACGATCACCCTGGAGCCGCGAGCCGGAAACGAGCCACAGAGGATCTGGGAGACGCCGGCCGGGATGATCAATTCGATCGGGCTGCCTAACAAGGGGCTGGAGGGTTTCGTCGCCGAGGATCTGCCGCAGCTGGCGGAGCTGCCGGTGCCGCTGATTGTCTCGGTGATGGCAACGGGCCACGAGGACTTTTCGCGGATGGTGTCGGCATTGGACGAACGAGACGAGGTGGCTGCGCTGGAGTTGAACGTCTCCTGTCCGAACGTGCACTCCGGTCTGATCGTCGGCGAGCAGCCTGAGGAGACCGTGGCGTTGCTGGAAACCTTGCGGCCGCTGACGCAGAAGCCGTTGATCGTGAAGCTGACTCCCAACGTGGCGGATCCGGCCTCGGTAGCGGTTGCCGCCGAAGAGGGTGGGGCCGACGCTGTGTCGCTGATCAACACGCTGAAGGCGAGCGCGATCGATCCGGCCACCGGTCTGCCGGGGATCGCCGCCGGTCACGGCGGTCTTTCCGGTCCCGCGGTCCGGCCGATCGCGGTGGCGCAGGTGCGAGCGGTCGCGGTGGCGGTTGAGGTGCCGATCGTCGGCATGGGGGGCATCTCGAGCGGGGCCGACGCCGATGAAATGCTGGCTGCAGGGGCGACCGTCGTCGCCGTCGGCACGGAGAGCTTCCGCGACCCGCGCGCCGGAACCCGCATTGCCGCAGAGCTCTCTGAGCGTTCAGCCCCGGTTCCCTAACCTCAACCTCGACTCGAGGTCTAGGTGAATTTGCCGGAAAACGGCCCGCGAGCCCTTGCACGCCCGCGAGCCGCGGCTATACTCGCCGCGCGATGCCCGCCCCAGTCAAGACCTCCGCAGCGGCCCCCGAGAGGTCGCTGGACCAGCGGATGGACGCGCTGAAGCGAGCAAACGACATCCGCACCGCCCGCGCCAAGCTGAAGAAGGACCTCAAGGCGAGCAAGGCGAGCATCCACGCGCTGCTGCTCGACCCACCCGAGTACGTCCTCACCGCCAAGGTCTTCGACATGCTCCTCGCGGTTCCCAAGTACGGCCGGGTGAAGACCAACCGGATCCTCAACCAGTGCCGGATCTCGCCGTCGAAGACGATCGGCGGCCTCTCCGAGCGCCAGCGCGCGGAGTTGGTTTCCCAACTCCGCAGGTAGCGAAGCCGACCGCCCGGGCGGTCAGTATCTCCGGCCGCATGGCCAAGGTCTTCGTCATCACCGGCCCCAGCGGCGTCGGCAAGGGCACGCTGATCTCGAAGCTGCTCGAGCGGGTGCCCGACCTCGAGCTCTCGGTCTCGGCGACGACGCGTGAGCCGCGCGAGGGCGAGGTCGACGGGCGCGATTACCACTTCCTCTCACCGGAGGAGTTCGACCAGCGGATCGAGCGCGAAGACTTCCTCGAGTTCGCCACCTACAGCGGTCACCGCTACGGCACCCTGCGCTCGGAGGTGCGAAAGCGACTCGAGGCGGGCCGCTCGGTCGTGCTCGAGATCGAGGTGCAGGGGGCGCGCCAGGTCCGCGCCGCGATGCGCGAGTCGATCCAGGTCTTCATCGCCCCGCCGGAGCCGGCGGTCCTGCGCGAACGGCTCGAGGCGCGCGGCGCCGATTCCGCCGAGGCGATCGACGCCAGACTCGAAGTGGCCGAGCAGGAGCTGGCCGCCCAGGGCGAGTTCGCCCACTGCGTGGTCAACGCCGACCTGGCGAAGGCGGCGGCCGATCTGGAGGGGATCGTGCGCGCCGAGTTGGGCCTACCGCTAGACTCCGCCGCCGGATGATCAAGCCACGCGTTGACAAGCTCCTCGAGCACGCCGACTCGCACTACGCCGCGGTCGTCGTCGCGGCGAAGCGGGCGCGTCAGATAAACAGCTACTTCCACAACCTCGGCGAGGGCGGCTTCGGCGAGTACCCGCCGCCGATGGTCGAGGCTCGCGGCGACCGCAACTACCTCTCGATGGCGCTGGACGAGCTTGCCGAGGGCAAGCTCAAATACGAGTACCGCGCTTAGCGCGCCCGCTTCCCCAGGAGGAAAGATGGCCCGGATCCTGCTCGGCGTGAGTGGCGGAATAGCCGCTTACAAGTCGCTGGAGCTTGCCCGCCTGGCGACCGTCGCCGGCCACGGCGTGCGGGTGCTGATGACGGAGTCGGCGAGCCGCTTCGTCGGCGCCGCCTCCTTCGAGGGCATCGTCGGCGCGCCGGTGCTGACCTCTGAGTTCGAGCGCGACCCGCTGGGCGGCGCCTTCCCCGGCGACTCGCGGCCCGAGCACGACCCGATCGGCCACCTCGAGGTGGTCGCCAACTGCGACGCCTTTCTGGTTGCGCCGGCCTCGGCCAACACGATCGCCAAGCTCGCTGCCGGCATCGCCGACTCGATGTTGACCACCTCCTTCCTCGCCTGTACGGCGCCACGCCTGGTGGCCCCGGCGATGAACGACCGCATGTACGCCGCCGCGGCCACCCAGGCCAACCTGGCGACCCTGCGCGAGCGTGGCGTCGAGGTGATCGAGCCGGGGGAGGGACGGCTCGCCTCGCGCGGCGAGTTCGGCAGGGGGCGCCTGCCCGAGCCCGCCGAGCTGCTGGCCCGGATTGAAGCGGTCCTGCCCGCGGGCGAGCGCCCCTGGGACGGCCTGCGGGTCCTGGTCACGGCCGGCGGCACGCGTGAGCCGATCGACTCGGTCCGCTTCCTCGGCAACCGCTCCAGCGGTCGCATGGGGCTCGCCCTGGCGGCCGCCGCGGCCCGCCGCGGCGCCGACGTCACCCTGATCGCCGCCAACGTAGCCCTGCCCGAGCCCCCCGGCGTCCACCGCATCGACGTGGAGACCACCGCCGACCTAGTCGAGGCCACCCGCACCGAGTTCGCCAAGACCCACGTCCTCCTGATGGCAGCCGCCCCCGCCGACTTCCGCGCGAAACAGATCGCAGCGGGCAAGATGGAGCGCGGGGCGGGAGAGCGAGACCTCCAGCTAGAGCCCACCGAGGACATCCTCGGCAGCCTCGAGAAGAAAGAGGGCCAAACCGTCATCGCCTTCGCTGCCGAACACGGCAACGACGTCGACCGCGCCCGCGAGAAGCTAACCCGCAAGCGCGCCGACCTGATCGTCCTCAACGACGTCTCGGACCCGAGCATCGGCTTCGACAGCTCCGACAACGCCGCAACCCTGATCAGTTCAGCGGAAGAGACCAGCCTCGCCCGCGCCCCAAAGGATGTAATCGCCGAGCAGATCCTCGACAGTGTGGACGCGATCCGGGCGAGCGTCGATCTAGCGCGCGATAGGGAGCGAGGGGGACCCTCTCGAACGGGCGGATACTCAAAACGGCGATCTAATTAGATCGCCGTTTGTCCGGGCGAGAGGGTCCCCCTCGCTCCCAACCACACTGGCCTCGCACCCGCAGCGGGCTATACTGACCCCAAGCTTTTTGTCCCTATGCAGTAGCGAGAAGTGGGCCTGGCCCACTTTTTTTTCGCCCCAAACCAGGCATGGCAGACCTCAAAGACAGCATTCAGCAGCAGCTCACCGAGCTCGACGCCGAGCTCGACCTGGTCGCGCTCGAGCAACCGGGGACCGAATCGCTGCGCCTCTTCATCGACCACCCGGCAGGGGTCGACCTGGCGCTCTGCGAGCGGGTCACCAAGCACCTCAACGAGCTGCGTGCCGAGTACTCGCTCGAGGTCTCTTCGCCGGGGCCGAAGTACCGCCGTACCGATCCGACTTCCGAGACGACCGAGGAGCAGCCGTGAGCAAGGAGATCGTCGAAGCAATCAAGGCGCTCGAGCAGGAGAAGGGCATCTCCGCCGACAAGCTGATGGACGCCCTCGCCGACGCCCTGCTCTCCGCCTACAAGAAGACGCCCGGGGCGGCCAAATACGCCCGTGTCGACCTCGACCACGAGACCGGCGACTTCCGCGTGTTCGAACTGATCCTGCCAGCCGAGCTGGAGGAGAAGCTGCTCGCCGAGGCCGCCGAGGCACAGGAAGAGGAAGAGCGTGAGATCGACCCCGAAACCGGCGAGCTGAAAGAGCCGGAGGAGCCCGAGCTCGACCCGGAGATGATCGCCCCCTACGAGGACCAGATCGAGACCCGCGACGTCACCCCCGAAGACTTCGGCCGGATCGCCGCCCAGACCGCCAAGCAGGTGATCCTGCAGCGGATCCGCGAGGCCGAACGGATGATGATGTTCGAGGAGTATCAGGACCGCGTCGGCGAGCTGATCACCGGGATCATCCAGCAGTCCGACAAGCGCTACACGCTGGTCCAGCTGCGCGAGCGGGTCGAGGCGCTGCTGCCCAAGTCCGAGCAGGTCTACAACGAGCGCTACGACCACGGCATGCGGGTCAAGGCGGTGATCACCGACGTCTCCGACTCGACCAAGGGCCCGGCGATCGTCGTCTCGCGGCGCAGCCCGGAACTGATCAAGAAGCTGTTCGAAATGGAGGTGCCGGAGATCGCCGACAAGCTGGTCGAGATCGTCGGCGTCGCCCGCGAGCCCGGCTACCGCTCGAAGATCGCCGTCGTCTCGCACACCGACGGCGTCGACCCGGTCGGCGCCTGCGTAGGCCCGCGCGGCTCGCGCGTGCGCATGGTCGTCTCCGAGCTGCGCGGCGAGAAGATCGACATCATCCCCCACAACGACGAGCCGGCCCGCTTCGTCGCCAAGGCGCTCTCGCCGGCACGGGTGCGAGAGGTGATCGTCGACGACGAGGAGCGTCAGGCGACGGTCATCGTCCCCGACGACCAGCTCTCGCTGGCGATCGGCCGCGACGGCCAAAACGCCCGCCTGGCCGCCCGCCTGACCGGCTGGCGGGTCGACATCAAGTCCGAGACCGAGTTCGCCCAGGAAGACGAGGCGGAGACGTACGAGGGCGAGGAGCTCTCCGACGGCCACTGCCTGGCGGTGCTCTCGAACGGGCGCCGCTGCCCCAACGCGGCGATCGGCGACTCCTCCTACTGTGGCCTGCCCACCCACCAGGCCCTTGGCCGCTTCGAGACCAACCAGATCGTCGTGCTGGCGCCACTGGAGGAAGCCGAGGTGGCGATCCTCGCCGATCCGGGCGCCGACGAGGGGCAGGTTTCCGAGATCGTCGCCAAGGCGGAAGCTCAATTTGAGGAGCCTGTTGACGAGGAGCCTCAGGCCGCGGGTCCTGTCGCGGAGGAAGACTCCTCGTCCTCGCAAGCTGCGGGCGAGGAGCCCACCTCCACGCCACTCGCGGCAGACACGCCTGAGAAAGAAGCGCCCGAAGCCGAGGAGGTTGAGCGGGCTTAGTGGCTAAGAAGCGCGTCCATGAAATCGCCAAGGCGCAGGGTGTCGCCAGCAAAGAGCTGCTCGCGGCGCTGAAAGCCGCCGGGGTCGAGGCCAAAGCGGCTGCGTCGAGCGTTGAGGAGGGCGACGCGCTGAAGGCGTTGTCGGCCGCGAAGGGGAATGGCGGGGGCACCGCCACCGCGACCAAGCCAAAAGCCCAGGCCAAAGCCAAAGCGGAGCCGAAAGCCGCACCCGCGGCGCCGAAGGCGGAAGCCAAAGCGGCTGCGCCGAAAGAGGATGGCCAGGCCGCGGAGAAACCCGCTCCACCCAAACCCGTGTCCCCGGCGGCGAAGAAACCAGCCGGGTCGGCGAAAAAACGCCGGGTCGTGATCGATTCGCAGGCCGCCCGCCGCGATCAGATGGGCGGGCCACCGCCGCAGCGCCCACCGCGTCGACGCGGAGGCAGGCGGCGCCGACCGCTGCTCGAGGAGCCGCCGGTTAAAACGGAGGAGCCGGCCGAGCCAGAGGCGACCCGGGTCAACTCCGGCGCCACCGTGCGCGAGGTCGCCGAGCTGCTCGGCCTGGGCAGCGCCGAGGTCATCAAGAAGCTGATGATGATGGGTGAGATGGCGACGCTCACCCAGACCCTCACCGACGAGTCGATCAAGGCGATCGCCGAGGAGTACGACCGCAAGATCGAGATCGTCACCGCGGCCGAGGAGGAGCCCGAGGCACCCGAGTTCGAGGACGCCGAGGAGAGCCTCGCCGACCGGCCGCCGGTGGTGACGATCATGGGCCACGTCGACCACGGCAAGACCTCGCTGCTCGACGCGATCCGCGAGACCGAGGTCGCCGCGGGCGAGGCGGGGGGCATCACCCAGCACATCGGCGCCTACCAGGTGCACCACGAGGACAAGACGATCACCTTCCTCGACACGCCCGGACACGCGGCCTTCACGGCGATGCGCGCGCGTGGCGCCAAGGTCACCGACATAGCCGTCGTCGTCGTCGCCGCCGACGACGGCGTCATGCCGCAGACCAAAGA
>JBKPOW010000187.1:0-12015 GCA_046733275.1 Actinomycetota bacterium
GGTGTCATCCTCGCCAATGCATGCGATGAGTTCGTTCTTCCGCGGGTCGGTCCATTGCCTTAGTAACTTTCCGTCCTGATTTAACACAGTGTCAATCCTGCGATTAACGATAAGCTTGTCGCCTAGTCCATCCAGGGGCACCGTGCTGGCCGTCGGTCGCACAAAGTCCGTCAGTGCCTGTTGCCTAAGTTCACCATTCGCAAGGATTATGTAGTCGTCATCGAGCACGACCTCCGGTCCCCCAACCACCATGTCCGTGTGGCCGGGCGCGTGGACGTTCCCGCCAAACGCGATATTGCCTCCTATCGCGATATGGATCGTGCCCAGGATCTTCTCGATCTCGATGAATGAGCCCGCTACTCTCGCACGCGGGTTCGTCCCGATGCCAAACTCGCACACCCTTCGCACGTTCTCCGGTGCTTCTCCTGCAGCCCGTGCTTCCCGTTCGTCGCGCTCCAGAATCTCCTCTAGCTGCGCCGGCGCATTGTCTCCTAAACTGGCACGCGCGTCACTTACATTGAGGCGGAACGGGTCAAATCCGGCTGAGACCCCGGCCACTGCTTTATCAATGACCACACTCCCTTTCGCCGTCACGGGGAGTAGGAATGCCTCTCCGGACGGGAGGTTCCCCCAGGTGCCGGAACGAAGGCGCCCGCTGCTCACCAGGGCGACGTTCTCGGGACCTCCTGCGTCGATGGTCAACTCAGTGTCAGCTGCAGAGTAGATCTTGACGGTGCGTGCCAGCGTGAGGGCGACGGCCAGTCGATGGGTGAGATTCTCCATCTCGTCAATTTCAGTTGGGCTTTGGGCCAACAGACCGTTTTTCGTGAAGGCAAATTCATCCACGCCGAGCATATGGAATATGCGCAACTCGCTCTCTGGGTCGACGGAGACGAGCTGGCGACGGAAGGTATGCTCCTTTGCGAAGAACTCATGTTGAGTGTCATACTCACTCAGTACGTTGAAAACAACGGTCGCGGCATCGCGTGCCGAGGCAAGTATCCGGCTCATGCCACGAGCCGGTCGGCCGAGCCGCGTGAGGTAGACGATATCTGCTGTTGCGTCCTTACTCTGCTCGCCTTCCCGGATAGCGTAGACAAGCGCCTCGGCGATATTCACGTTGTCGGAGAGGATCAGTACCCGATCATCATGCTGAATTTCGGCAAACGAGTTGACGCATGCAGTTGCGCCTGGACGGAGTTCCTCCTGACTGTATGGCACGGTACGCGATATGTTAGTAGCTGGGGATGGTCGCGCGCGATAAGGGCATGGAATCAGGCAGCAGGTCGCCGGTCTCGATCTCTGGCTTGCAACATATTGGGCCGGGTTCCTCGAGATTGGTGGCATCGTTGTCGTCGGTGTCGCTTCGCGTGAAGGGGGCGGCGCCGCCACAGTCCCGACCAGCTACGCCTCGCAACGCGCGAAAGCCCGGGGCGTCAGCGGTCGAGGATGTCGCTCAGCCTGCGAAGAGATTCAACGAACTCAGGGTTCGAAAGTCGTCCGGCTAGCTCCATCGCATGGTTGCTTGCTCCGTTGGAGAGGAGCATCGAGCTTCCACCCAGCCGCTGACGCGGACAATCTATGCGCGCCAGTCGTCGCCCTCCAGCGCCTCAAGCAGCAGGTCGATCTTGGCCAGAAACTCTGGCGCGCTGCTGTGCTTTGCAGCGGCGAAGACACTTAGCAGCGGCGATGGAAGCCGCCCGCGAGAAGCTCCCGCTTCGTTAGGGTGACCTGCTCCCCCACGATCCGGAAGCCATCGGGGATCGTTCGCCGGCCTTCATCCTCATCTGCCAGCTGGTGGTGGGCGCCCTTACGGTAGGCGCCCTTACTCTGGGCGAGCATGGCGAAGGTGAACGTCGTGTCGGAAGGATCGCCCGGCCGGCCGACCTCCCAGAGATGCGTGGGGTCAGGCGGCGCGGACCAGGACGCTCCCTCGTAACGCACTGGCTTGAAATACCAGTGGCGGTCGTCGACGATCCATACGGCGACAGCGACGACGCTCTTGGTCATGCCCGTGAGGGTCGCATTCAGGTATCCGCCGTCAGGGATGCCGCGGATCGTGCATATTTTCGGCACGCGAGCGATCGGGTGGTCGGGCGCGTCGTTTCTCAGAAGGTCGGCGACGAGCACCGTGACGAGCGCTGCTACTGCGGGCGTCACGATCGCCGGGCCGACCCACTCCCAGCGTGATCGGGGGACGACGCGCAGCCTGCGAATTCGGTCCCATGCCCTCCGCCTGCGTGTCATACGGGCATTCTTCTCTTTGCACCGGATACCTGACTAAAGAGTGGAGCGACTGGCTGCAAACGGGGGCTTCGCCTGGGATCACGCACGCTCAGCGCCGCAACCACAGCCACATTTTGCGCGACACCAAGTTCTCTCCATCGGTTGGTTGCTTGCTTCGCCTCAAGAGCAGGCAGCCACTGCACTCGTGCCTCTCGGGCGAAGCGGCAGCGGCGGTGGCAGTGCATACCGCATGCGGATTTGTCGAAAAAGCCGCCCGCCAGACCGGGCCGAGAGCTTCTTCCACCGAGAATTCAGCGGCAGCAGCATAGAGCTCTGCGTCGTTGATCTCTTCATCGAAGCGGAGATGAATACCCATCGACAGCTGATCGCCCAGGTCTGCGATCTCCTTCCAGCGCTTTGCGTCGTAGGTCGCCGAGTGATGCTCGGGAGACAGGCATAGAAGCCGATCAGCCTCAAACCCGCAAGAGCAGCCCTTTGAGTTCCGAGAAGTCAGAACTGCACGCCAAATCCGAAAGCGTCGATTGATCTAGGTAGATCAAGACCTTCTTGCCTTCCGGGCGACGGCGCAGGGAGTCAATGTCAAGAGCCACGCCTCAAGTATGGGCGCTTCTATGACTGCTGACCACGGATCAAAGCTCGGCCACGGTCCGGAGGAGCCGATTAACCCTGGCCTGGAAATCCGGGTTCGAGGGTCGTCCGGCTAGCTCCATCAAGGCCTCCCCCCTAACGTTGCAAGCGATCCCCTGCCACTCCTGACGGAACGCGGTCCCTGGCACGCGCTCGGAGTGCGGTCCTGACCGCAACCCGACCGGGCGACCGGGTTTCATCCGGGCATGGGCACGATGCTTAAGCACAGCCTCAGTGGCGGAGCATCAGTCACGCCTTGGGGCGACGGTTACGGGCCCCAATGAATCGGAACCTGCCGGCATCCCTGTGCTGCCCTCCCTGCCTGATCGCGGTGGCGATCTTGTTCGCGGCTGTTCTCCTCGTAATCCCCCGCCCGGCGGAGGCAGCAGCCTCGACACGGATCGTCACCCGCGCGAATGCCCGCGAGATCATCGCGGTGCCACCGCAGGCCGGTCGGCCGCAGACGCTGGTCCACCTGCACCGTGGAGCCGTCCTGGGCACCGCGATCTCACGTAGCGGCCGTGTTCTCGCCTTCGCCTCGCGCACCTTCCGCAAGGTCGACCGCGAACATGTCTGGACCGACCGGATCTGGGTTCTTCGCGTCGGTGGTCGGCCCGAGATCGTGAAGACGATTGTCAGCCGAGGCGGAGCTCGCGGTTACAGGCCGACCGATTCGATCGCGATCTCGCCAGATGGACGCACCCTGCTCGTGCAGCGCCGCCGGGGAGACACCTTCACGATCGGTGCCGACGGCTCCGACTACCGGGCGGTGCGATCTGCCTCTTATGACTTCGGGGTCGGCTCCGGACGGAACTCCTCCGGCCCGGAGTTCACTCCCGACGGCAGGCGGATCATCGGCGTCTTCTACCCCCGAAACGCTCGGGAGAACGAGATCGGCGGCATCGGCACGGTCCCCGTGGTGGGCGGCCCCGTCCACTTCATCCGTCGCGGACCGTTCGCTAATGGCGTTGGCCATCTCTTCGGCCCCACGGTCTCCCCCGACGGGCGGCTCATCGCCTTCGCGACCGCGGGGCGCTCGGGTGTGTCGATCACGGTGATGAGCCGCGACGGCAGCGGCGCCCACCGACTGCGAGAGACGATCCTCTCTGGCTGGAGCATCGACAATCCCTCCTTCTCACCCTCGGGCAGGTCGCTCACCTTCGTCGGCGAGCACTACGGCATGGGCAACGTGGTCATCGGCCGCACCCCTTCGGTCGTCTTCACGATTCGAGTTGACGGCAGTCGGCTGCGGATTGCCCACACTGAAAAGGCCCGCTTCTTCAGCCGAAACCCGGCCTGGGTGCGATGGCAGCGCGAGTGGCGCGGCTGAGACCGGGGCTTTTCCGGCGCCTCGATCGCCTCGCCAACCTAAGAACGACCTCCCCTTAACGAGCTCGCCTGGGTGGCAAAACCTCTGCCGTTGGGAAGGCCCGGTTGGGAAGGAAATTTTGATCAAGGGTTGCCCAGCCCAGGTCTGGGGGTTAAGTTTGGCTAGACGGCCAGTCGAGGTAGGTCGCCTCGGGGATGGTCGTGTAACAACGGCCCGGCCGCGAGGCTCGGCGAAAAGGAGGATCACATGGAGGCTGGTCGAGCTTCGCGTCCCGCAGCTGGGGGCGAATACTCAGGCTGGATCGCGTTTGCAGGAGTGATGATGTTCATCCTCGGCTCCCTGGATGCGTTCTGGGGGCTGGCGGCGATCCTCAACGACGAAATCGTCGTGGTAGGCGGGCGTGGCGCGCTGATCTTCGACATCACCACGTGGGGCTGGATACACCTCATTCTCGGCTTGGTCGTCGCGCTGACCGGGCTCGGGCTGATGATGGGCAACGCGGCGGCCCGCGTGGCGGGGATCTTCTTCGTCGCCGTGAACGCGATCGCTCAGATCGTCTGGTTCCCGGCCGCCCCACTCTGGGCGTTCCTGATGATCATCCTCGACACCGTGATCATCTACCAGTTGACGATGCACTGGACCGCTGACGAGGCGCGCCGGTGATCCCGCTCGCGGAGTTCACCCTCGGCGCCGCCCTGTTGACGGTCCTCGAGATCTTCCTGTTCGTCGCCTGGATCTGGGTCCTGGTGACGGTCATCAGCGATCTCTTCGGCGACCACACTGTCTCAGGGTGGGGCAAGGCCGGGTGGACGATCCTGCTCATCCTCGTCCCCTTCCTCGGTGTCTTCATCTACCTGATCGCGCGTGGTGGAGGGATGCACGAACGAGCTCTGAACCGCGCGGCGGCGGCGCAGAAGCAGTTCGACTCCTACATCCGCCAGACCGCCGGCAGCTCTTCGGCGAGCGAGCTGGAGACTCTGGCTGGGCTGCACTCCAAAGGCGTGCTCTCCGACTCCGAGTTCGAGCAGGCCAAGCAGAAGCTTCTAGCCGGAGGGAGCCGAACGCCCGCCTGAGGAACCAAGTCGCTGTGAGGCCGGCGTCCTAGACGCCGGCCTCAATCGCGATCTGGCCGTGGTCGGCCGCCCGCTTCACACTCTCGAAGTCACGTTCGTTCTGGTCGGCGTAGGACTCGGCGAACTCGGCGATCGCCTCGTCGAACCTGTCGCCACCTCCGACGTAAGCCGCGATGGCGATGCGGTCGCCCGAGCGGGCGTGGGCTCGGGCCAGCGCCTCGCCGCACAGCGAGCCATAGGCGCCGAGCTGGCGCGCAGACATGGCGTCGAGGTCCGCCGACCCCTTGCCGTCCCAGAGCTGCCGCACGTAGAAGTTGCGCGGCGTGGCGTCCGCTCCCGCCGCGGTCACCCAGCCGAGGAAGATGTCGCTCGCCGCCTGCATCAGCCGCTGCCCTTCGACCACGCGGCGCCCGTGGTGCTCGAAGCGGCTCTCCCCCACGTACGGCTCCAGCACCGACAGCCCGGCTTCCTTGGCCTGCAGGAAGAGCGGGTCGTCGGCGTCGCGGCCGACGAGCAGGACGATCCAAGCGCGGGTGCCGACGCTGCCGACGCCGACCACCTTGCGCGCGGCGTGGACGTAGCGGTAGGCGGCGGCGATGTGCCGGTGGGCGCCGCTCAGCGAGTCCCTGTACTCGGCCAGCACGTCTTCGAGCTGGCGTTCGGCCTCCTCGCCCTCCGCCAGCTCCTCGAGTGGAACGATCAGGGGCGGGTCGCTGACTATGCGCAACCCGTCCTCACCCGCCCGGGTCAGCTTGCGCAGCGCTCGCAGGCTGTCCTTCGACCTGGCCTTGGCGATGCCGCGCTCGATCCGCTGCAGGTGCTTCTCGTCGAGCCGCTGGCCGAGCTCGCCGAGCCGCGACTCGACGTCGATCCGCGCGTACCAGACGTCGATGTCCCGCATCGCGGCGAAGCGCCGCATCGCGCCCCGGTACGAGGAGATGGTCGCCAGGGCGGCGTCGCGACGCTCGCGACGCCGCAGCCCGCGCTCGCGAGCGGCGATGACGACGCTTGCAGCCAGCCGCTTCACGTCCCACTCGAACGGGCCCGGGGCGGTCTCGTCGAAGTCGTTGCAGTCGAAGACCAGGCGGCGGTCGGGAGCGGAGAAGACGCCGAAGTTCGCGAGGTGGGCGTCGCCGCAGAGCTGGGCCCTCAGCCCCGGGGTGGGGGCGCCGGCGAGGTCGGCCGCCATCACCGCCGCGGCACCCCGGTAGAAGGCGAAGGGCGAGCGCAGCATTCGCCCGTAGCGGATCGGCACGAGCTCCGGGAGCCTCGACTCGTTCTCCGCCCGCAGCAGCGCCAGCGGATCTCGCCCCTCGCTCGCCTGCCAGCCGGCGTGAGCGGACCGGGGCGCTTCGGCTCGCGCCGCCTTTCCCTTCGCCGCTCGCTCCTCCGGTCCCATGTGAGAAGGCTAGCCCCGCTCCGCTTCCACACCGGAACAGACCCATAGACTCATGCCCGATGGCAGCGGGAACCCTTCCCCCACGGCCGCGCAGGGCATGAGCCTCCGCGTCGTCGGGCGGGGAGCGCTCGTCCTCCTGCTCGACGCCCTCACCCTGCTGCTCCTCTCGCAGGCGTTGACCGGCTTCGTCCTCGACGGCGCCGCCAACGCGCTGGCCGCGGCCGCGCTGATCGGCCTGCTCAACGCCCTGGTCTGGCCGGCGCTGGCGCGCTTCGCGCTGCCGCTGACCGTCCTCACCCTGGGGGGGGCGGCGCTGGTGCTGAACGGAGTGCTCGTGACCTTCGCGATCGACCTCCTGCCCGGGGCGCGGATCGACGGGGTTTGGGAGGGGATCGTGGTGACGATCGCGATGACGGCGGTCACCGCGCTGGTCTACGCCCTGCTCGCGATCGACGAGGACGAGTCCTGGTACCGCCATGTCGTGCGGCGGCAGTTGCGGCGGCGCGGGCAGGCGGTCCGCAGCGAGGCCCCGGGCGTCGTCTTCCTCGAGATCGACGGGCTGGCGCACGACGTGCTGCACCGCGCGCTCAGCGACGGCAGCGCCCCGAGCCTGGCAGCCTGGCTGCGCGGCGGCAGCCACGAGCTGCGCCGGTGGGAGACCGACTGGTCCTCGCAGACCGGCGCCTGCCAGGCCGGCCTCCTGCACGGCAACAACGACGACATGCCGGCCTTCCGCTGGTGGGAGAAGGACCGCGGGGCGGCGATCGTGACCAACCACCCGCGCGACGCGGAAGAGCTCGAGCGGCGGCACTCGGACGGCCGCGGGTTGCTGCACGCCGACGGCGCGAGCCGCGCCAACATCCTCTCCGGCGACGCGCCCCACTCGATGCTGACGATGAGCACGGCGCTGCGGAGGCGGCGGCCGATCGGTCGCGACTACGCCGCCTACTTCGCCCGCCCCTCCGCGGTCGCCCGCACCCTAGTCCTCGTCGCCGCCGAGGTGGTGCGCGAGCGCCGCGCCGCTCGCGCCCAGGTCCGCGACGACGTCCGTCCCCGCATCCCCCGCGGCCGCTCCTACGCGCTGGTCCGCGCCTGGGGGACGGTCGTCCAGCGCGACCTCCAAGTCGCCGCCGTGGTCGGCGACATCCTCGCCGGCCGCCCCGCCGTCTACACCACCTTCCTCGCCTACGACGAGGTCGCCCACCACTCCGGGATCGAGCGGCACGACGCGCTCGCCGTGCTGCGCGACCTCGACCGCCAGATCGCCCGGATCGCCGCCGCCGTTCCCGAGGCGCCGCGGCCCTACCGCCTGGTCGTCCTCTCCGACCACGGGCAGTCGCAGGGCGAGACCTTCCGCGACCGCTACGGCGAGACGCTCGAGGAGGTGGTCCGCTCGGCCTGCGAGCCGGAGAGCACGATCGCCGTCGAAGGGGGCGACGACGACGCGCTCGCCTACCTCAGCGCCGGCCTGACCGAGCTCGCCCGCGACGACACCGCGGCCGGCCGCACGGTGCGGATCGCGACGCGGGATCGCCGCGCCGACGGCGTGGTCGCCCTCGATCCCGACACCCGGCGCGACATCGAGGAGACGCGCGGGGATGGCGTCCCCGAGCTTTCGGTGATGGCCTCAGGGTGCCTCGGGCTGATCAGCTTCCCCCGCGAGCCGGGCCGGGTGACCCTGGAGCGGATCGAGCAGCTCTACCCGCGGCTGATGCCGGCGCTGCGCGATCACCCCGGCGTCGGCTTTGCCCTGGTCCGCTCGGAGCGCTTCGGCGCGATCGCGGTCGGCAAGGCCGGGACGACCTTCCTCGACGAGGACCGGGTCGAGGGCGAGGACCCGCTCGCGCCCTTCGGTCCCAACGCCGCCGATCACCTGCGGCGCACCGACGGCTTCGCCCACTGCGCCGACCTGATGGTCAACAGCACCTACTGGCCGCGGTTCGGCGAAGTGGCGGCCTTCGAGGAGCTGGTCGGCTCGCACGGCGGCCTGGGAGGGACGCAGAGCTTCCCCTTCGTCCTCCATCCCAGTGAGCTGGCCTGGCCCGAGGAGGAGGTCGTCGGGGCCGAGCGGGTCCACCGGATCTTCCGCGGCTGGCTCGCCGGGCTGGGGCACACCAGCTACGCCAGCGAGGTCGCCTCACCGGGGGCGAGCACCCGCGCCTCCACCTGAGGCGCGAGCTCCTGCATCCGCGCGGCGAACTCGCCCGGCGGCATGCGCAGGGGGCCGGGGCGCAGTCGCGCCAGGCCGAGCGGGTAGAGCGTCCCCCAGTGGATCGGGACGACGATCCGCGGCGAGAGCAGCGCCGCCGCGCGGGCAGCCCGCTCGGGATCGAGGTGGCCCTCGCCGATGCTCGTCCCCCAACCCCAGATCGGCAGCAGGGCGAGGTCGAGGTCGGCGGCAAGTCCCCTCATGCCGTCGAAGAGATCGGTGTCGCCGGCGAAGTAGACGCGGCGGTCGCGGCCGCTCAGCAGGAAGCCGACCGCCTCCGAGCCCCGCTCGAACCGCCCCCCACCGGGATGACGCGCCTCGGTGGCGGTGATGGTGAGGTCGCCGATCCGAGTGGACTCGCCCGGCGCCAGCTCCGTCACCCGGGTAAAGCGATGACGGGCGAGGAACTCTCCGCCGCCGGGCGACACCAGCAGCGGGATGTCGCGGCCGAGCCCGCGCAGCGAGGGCAGGTCGGCATGGTCGTGGTGCAGGTGTGAGATCAGCACGGCGTCGAGGCTCCGCGCCAGTCCCGGCGCCGGCGGCGCGCCGTGACGTCGCAGCGGCCCGACCCGGCCGCGCAGCACGGGATCGGTGAGCACCCGAACGCCGCCGAGCTCGATCAACACAGTCGCGTGGCCGACGTAGGTAACGCGCTCCGGCGCCATCACGTCCACACCGCTGGAGAAGATGAAGCCATCGAGGCCAAGCCTGGCGCATTGAGCGGGTTCTTCGCCGCCCCCAAGTGGATGCGCGACCTCGGCTTCTCGTCCTGGCTGCTTGTCGGCGCCGGTGCGGCGCTGGTCGGCGCGATCTGGCTGCTCTCGCTGACGCAGACGATCGTGCTGCCGGTGATCACCGCGGGAATCATCGCCTCGGTCTCCTCACCCTTGGTGGACTGGCTGCGGGAGCGCGGGGTGCCGCGGGGCATCGGCGCGGGGCTCGTCTTCCTGGCGATCATCGCGGTCGGCGCGGGCATCGGGGTGATGATCCTGGTTGGGATCGCCAGCGAGGCGGGTGGCATCTCCGAACGGCTGCGCGAAGGGGCGAGTGAGCTCGAGTCCTTCGTCCACGACCTCGGCGTGAACGCGACGACCGCCGCCGACGCGAACTCAGACGCCGGCGACTCGATCAGCGCTGGCTTCGAAGCGCTCACCCACGGCCTGATCGGCGGGGTCGACAAGCTTGCCTCGCTCGCCGTCTTTCTCTCCTTCACCGCCCTCAGTCTCTTCTTCATGCTCAAGGACATGCCGACGATCGGCCGCTTCGTCGAGCGCCATCTTGGCCTGCCCGTGCCGCTGGCGCACTCGATCCTGGGGCGGGTCGCCGGCAGCCTGCGCGGGTACTTCCTCGGCGTCACCGCCGTCTCGGTCTGGAGCGCGCTGATCGTCGGCGCCGGCTCGCTCGCGCTGGGCGTCCCCCTGGTGGGCACGATCGCGGTAGTCACCTTCGTCGGCGGCTACGTCCCCTACCTCGGCGCCTGGACCGCCGGCGCCTTCGCCGTGCTGATCGCGCTTGGGGACCAGGGACCGGAGACCGCCCTGGCCCTCGCGGCGATCGTTCTGCTGGCCAACGGCGTCCTCCAGCAGCTGGTCCAGCCGATCGCCTACGGCGCGGCGCTCAAGCTGCATCCGCTGGCCGTCCTGATCGTGACGATCGCCGGTGGCTGCCTCTTCGGCGCCATCGGGCTCGTGCTTGCGGCGCCGCTCCTTTCCGCCGCGGTGCGGATCTCGGCCGATCTCAGGGCCGCCGAGCGAAGCTAGCTCGCCGGCTCGCCCGCCTGCTGCCGGTGTACTAGCCCCTAGATCAACGACGGCAGGCACCAGTTGGTGATGCCGAGCCCTTCTCGCGCCGCGGCGGCTCGCCCGGTGGCGACCTGACGAAACGGGGTATAGGCCGTTGCAGCTAAGGAGACCGAGGATGAGAGGCCAACCCAATCGCAGCTGGAGCGGCAGCCTGACGAAGCGGATCCGGGGCGCCACGCCGATCGCCGCGCTGCTGATCGCAGTCCTTGCCTTCTCCAGCGTGGGCTCCGCCCAGGAGCCGGGGTCCTCGAATCTGCGGATCGCCAAGTCCGACAGTCCGGACCCCGTGCGGGTGGGCGCTCAGCTGACCTACACGATCACGGTCGAAAACCTCGGCCCGACGCCCGCTACCGGCGTCACGGTGACCGACAACCTGCCGAAAGGCGTCGACCTGGTCTCGGCCTCTGGCCCCTCCGGGCCCTGCGCCGTGCAGGGCGGCAAGCTCACCTGCACGATCGGCGCCCTCGCGCCGGTCGGCGTCAACTACGGCGGCACCCCGGCCACCGTCACCGTCGTAGTCGTGCCTCGCAGAACCGGCACCATCCGCAACACCGCGACGGTCAAAGGAGAGCAGAAAGATCCGGCCGGCCGCAACAACAAAGCCTCGGCAACCACGCGCGTCCTCGGCGTCTCCACCTGCAGGGGGCTGACGGCGACGATCAGTGGAACCCGCGCTGACGATGCACTCTTCGGGACCCCGGGCCCCGACACGATCGCCGCGTTGGGCGGTAACGATCGCATCGTCTCCGAAGCGGGTCGCGACCTGATCTGCGCCGGAGCCGGACGTGACTACGTTGGTGCCGGAACCGCCGCGGACCGGGTATTTGCCGGGCCCGGCGGGGATCGCTTGCTGGGTCGCGGGGGTCCCGACCTGCTCAGTGGCTCCGGCGGCAACGACGTTCTCAGAGGCGGACGGGGCTCTGACCGGCTGCGGGGCGGGCGCGGCTTCGACCGCTGCATCGGCGGCCCCGGCGCGGACTCCTTCAGGGGCTGCGAGCGCCAGTCGTAGCGAGGGGCCTGGGCGCGGGCCCTAATCTCGCAGCGTGAGCACGCCGAGTCGCGAGCAAGCTTGGGAGCTGTTCTGCGAGTGGACGGAGTCCGACTCCCTGCGCAAGCACGTCCTCGGAGTCGAGGCCGCGATGCGCGCCTACGCTCGCAAGTACGGCGAGGACGAGGAGCTGTGGGGCGTGACCGGGATCCTCCACGACCTCGACTACGAGCGCCATCCCGACCCCGAGAGCGGCCATCCTCGTATCGCCCTGGAGCTGTTCGAGGAAAGGGGCTACCCGCCTGAGCTGATCGACGCGGTCGCCGGCCACGCCACCTAT
>JBKPOW010000188.1:0-10012 GCA_046733275.1 Actinomycetota bacterium
GCCGGCGGCCGAGTCGGTCGCGTGGTCCTCGCCACGGCCGCCGGCGTAGTAGAGGCGGGCGAAAGGACGCCGCGAGGCGCGCCGGCGGCGCATGTAGGCGGCCGCTTCGTCGGCGTAGCCGGAGACGCGGTCGAGCAAGACCCGATGGGGCTTAGGCGCCATCCCTACTCCCCCGCCCGGCCGTCGCCGCCCGCGGCCAGGTCGCGCAGCAGCGCCCGCATGTCGAAGAAGGTCAGCGAGGCGAGCGCGAAGCGCTCGGTGACCGCCACCGCCGCCAGCCCGGCGTGGCGCAGGGCGAAGACCTCGCCCTGCTCGGTGCCGAGGTGGATCTGCTCCACGGCCTCGCCGCCGGCCCGGTCGGCGACCTCGAACAGCGCCGCCGCGTCCTCCCCCCACCGATCGGGGTCGTTGCTCGCGGCCAGCACGGCCCCGTCCGCATCGAGGATCGCGGCGCCGCGCAGGTCGGGCGACATCTCGGTGAGGAAGGCGAGGGCGCCCACGGCCGCGTCGCCGGAAACCTCCGTCGTCATCGCGTCGTCGGCCATCTCGGCCAAAATACCGGCCCGTGTCGCTGGCCCGAGCCTCCTGGATCACCGTCGTCGCCGTTTGCGCGATCGCCGCCGTCCTCTTCGGAGTCGGCGGCTACACCGGCTACGCGGCCACCGTCGTCGCCGTCGGCCTCGCCGCGGCGGTGAACCTGCTGCCATCTCCATAAGACCGCTGCCTCCTCCGCTTCGCGTCCGGGGGCAGCGGCTACGCCCCATATCAACCGGCCCGATACGGGCTTTTGTCCCCTGCCGGGTCGTGGAAGGAGGCCTCCGGCTCGACGTGGATCAGCACCTCGGCGCGGCGGATGCGCGACTCGATCTCGTCGCGCATCGCGTGGGCCAGCTCGTGGGCGCGCTCGAGGCTGGTCCCGGAGCGGTACTGGACGTGGAGGTCGATGTAGCGGCGGGCGCCGGCGCGGCGGGCGCGCAGCTTGTGGTAGCCGGCGACCTCGGGCGTGCGGGCGGCGGCGATCGCGGCCTCGATCCGGTCCATCTCCTCCTCCGGCAGGACTTCGTCGACCAGCACGCCGGAGGAGCGGCGGATGATGCGCAGGCCGGCGACGACGATCGCCGCGGCGACGAGGAGCGCCGTGATCGAGTCGAAGGCGACGATGCCGGTGACCTCGACCAGCGCCAGCCCGACGAGGACCCCGGCCGAGGTGAGCGCATCGGTGCGCAGGTGGGCGGCGTCGCCGGCCAGCGCCGGCGAGTCGTGCTCGCGAGCCTGGCGCGAGAGCACCGAGGAGACGACCAGGTTGGCGACGATCGAGAAGCCCATCACGGCGATGCCGATCCCGAGCGCGTCGACCTCGGCGCCGTCGACCAGGCGGTGAGTCGCCTCGTAGACGATGACCCCGGCGCCGATCAGGATCAGCATCCCCTCGATCCCCGCCGCCAGGCTTTCCACCTTCTCGTGGCCGTAGGGATGCTCGGCGTCGGCCGGCTCGTCCGCCTTGCGCACCGAGACGAAGGCGACGACGGAGGCGACCAGGTCGATCAGCGAGTGGACGGCCTCGGTGACGATCGCGATCGAGCCGGTGATCGCCCCGGCGGCGAGCTTGATCGCGATCAGGACCGAGTTGGAGGCGATCGAGAGGCCGGCCGCCCCGCTTTTGGTGCGGATCATGTCCCCGCCGGCGCCGCTCCGCCGGCGCTCAGGTGCCGGGCCAGCCGCCGCGCCGCGCGGCCGCGGTGGCTGATCGCGTTCTTCTCCTCCTGGCTCAGCTCCGAGTAGGTGCGCTCGTCACCGGGGCCGGTGTCGTCGGGGACGAAGGCCGGGTCGTAGCCGAAGCCGCCCACGCCGCGCGGCCGCTCGATCAGGCGGCCGTCGCAGCGCGCCTCGAAGAGGTGCTCGGCGCCGTCGGCTTCGACCAGGGCGAGGGCGCAGACGTAATAGGCGCCGCGCTCGCCGCCGGCAGCCGCCACCTCGCGCAGCAGCTTCTCCAGGTTCTCCTCGTCGCTCGCCCCCTCGCCGCCGTAGCGGGCCGAGTGGATGCCCGGCCGGCCGCCGAGGGCGACCGCGCCGATCCCCGAGTCGTCGGCGATCGCCGCCTCCCCGGTCGCCCGGTGAGCGGCGCGCGCCTTCTCCAGCGCGATCGCGGCGAAGCTCTCGCCATCCTCGGGGGGCAGCTCGACCCCCTCCGGCAGCGGCTGCAGCTCGACCCCGGGCAGCAATTCGCACATCTCGCGCAGCTTGTGCCTATTGCCCGTCGCGAAGATCAATCGGCTCTGCGGTCCCGGTTACCCGCTCCTGCACCCCGCGCAGCCTCGAGATGCCCATCTCGGCGAGGCCGAGCAGCTCGTCGAGCGAGGCGCGCGAGAGCGGCGTGCGCTCGGCCGTCGCCTGCACCTCGACCAGGCCGCCGTCGCCGGTCATCACCACGTTGGCGTCGACCTCGGCCCGCGAGTCCTCGCCGTAGTCGAGGTCGCAGAGCGCCCGGCCGTCGACCATGCCGACGCTGACCGCGGCGACCGACCCGGTCAGCGGCATCGTCGCGATCTTCTTCGCGTCGAGCAGCTTCTGCAGCGCCAGGCGCAGCGCCACGTAGCCGCCGGTGATCGCCGCGCAGCGGGTGCCGCCGTCGGCCTGGAGGACGTCGCAATCGACGTAGACGCTGCGTTCGCCGAGCGCCTTGAAGTCGACGACGACGCGCAGCGAGCGGCCGATCAGGCGCTGGATCTCCACTCCGCGCCCGTCCTGCTTGCCGCGCGAGACGTCGCGCGCCTTGCGGTCGCCGGTCGAGGCGGGCAGCATCGCGTACTCGGCGGTGACCCAGCCTTTGCCCTTGCCCTGCATCCATTTGGGCACGGTCTCGTTGACCGACGCGGTGCAGATCACCCGCGTCTTGCCGATCGAGATCAACGCCGACCCGTCGGCGGTGGCGACGAAGCCGGCGTCGATGTCGACCGGCCGGATGTCGGCCGGCGCCCGGTCATAGCTTCGCGAGGCAGGCATGGCTTCGCGAGTCTCTCATGGCTCCGGTTTGCCGTGCAGGCATGCAGGAGCTGTCACACCCGCCGAGCTGGGGGGACGCCTTTCGTATATAAATTCTTTGGGATCTACAAAGTATTCATTTGGGGACTATAGGAGCGTTCATTCACATGTCACAACATCAAGATCACGTCGGCGGTGGAGGCGGCGGCACGACCCAAGGCGGCAAGGAGACTCTCGCGCCAAAAAGACCTTCACGTGGAGGAGGAATCAGGAGACTGATCCACCGCTTGGCAGCACCGATCGGAACTGGTCATAGCCATGTCGGCGGGGGCGGAGGTGGTGGTGGCGGCTGATCTGCCCTCGCTGGCAGGGGCAGCCCTTGCGGTCTTGCTGGTCGCAGCGCAGTTACTGAGGCACTGTTTCCTTCTGGGCGACTGGGATTTCAAGCCTTTGGCCTTGCGAGTCGTGTTACCGAACTCGCGCCTCTTCTCGCCCAACCCCGGCCCAGTGCGCTCACCGGTTGCGAGCAACGGAAGGGGACAATCGCGCTCGCGGTGGCATCGCCTCACTGGGGCGATCGTCGGCCTGCTGCTGCAACCGCGAACGCGCAGCGACCACATTCGCCGCAACATCGAGAGAACGTATCTCGATGAGCCCTGATGCTCCCGCCGACTTCCTCCTAACGTCGAACCTGCTCGGAGCCAGTACGCTCATCATCCAGGCTGATCATGTCCTGGCTAGACATCGACTGAATCTGCCTGTCGATCCGCTGTTACGCGCCTCCGCGTGCCTCGCCGCCCTGCTGACGATCGTCGCTGGAAGCGTTACCGGCACGGCGCTGGCCAGCCTGACGCTGTCCGCGATCCTGCTGACGCTCTACGTTCGCGCGCCAGATGGGTTAGATACCGCCGACGGCGAGCTCTGGGTGTTCGTCACCCTCGTGTCGATCGCACTCTTGGCGCCGTCGTTCATCACCTTGAGCTGGGTATGCATAGTCGCTTCCTACACGCTGGTGTATTTCTTCGCCGGACTCAACAAGCTGCGCTCCGTGAGTTGGCGCAGCGGAACGGCATTCGCGACGATTCTCGCCGGACACCCCTCGTCGCCCGCTGGCCGGCTCGTCCGCAATGCGCCCCGATCGGCATTGTCGATCTTGGCTTGGATAGTGATCGCCTTTCAGCTCGCGGTCGCGATCACCTGGCTTTCACCATCGCTGCTCGCTCCCTGGTTCATCGTGGCGCTGCTCTTCCAGGCAACTATCGCGGTGCTGCTGAGCCTCCCAAGCTTCATGCTCATCGCCGTCTCCCTCTCACCGCTCTTCCTCGCCGGGATGTCCTTGTGAACGAGCAGCAGCCAGCGATGCTCGAGCGCATAGCCCGCGCGACCGCAACGACCAGCCTCGCCGAAGGGATCGCACTGGTGGTAACGGTCGCCGGCCTGGTGATCTCACTGGTCGGAGTCGGATTGGACTGGCCGCACACCACTCTGATCGCCACCGCGACGGTAATCCTTGCCGTACTGCTTGCCATTAGAGCAAAGCACTGGGCGGTCGAGGTCGAGCGCAGGCGACGGGAGACCGAGCGTCAGTTGCATCGGGAGCGCCGGCTAGCGGCGGACGCGCTCAGCGAGACCCAGCAATACCGCGCTCAGCTTACTCGCATGTTCATAGACGATTTCCAAATCAGTGAGGAGCAGGAAGTCGTCTACACGCTGAGTGGCGGATCTTCGGATAGGTATCGCATCAATGCGACCACCACCCCGCAAAGCAGCGAGCGCTGTCGATGGCGACGAATCCGTGTGCAGGGGGGTGGACCCAGCACCGAGATCAGGGCTCAGCTGCTCTCCGGCGGGGCCAAGCTGCTTGAACTCGACGACGATCCCGGTTACTGGTCTGGCCTCGTTCTCTTCGACCCGCCGATCGACCCAGGCGATTCCCGCCAATGGTCACTCGACCTGCTCTGGCCTCGCATGGCGGACCCGCTGCGCGAGAATGGAACGGATTCAATCTGGTTCTACACGGAGATCCCAGTTCCCCTCGCAACGGTGAAAGTGAAGTACACCCAGGACTGGATGGAGAAATACGGGGCTCCGCCAACCTCATTCACTCAAAGAAGTCCCGACACCGGCGAGGTGACTCACGAAAACGTTCTAGGCGATTCCGTAATTACGTGGCGGATCGAGAACGTCCAGGTTCGCCAGCACTACATGGCGTATCTGAGTCGAACGGGCTGAGCCGGCGGAAAAGTCCGGCTAAGGCTCCGGCCAGACGCGCAGGCCGCGCTGGGCGAAGTGGATGTCGAAGGCGAGTGCCTCGTCTGCGCCGTGCCGCTGGATCAGAGCGAAGGACGTGGCGTCGACGTAGCTCCAACCCTTGTCACCGTGACGCTCGAGAATTTCCCACGCTTCGTCCTCGACCTCGGGCTCGAGCCGCACCAGCTCGATCGCCTCGCCGGCGCGGAAGCGCCGCCCCCACTCGATCGCCTCCCCCCTACCGACCCTGACCAGCAACGCCGTGTAGGTCTCGGCGAAGACATAGTTCGAGGTGAAGAGCGTTGCCCCCGCACCGATCAGCTCCGCCAGCGCGGTCCGCGCCCGCTCGTGCTCCGCCTCCGACTCGTTGCGCAGCGCCACGAAGGCGCTGGTGTCGACGAAGACCGACCTCATGAGCCATAGAGATCGCGGTCCAGCGTGGTCACGCTCGTGGCCTCGCGGCCCCGCGCGGGCGACTCCTCGACGAGGAACCTGAGCAACGGGTCGCCGGCCGGATCGGCACGGCGAGCCCGCTCAGCGTCGATCAGCTCGCGCACCACCGCGGCAATGCTGCCCGAGCCGCCCGCGCGCTGCCGCAGCCAGCGGTATTGGCTCTCGTCGAGGTATAGCTGAGTGCGATGCTTCATGCTGGAATACAGCATACGGTATGCACTGATCGGAATTGAGATTGCCAGCGGGCGGCCCGCGATGCGAGCCGCCCCTCCACTGCGCTCATTTGAACGCGACTTTGTCGACCGCCTGCTTGATCTTGTCGACGATCACGCCGGCGAGCTCGGTTCCCTGTTTGCCGTTGAACCCTTTCATCGCCGCGACCATGCCGACCATCAGCAGCGAGACGAGCAGGATCAGGCCGACGTACTCGACCGTGCCCTGCCCGCGCTCGCCGGTGCCAGACCGGCGCTCGCTGCCGAGCAACGACCGGATCGCCTGCATGCGCCGCTCGATCGCCGCGTGCGCGTAGCCGAAGAGCATGTAGATCATCGAAGCCTCCTTGTCGGGTTTGCCCCGATCGTCGAAGGCGGCGAATCACGGATCTAGACGTAAATGGGCCAATTCACCGGCGGGAATGCAAAATGTCTGTGACGGGCTGCCCTGCCACCGAAGCGCGAACCCCGCCCAGCCGCTGGGACACGGACCCCGCCCCGGCGGCGGATACGCTCAGCGGCCGATGCGGGTGCTGGTCGTAACCAACTTCGAGCCCGACGCCGAGACGCCGCAACGGGGGCGCTGGGTGCGCGACCAGGTCGCCGAGCTGCGCCGGCTCGGGGTCGAGGTCGAGGTCTTCTCCTTCCCCCCCGGCGCCCGCCACTACCTGCCGGCGGCGTGGCGCCTGCGCCGCTTGCTGCGGCGCGAGCCCTTCGACCTCGTCCACGTCCACTACGGGCTGACCGCCTGGTCGGCGCTGCTGGCCGGCGCCCGGCCGCTCGTCGTCAGCTTCCACGGCACCGACGTGCGCCACCCGGTCGTCGGCCCTCTCTCGCGGCGCCTCGCCTGGCGCGCCGACCTGGTCGCGGCCGTCTCGCGCGCCCTCTTCAGGCCCGAGGACGGCCGTCCGGGCCTGCCCTCGGTGCCCGGCTCGGCGGTGCTGCCCTGCGGCCCCGATCTGGCTCGCTTCCGTCCCCTCCCCCGGGAGGAGGCGCGGCGCCGGCTCGGACTCGACCCCGGCGGCCGCTACCTGCTCTTCCCCGCCAACCCCGCCCGCGCGGAGAAGCGCGTCGACCGAGCGACCGAGGTGGCCGCTCAGTCGGGCGCCGAACTGCTCACCGGCGGCTCGATCGAGCCGGACGAGATGCCGCTCTGGGTCAACGCCGCCAACGCCGTCCTCGTCACCTCCGATTACGAGGGCTTCGGCCTGGTCTGCATCGAGGCGCTCGCCTGCGACGTCCCGGTCATCTCCACCCCGGTCGGGATCGCCCCCTTCGCCCTCGCAGGCATAGCCGGCACCCTCTGCGCTCCCTATGACGCCGCGGCCTGGAGCGAGGCGCTCCGCCCCCACCTCGCGGCGCCGGACCCACGGGTCGCCGGCGCCGCCCGGGCCGCATCGCTCTCGGCCGCCCGCATGGCCGAGCGGACCGTCGTCGCCTACCGCGAGGTGCTCGACCCGCGCTCGCCGGACGCGGCGCCGGGCAAGTAATAGATTGGGTCGGCGATGAGCGAGGAGAAGCGCGAGCCCGTCGGCAACGACCTCGGCAAGCAGGTAGAGGCGGCCGAACGCCGCCTGCGCGAGGCGACCGAAGCCGCCGCGGCGGCGGAAGAGCGGGCGATCGCCGAGATCCGCGCGCTCGAAGCCGACCTGGAGAAGGAGAAGCTCTCGCGCGAGCAGGCGATCGCCGCCGCCGAGAGCCGCCTGGCTGAGATCGAGACGCAGGCGGAAGCGGCCGAGAAGCGGGTCGAGGAAGCGGAGCGGCGGGCCGCCGCGGCGCAGGGTACGAGCGCCGACGTCGAGACCCGCGCGCGGGAAGCGGCGGCCGCCTGGCTCCGGGACCAGATCGAGACGATCCGCCGAGAGGCGACCCGATAGCGGCAGCGACCGAGTGCGACGTCGCCGTCGTCGGCGGGGGGGCGGCTGGGCTCTGGACGGCGCTGCGGGTCGCGGAGGAGGGCGCCGCGGTCTGCCTCGTCTCGCGCACGCCGCTCTCGCAGAGCGCAAGCTTCTGGGCGCAGGGCGGGCTCGCCGCGGCGCTCGAGCCCGGCGACTCTCCCGCCCAGCACGCGGCCGACACGATCGCGGCCGGGCGAGGCCTCTGCCGCCCCGCGGCGGTGCAGGCCCTTGTCGATGAGGCGCCGGCAGCCGTGCGCGAGCTGCGCGAGCGCGGCGTCAAGTTCGACCTCAACCAGGACGGCGAGCTGGCGCTCGGCCTCGAGGGGGGCCATACCCGCCGCCGCATCGTCCACGCCGGCGGCAGCCAGACCGGCCACGAGATCACCTCGAAGCTGGCCGCGATGGTCGCCGCCGAGCCACGGATCGAGGTGCTCGAGCGAACCTCGGCGCAGGCGTTGTGGAGCGACGGCGAACGCTGCCACGGCCTGCTCACCGACAGCAGCCGGATCGCCGCCGGCGCCACCGTGCTCGCCACGGGAGGCGCGGCGGCGCTGTGGAAGCGGACGACCAATCCCTGGGGGGCGATCGGCGCCGGCCCAGTCTTCGCCGCGGCGGCGGGCGCCGACCTAGCCGACCTCGAGTTCTGCCAGTTCCACCCCACCGCCCTCGCCCTGGCCGGCACGCGCTTCGACGGCCTCCTGATCACCGAGGCCGTGCGCGGCGAGGGGGCGGTCCTGCTCGACGCCGCGGGCCGCCGCTTCACCGACGAGCTGGCGCCGCGCGACGCGGTCACCGCGGCGATCCTCGACCGGATCGAGGCCGACGAGAGCGACAGCGTGAAGCTCGACCTGCGCGAGGTCGAGCCGGCCCGCTTCCCCAACGTCTTCGCCTTGCTGGACGAGGCGGGCCTCGATCCGCGCGCGGAAACGGTCCCGGTCGCGCCCGCCGCCCACTACATGATGGGCGGGATCGCGGTCGACCTCGAGGGCCGCTCCTCCCTGCCCGGCCTGCTCGCGGTCGGCGAGTCCTCCTGCACGGGGCTGCACGGCGCCAACCGGCTCGCCTCCAACTCGCTCAGCGAGTGCTTCGTCTTCGGCAGCCGCGCCGCCCGCGCCGCGCTGGGGGAAGAACGGGAGGGCAACCGTCCGCTGCCGCCGGAATGGCGCTTCGAGCCGCCCACCGAAGCGACCCGGGACACGGTCTGGCGCCTCGCCGGCCCACGGCGCCGCGCCGAGGAGCTGCACGAGCTCCGCGCCGACCCCTACCCGCTCGCCGCCGCGATCGCGACCTCCGCGCTGGCGCGGGAAGAGTCGCGCGGCGGCCACCTGCGGACCGATTTCCCCCGCCTCCAGCCCGAGCTCGACGGCATCCACATCGTGCTCGACGCCGGCGGCGAGACGCGCCGCGAGGAATGGCGCTGAGCGATCTCGGTTAGCTTCGAACCGTGCTGCTCGGAGTCGACGTAGGCGGGACCTTCACCGACGCCGTCCTCTTCGACGGCGAGGCGGTCCACACGGCGAAGCTGCCGACGACGCCTGAGGACCAGTCGGTGGCGGTGATCGGCGCGGTCGAGGAGGTGCTGCGGCGGGCGGGCGCCGAGGCCGGCGCGGTCGAGTCCTTCGCCCACGGGATGACGGTGGGCACCAACGCGCTGCTCGAGGAACGCGGTGCCCGCACCGCGCTGATCGCCACCCGCGGCTTCGCCGACCTGCTCGAGATCGGCCGCCAGGAGCGACCCGAGCTGTACCGGCTGTGCACGCCGAAGCCACCGCCGCTCGTCGCGCCCGAGCTGCGCTTCGAGGCGGCCGAGCGGGTCGGCCCGGAGGGGCCGATCGAGCCGCTGGCCGCGGGCGAGGCCGAGCGGCTGGCGGAGGAGGTGCGCGCGAGCGGTGCCGAGTCGGTCGCGATCTGCCTGCTCTTCTCCTATCTCGACCCGGCCCACGAGCGGACGATCGCCGAGCACCTGCGCAGCGCCCTGCCGGGGGTCCACGTCTCCGCCTCTCACGAGGTCCTACCCCGCTTCCGCGAGTACGAGCGCTGCTCGACGACGACGATAGACGCCTACCTCTCGCCGCTGCTCGGGCGCTACCTCGGCCGGCTGAGCGAGGCGGCCTCGGCCGCGGGCCTCCCCCGGCCGGTGGTGATGCAGTCCTCCGGCGGTGTCGCCGGAGCGGCGGAAGCGGCGCGGGCGGGCGCCTGGAGCGTGCTCTCCGGCCC
>JBKPOW010000189.1:0-13600 GCA_046733275.1 Actinomycetota bacterium
GGCTCGCAGGACGCAATGGCTGTCTTTAGTGAGCAGAACGATGAGGCATTTGATCGAATGAGACGGACGCGGGTGGCCCGAGCAACGGTGCCGTTCAGGGCAGAGAAAAAGGAAGCGCAGGAGACGCTGCTCGCAGATGGCGATTGACTACCAGATTCTCTATAGGCAGCAAATCAGCGCCACGGAAATCGAAGAGAGGTCTAAGGAGTGGGATCTCTTCATTTCCGCCTTCAATACCAGCGATCGCGTCACTCAGGTATTTGATCACTGTCGAGCGGCAGAAAGGCACTGGATATCTCACCCCGAGTACAACTTTGCGGAAGAGAAGCTGCCGGAGGGATGCTTCCGCCCTGAGTCAAAAAATGAGGCTGAGTTTTGGTCCGAATATGTAGAGCTCTCCGGAGTTAACTTCGATGACGGGCTGATCTGCATTGATGCAACCGGCTTCATGCGTCCGCATTTGGCATTCCTTATGTCTCTGCTGTTCCGGGCGGAAGTCGGAAAGTTTCTAATGCTCTACAGCGATCCTGTCCGATATGTAAAGCAGGAAAAAACCGAATTTACCAAGGGCCCCGTTACCCAAGTACGTCAGGTTAGTAGCTTCGAGGGGGTGCACCTGCCAGGGACTGAGGGGAACGATCTTGTGATCATCGGGGCTGGATACGACGACGAGCTGATCAGGCGAGTAGCGGAAGACCGAGCGAATGCTCAGAAGGTACAAATGTTCGGCTTGCCCTCCTTGGAGCCAGATATGTATCAGCAAAACGTTTATCGGGCCGAGGCCGCGGCTGAGGCGGTCGGGGCTTTCGCGGATGTTGACACGCTCTTTGCGCCGGCAAACGATCCGTTTGTAACTGCGCAAGTAATACGCAACAAGGTTGAGCGCGAGAGAGGGAAACAGCCGATAGCGAACCTCTACTTATCGTCTCTTGGCACCAAGCCGCAGATGCTCGGCTTCGCTTTGTACTATCTCACCGAGTGTCAGGGAAAGGCCGCAAGCATGCTGTTTCCCTACGCGGAGCTTTATGCGCAAGAAACGACGCAGGGCCTAGCCCGCACCTGGCTCTACACGATGGAGCCGCTGACTGGATAGCGGTGCGGCTGAGCCGAACCTGAGTGAGTCCACTCTATGAATGAACCGTCACGGGCCATGCGCGCCCTGCTTATTGAGCGTGAGATTCAAAGACTTCTTGACGATGAACACTACGCACTAGCCATAGTCGTTAGCCAGACGATGCTGGAGCTGCGGGTCGAGCAGGAGATAAAGAATCTTGCAGAAGGGTTTCAATCTGACACGTTTGGCGAGGCGACGCTTGAGATGTTTAGTTCCTTCAATCTAAATGGTCGCACGCGAAAGTTTGTTGAGCGCGTCCTGGGCATTAAGTTCGGCGATGTGCTGCCTTCGGAGATGGAGGCGCTTCGATTTCACAATGAGCGGCGTAATCGCATCGTCCATGCTGGTGCCGCAGCTAGCCGGGACGACGCGCACGCCTCATTTCAGGCGGTTCGCGACATCACGTGGCGGTTGCATCAACTTGTCTACCGAAGAATTGGTTGGGACTTGGAGCTGGAAGAGGATGAAAAGACTCATCGTGAGGAAGAAGGCATAGAGCCTGAATTGGAGGAAGAGTTCTAGGCTCGGACGCTTTGGTGCTCAACTGGCTTGAGCACGTGCTCGCGAGGTTGCTTACGTGTCGTCCCTAACCGCGACTAGCTAAGTCGTATCCGGGTGGTAGGTCGCTCGGCTGGTCGGGTTCTGCAGCGGAACGGAGCCGTCAGCTGATCTTCTCTGCCAGCTCGATGATGATTCCCTCGGGGCCGCGGACGTAGCAGAGCCGGTAGCTGCTCTCGTAGCGCACTAGCTCGCCGACGAGTTCGGTGCCCCGGACTTGTAGGCCGGCGACCATGGCGTCGATGTCCTCGACGAGGAAGGCGAGGTGGCGGATGCCCGGGGTGTTCGAGGGCGCGTGCGGGTCGCCGTCCTGGGTCGGCGGCGAGTGGAACTTCACCAGCTCGATTTCTACGTCGCCGTCCGGGGTTCGCAGCATCGCTAACTCAGCCTTGGTCCCGTCGAGCGCGATGATGCGGTCTACCCACTCACCTTCTACCTGGCCCGTGCCTCCCGGCTCCAGTCCCAGCTCGGCGAAGAACTCGATTGCGGCCTCCAGGTCATCGACCACGATCCCGACGTGTTCCATCTTTTTGATCGCCATGTGCTCGATGGTAGGGAGCCGGCCACCTGACGGTCGCATTCCAGTCGCATCGACGCCGCGATCCCGCTGCTCGCGCGGGCGGCATCCGTCCTTTCAAGCTGTGGATAGATAGGGCTAGAAAGTAGCTCCCGCTACGCGGTCTACGTAAATGGCCCGTTCGCGGCCATTGCGCTGCAGTCAGCAGTTCGCACGGCGAAGTCACGTAGGAGGCTGCTCAAAAACTGCCACGTTCTTGCTTGTCCTCTTTTTGCCGTTTAGATTGGCTCGATCTGAGCAAAGGCTACGGGGAGGCGACAATGGGTTGTACCTGCAGCGAGAAGTGTCCGGGATCTCTTGACTGCACCTGCATCGAAATTCTTAGCGGGGCGCAGTGTGGCTGCGAATGCAGTTCGTTGCCGATCATGCTGGCACCTATGGCGTTGCCGCCCGAGGAGGAGATCAGGCTGGAAGTAACCAACGGGGAGCTGGGCAACGTCGCGGCGATCATCGACCGGGTCAGTGAGGCCGCTGTCTTCGTGCCTGCGGCGCGGGTGCGGGAGCGCATCGATCTGAAGATGGAGCGGGTGACCATTGCCGCCGTGATGGAGGAGCTCGGTCTGGTCAGCGGTGAGCAAAGGCCGGATGCCGCCTACTGAAGGTCACGCCGCAGTCGCACTCCCTCACCCTGGACCGCAAGCGATACATCGATCTAAAGCAGGGCGAAGACGACTTGGACGGTTGCAGTGACCGTCGATGCGCCTGGTTTCGTCGGCGGCGAGGGGGACGCGGTGCTGCGCGGTCCGCTGGCGGCGCGCTGGGTGGGGGCTTCGGGGACGAGTTCGGCGCCTTCTTGGATGCTTAGCGCTGGGCCGAGGGTGGCGCCGGCGCGGGCGGCGAGGGCGGCGGCCTTCGCTTTTGCCTGGTCGAAGGCGGCGATCAGCGTGTTGTTGTAGGCCGCTTCGGGATTGCCGGGGAAGAAGTTGGGTCCGTTGGTGCCGGTCGCCCCCGCGGCTACCGCGGCGGTGATCATCTCGCCGGCGCGGTCGGGCTGGTGCAGGATCACCGTGACGCTTTGGCTCGCCCGGTAGAGCGTCCCTTTCTTGCGAAGGACTTTGTCGATCCTGACTTGACCGGTCGTCACGTCTCCGGGGCCGACGCCGGGGAATCCCTGCACCGAGGAGATCACCCCACGCAGCCGCACCGCGACGATGCGAAGCGCGGCTCCGCGCGAACGCCGTTCCTTGCTGACCGAGAACCGCAGGCTGGCGGTGTCGTTGGGGACCTCCTGCGTCGCCGTTCCCTGCACCGACACGGTCCGCTCCTGCGCCGTCGCAGACCCCGGCAGAAGAAGGAGGGCGAGGCACACAAGCAGCAGCGAAGATGTCGAAGCTCGCGATCGCATAGGCGCCTCCCAGGCCGGGACGACTCTAGGCGGCTCCCCGGATAGATCAGCCGGCGTACTCGTCGTGCAGGTTCCACCACTGGTAGGGCGGGGTCTGCGGGTAGCCCTCGGGGGAGTCCTCCCAATCCTCCTGGCGTCCGAGCGCCGTCAGGTCGAGGTAGCTCCAGGTGCTTCCCATCGCTTCGTCGCCGCGGTTGTTGACGAAGTAGGTGCGGAAGATCCGCTCGCCGTCGCGGAAGAAAGCGTTAGTGCCGTGCCATTCGTCGACCCCGAAATCGGCGTCGAAGTTGTCGACGATCGTGTACCAGGGCATCTCCCAGCCCATCCGAGCCTTCCAGCGCTCGATGTCCCGTTGCGGCGCGCGCGAGACGAACGCCAGGGTGGTGTCGCGGGCGTTGAGGTGGGCGAGGTGGGCGACCTGATCGGCGAGGAAGGAGCAGCCGCCGCAGCCGCGCTCTGGCCAGCCTTTTACGCCGGGCTCGAAGAAGAAGCGGTAGAGGACCAGCTGGCGGCGGCCCTCGAAGAGGTCGAGCAGGCTGACCGGACCGTCCGGGCCCTCGAAGCGGTACTCCTTCTCCACCTCCATCCTCGGCATGCGCCGGCGTTCGGCGGCCAGCGCGTCGCGGGCACGGGTCAGCTCCTTCTCCTTCACCAGCAGCTCCTGGCGAGCGGCCTCCCACTCCTCGGCGGAGACCACGGGCGGCATCTTCATCGCAAGTCCTCCTCCTCTCGTCAGCCCGCCGGGCTGCCCTCCGCGGCGCCGCGCAGCGCGGCCAGGTCGATCTTGCGCATGCCGAGCATCGCCTTCATCGCCCGGTCGGCCCGCTCCTTGTCGGGGTCGGCGAAGACCTCTTCCATGCCGGTCGGCACGACCTACCAGGAGAGGCCGAAGCGGTCCTTGAGCCAGCCGCACACGCTCTCCTCGCCGCCCTCGGTCAGCTTGTCCCAGTAGTAGTCGATTTCCTCCTGGGTCTCGCATTCGATCGCGAAGGAGACCGCCTCGTCGAACTTGAACTCCTGGCCGCCGTTGATGCCGACGAAGCGCTGGCCTTCGAGCTCGAACTCGACCGTCATCACCATGCCCTCTTCGCGCGGGGCGGACTCGGTGTAGTGGGTGACGTTGAGGATCCGCGAGTCGTCGAAGACCGAGCAGTAGAACTCGGCGGCATCCTCGGCCTCGGTGTCGAACCACAGGTTGGGGACGATCTTGGGCATCGCTACGCCCTCCCCTCGGCGCCGCCGACCCCGACGGGCTCGCCGTCGAGCCGCGGCAGGCGTCGCTCGAGCCAGTTCGGGATCCACCAGTTGCGATGGTCGAGCAGCTGCATCACCGCCGGCACCAGCACCATCCGCACCACCGTCGCGTCGAGGAAGATCGCCGCGGCGAGGCCGATCCCGAACAGCTTGAGGAAGACTTCCGGCGAGGCGACGAAGGCGAGGAAGACGACGACCATGATCGCCGCCGCTGCGGTGATCACCCGGGCCGTCTTCGCCAGACCGTCGGCGACGGCCCGCCGCGTGTCGCCGTCCTTCAGGTACTCCTCGCGGATGCGCGAGATCAGGAAGACCTCGTAGTCCATCGAGAGTCCGAAGAGGATGGCGAACATCATCACCGGCATGAACGGCGCGATCGGCACCTCATGGTCGATCCCGATCAGCTGCCCGACCGCCCCGCCCTGGGCGACCAGGGTCATCACGCCGTAGGCGGCGCTCACCGAGAGCAGGTTCATGATCCCGGCCTTGAGCGAGATCAGCGGGGAGTGGAAGGCGATCAGCAGCAACAGGAACGAGAGCCCGACGACGCCGCCGATGAAGAGCGGCATGCGGTCGACCATGTAGTCGCTCTGGTCCTCGAGCGCCGCATTCAGGCCCCCCACCTCGGCGACGATGCCAGTACCGCTCGTCGCCTCGGGCACGATGGTCCCGCGCACCCGCTTGACCAGTTCCTGCGTCGCCTCGTCCTGGGGAGAGGTGGTCGGGATCGCCGTGATCAGCGCCGCGTCGCCGTCCTCGTTGATCACCGGTTTCTGGACGAAGTCGACCCCCGAATCTGCCCGCAGGCTTCTCACCAGCTCGTCGACGCCGCTCTGGGCGGCGGGATCGGGCAGTTCGGCGGCGATCACGATCGGGCCGTTGGAGCCCGGGCCAAACCCCTCGGACATCAGGTCGTAGGCCTGGCGGGTCATCGTGTCGGGCGGGTCGTTGCCGGCGTCGGGGAAGCCGAGGCGCATGCCCAGCGCCGGCGCGGCGAGCGCGAGCAGCACCGCCGTGCCGACGATCGCCGCGGTCCAGGGGCGCCGCTGCACGGCGTGGCTCCAGCGCGCCGCGGGAGATTCGCCGTCGCCTTCGGCCTTCGCCAGCCCGCGTCCGAGCAGCGGGATCCGCAGCCGGTCGACCCGCGGGCCGAGGAGGGAGAGCAGCGCCGGCAGCAGCGTCACCGCGGCGAACATCACGACCAGCACTGCCAGCGAAGCCGAGATCGCCACCCCGTACATGTAGGGGAGGCCGGTGAGGAAGAGGCCGAGGACGGCGATCACCACCGTGCAGCCGGCGATGATGACGCTACGACCAGCGGTGGTCACCGCCTCGATCACCGCGTCGTGCCGATCTTTGCCGTCTCTCAGCGCGGACCGGAAGCGGGTCAGGACAAGGAGCGCGTAGTCGATCCCGACCCCGATCCCGATCAGGCCGGCAACCGCGAGGGTCCAGTCCGGGACCGCGATGACATTGGCGAGCAGCGCGATCAGCCCGCCACCCGTGATGCCGAGCCCAATGATCGCGATTGCCAGCGGCAGGCCGGCGGCGATCACGGAGCCGAAGGCGATCAGCAGGACGATCGTCGCACCGAGCAGGCCGACCCCCTCGGGGCTGGCCCCTTCCTGGGTCCTGTAGATCGGATCCCCGCCGAGCTTGATCTCGAGCCCGTCGCTGCTGTTGTCCTCGGCCGCCGAGACCAGCTTTTCGCCGTCCTCTTTAGGGACCTCCCAGCCGGGCACGGTCAGCGGCAGCGTCGTGGTGGCGATCGTGCCGTCGTCGGAGACGCGGATCGCCGTCGCCTGCTCGACGTCGTCGACCTGCGTGGCCTCGTCGAGGAAGGCGTCGACGCGCTTTTTCGCCGCCGGGATCACAGCCCCGTCCTCGTCCTTCCAGACCACGAACACTTCCTGGCCGGAATATCCGCCGAACTCCCTTTCCGTCAGCTCGCTCGCCGCCTTCGACTCGGAGCCGGGAGTGTTGTAGTCGGCTTCGTACTCGCCGGCCAGCGCGGAGCCGAGCCCGATGATCACGATCGCCGCGGCGATCCAGGCGAGCACCATGCGGCCGCGATAGCGGTAGGAGATGTCAGCGAGGCGAGTAAGACGACGCGTCATCAAAGGACCTCCCATTACGACTGGTTGAGTGACGGGGCCCCAACGATTTCATCTTGGGCCGATGGGCGGTACGCCGCGATGGACAAACTCCGGGCGACTGATTGTCCGGGTCCGCTTCGACTGATCGAATGATCCACGGCGTTCCGGGCCTTGACACCGGTGCGTGGGCCGGTGGTACTTTCACTTGTTCAGCGAGGAGGGGCGGTTCGCTGTAAGACATATCTGGGAGCCCCGCAAACGCGATCAACGCGTTAAGGAGGTTCCCATGCGTAGGAAGATGTTGGCTCTGGCGCTCACCGCGGGCGCTCTGACGATTCCGGCGTCGCCGGTCCTCGCCGATCCGGACTTCGGTCCGGGCAACAGCAGCAAGGGCCCGAACGACGGCGGTGCCAAGTGCCACGCGCCCGGTCACGGCACCGGCCCCGGGTCCAACGATCCGGTCCCGGGTTGCAAGGGCAAGTAGCCGGCAAGGCCCACCCGCGGAGGTGAGGGTGGGCCCTTCCTCAATCCACGAAGCTGCATCTTCCGGGGACTATCATCCGCATCGGATCGCCAGTCCGGGCGGTTAGCTCAGTTGGGAGAGCGCCTGCCTTACAAGCAGGAGGTCGCTGGTTCGAGCCCGGCACCGCCCACTAGATGGCACACATGGGTGGAACCGCTGCCGCGGAGATAGACGCTCCCCTCGACCAAGTTTGGGCGGTGGTCGAGGACGTGCTCAGCGCCCCCGAGTGGCAGGGCGGTCTGGTGGCGGTGACGGCGCTGGAGCGCGACGGCGAGCGGCGCCCGACGCTGGTCGAGAGCGAGAGCGACATCAAGGTCCGGCATGTGAAGACGGAGGTGCGGTTTAGCTATCAGCCGCCCACGCGCCTGTCCTGGACCCAGGAGAAGGGCGATCTCAAGTCGGTCGAGGGGTCCTGGACGTTGGAGGATCTGGGCGACGGGCGGACGCGGGCGACCTACACGCTGGACGCCGATCCCGGACGGGTGCTGGGGATGGTCATCCGCGGCCCGGTCGAGTCCGCCGCTCGGGCGATGCTGGTGAACGCGCGCCCCGGCGAGCTGAAGGCGCGCGTCGAGGGCGTCGACCGCTAAGTTCACGTTCGTGGCCGACAGGGATCTCTCCGTCGTCGTCTTCGGCGCGACCGGCGTCACCGGTCGACGCGTTGCCGCCTACCTGGCCGAACGGGCCCCGGAGGTGGGCGCTCGCTGGGCGGTCGCCGGTCGCGACCCGGCCAAGCTCGAGCGCGTCCTCGGCGAGATCGGCGTCACCACGCCGGAGACGATCGTCGCCGACGTCGGCGACCCGGCCTCGCTGGCGGCGATGGCGGCGCGCACCCGCGTCGTCCTCAACCTCGTCGGTCCCTACACCCTCTACGGCGAACCGGTGATCGAGGCCTGCGTCGCGACCGGCGCCCACTACGTCGACCTGACCGGCGAGATGCCCTTCATGCGCCGCATGGTCGCCGCCTTCCACGAGCGCGCCAAGGCGGCCGGGGTGAAGATCGTCGAGACCTGCGGCTTCGAGGCGCTGCCCCCCGACATCGCCGTCCTGCTCGCCGCCGAGACCGCCCGCGAGCGCTGGGGCGAGGCGTTGAGCGAGGCCGACGTAGACGTCGTCACCCGCCAGCCCGCCGGCCGTGTCGGCCTCGCCGACCTGCTCTCCGGCGGGACCTTCCAGAGCATGGCCGAGGCGCTTGTCGGCGACGGGGTCGAGGGGATCGCCGATCCGGCGGCGCTGATTGCCGATGCAGGACACGCCGCGGCGGTGCGGCACCGCAGCCCGATCGTCCTTGCGCCCCGGTTCAACGGCCGCGGCGATCCGATCGCGCCGATGACGCCGATGGCATTCATCAACCCGGCCGTGATCCACCGCACGACGGCGCTGATCGCCGCGGAGCGCGGCGTCTCCGCCGAGCCCATGCGTTACCGCGAGGGTGTTGCGGTCCCCGGCCCGGCCGCCGCTCTGCCGCTGCGCTACGTGGGCGCCGCCGCGCTCGGTGCGATGCAGGCCGGCTTCCGCGGCCTGGTCAGGGCCCGACCGTCGGTCAGGGAGCGAGCCGCCGACATTCTGCGCAAGGCCCTGCCCTCGTCCGGCTTCGGCCCCTCCGGCAGCAAGCTCGAGGAGTGGACCTGGCACCTGACCGCCGAGGCCCGCACGACCGGCGGCCACTACGTCCGAGTCGACCTCGACGCCGACGGCCAGCCGGGATACCTGACGACCGCCAGGCTGCTCGGCGAGGCGGGTCTGCTCCTCGCCGAGGAGGGCGCGACGCCGGCGCGCGCCGGTTACCTGACGCCCGCCACCGCGCTCGGGACTCAAAGCATCCCCCGCTTCCAGCGGGCCGGCGCCCGCTTCGCTGTCTCGTCCTGAGCCGATTCCCTGCCGCGGCTCGTCCTTCGACGAACGGGGGAAGGAAGTAGTCGGCTCCGGATTTGGCGGCGAGGACGAGGCGACCCGCCAAGGGCAACTGGACTGCCATCGTCGTCCCTGTCAGAGCGGCCATCGCGAAAAGCACCATCACCGCGGTCCGAATCATGCTCCTCCTGCGCCGCCAGCGCTGATCCCGCAGGTCATCGAGCTGCTTCTCGAGCTCGATGTCGTCCTCGGTCATGTTCGAGATCCGCTTCACATTGGCGCCTCGTCCCGGTCGCCGGCTTCATCCGCGTCGCCAAGCGGAGAAGCGTTTCAGACGCCCCTTGGAATGTCAAACTGAGATCTCCTCTCTGACCCTCTCGCTAAAGTATTCCAGCCGTGAAATCCAAGATGTAATGACTACCATTGGTAGTCAATTCGCCGATCCGCCGTGTAGGGTTTGAGAGCGATGGAGCCCTCAAGCGAACAGATACGCGCCGGCCTGGCGCGCTTGGTCGCCCGCGGATCCGACGCGGTCTGGCTGCCGGAGGTCCAGCCCCTGCTCCAGCTTCCAGCCGTACGCGCCAAGCTGGACGAGCTGGGGGAGGAGCATGCCGCCGAGGCCCTGCGTGCGGTTCTGATCGAGGCGATCGATGGGCTCGGCAAATCGCAATACCAGCGCCTGCTGACGATCGTTCTCGGGCTCGATCCTGCCTACGCCTCGCTCTCGGCCGGGGAGAAGCGCAGGATCGCCGGGCAGGAGTTCCGCGGTGGCCACAGACAAGTCAGCGCCGGCACGATCCGCCAGCACCACGAGCCGCGGGCCCTGAACGAGCTGGCGGCGAGGCTGCTTCCTTCGTCCCCCGCCCAGTCGCGCCGGCCAACGGCGCCCGACTACGGCGAGCAGAGGATCGAGTGGCACCCGGCCGTCCGGCGAGCGTGGCTGGGCGAGCGGCTGAGCTTCTGGCGAGTCTCGTTGCGCGAATACCACGCGGATGAGGTGAAGCGGCGACTCGACGCATCGATGCGCCAGGCCGGGATAACGTCCTGGGCGGCATTCGAGATGCTCGGTGTCTTCGATCTGCTCGTCAGGGCCTGGCTGCCGCCCGCCTCGAGCGCTGCGGAGGTGGAACAAGCGGCCGCCGAGTCCTTCGGCGGCGATCTCGTCCTTTTCGAGCGCTTCGACGTCGACGAGATCCTCATGCACTGGCCTTGGCGGAAGCGGGGGAAGAGCGTGATGCCGCTGCCTTTTCCCGCCGCGCTCGAGGCGCCGCCCCCGGCCCAGGAGATCGAACAGGTCAACGCCGGTGACCCTTCGGCGATAGCGAAGTACCGCGACCAGGGTCTGGCCATCGCGGCGCCCCGGGGGAAGGGGATCGCGTTCGTCATGGCGGTCACGGCGCAGCGCCGCCATCCGCTTGCCCCTTCCGGCGCACCGGCGGCGATCGCGGAAGAGATCGCGCGCGTGATCGACGCGGCGCCGGCCGACGTCATAGCCGAGCGATCCCTCTACCGGGGGTCTGGCTTCGCCGATTTCCTCCTCCAGGGTTGCGTGCGCCCGGACGCCTTCCACGAGATCAGGAGCCTCCTGCTCGAGCCGCTCGAGCCGGTCTTGCGGGTGATGGACTACCGCACCCATACCTTCGTCCTGTCGAAGCCAAGTGCATTGATCTGCGAGGAAACGCTGAGGGTGCAGGCTCCTCGCCGGCAGGAGCGAACGGCGAAGGAATGGTTGGAGCAGGAGGAGACGTCGACCTTCGAGGTGAAAGGGTCGGCTTTCACCTACCTCGCCCGCGAGGGGCCGCAGCTCGATCCCAAGGTGGCGCAGTCGCTGACCAAGACGATTGCCGCGATGCTCAACGCGAGTGGCGGAACCGTGCTGATCGGCGCCGTCGACCGGCAACGGGCTGAGAACGACCCCCGCCTGTCAGACCGTCCGGAGTTCGATCAGGCGCCGAAGGTCGGGCCCTACACGGTCAACGGGATCGACTGGGAGCTGACCGATGACCTCGACCAGTTCGAACAGCGCCTCCGGAGCATGCTTGCCACCTCGATCGAACCGGACCCAAGCCACTTCATCGACGTGCGGTTCGACCGTGTCGGACAGAGAACCGTGTGCATGCTGACGGTCCCGGAGTCGAGTCGGGCGAACATGGGGACCTGGTTTTACCTCGACAGCTCCAAGGGCTCGCAGTTCGTCGTGCGAACCGGCTCCGCCAACCGCACCCTTGCCGGGATCGAGGCCGACAACTACAAGCGCCTCAACCCGCGCTGACTCGCCGCGGACCGCCGGACCGCGGCGACCGTCAAGAAGCGCCGGCGCGCAGCCGCGGCGTAACCGTGCCGCCGCGCTCCCGCTCGGCCTTCGTCACCACGTCGAAGAAGACGTCGTTGCGGCCGCGGCGCATGCGCCGGGGAAAGGCGCGGCGGGCGCGGCGGTGGGCGGCAGCGAGGGCGCGGAAGCTCGACTCGTGGGCGCGGCTCCAGCGGATGCCGAAGATCTCGCGCACGCGCGGCGGCAGGGTCCCTTTGATCAGGTGGTTCTGCACCGCGAGGTTGCCGCGCGCCGCGGCCGGCACCGGCTGGCGGAAGGCGACCAGCGGCGCCATCTCCAGCGCGTGCTCGGTCGCTTGCAGGTCGGGCGAGGCGAGCTTCCCCTCCCACCAGGCGGCGAACTCGCGCCAGCTCGCCGGCACCGTGCTGCGAGGCAGGCCGAACAGTTCGCCGAAGCGCACGTAGTCCTGCCAGAGCCGCTCACGCTCGTCCGGGTCGAGCGGCCGCACGAGCGTCTCGTACATCTCCCGCCCCGAATCGGCGATCACCGCCAGCGTCCACAGCATCAGCTCGGGGTCGAAGGCCGAGTAGGGCGTGCCCGCCGGGTGGGCCCCCGCCGCCTCCGGCAGCTCGCCGGCGACCGTCTCGTGCACCCGGCGCACCCGCGCCAGCGCCTCGTCGGCCTCCGCCCGCGTGCCGAGGAAGACCGTCTCCTGGATCTTCGCCGTGCGCGCCAGCCGCTCGAAGGGCCGGTCGCCGGAGCGGGTGGAGAGCATCGTGCCGGTGTAGGTGAGCGGTTCGAGCGCCCCGATCAGCAGCGCGCGCTGCCCGTAGAGCAACCCCACGGCGCGGTCGCCGTGGACCCGCCGCGCCATCGAGCGCCCAGGCGGGAAGTAGTTCCCCTCAGCCGTCACCGAGCACGGATGGTACCCACAGCTCCTTCTCCTCCAGCTCGTGGGCGGCGAAGATCTCGTCGAGGTCCTCGCGCGTCAGCGTCTCGCGCTCGAGCGCGTTGGCGGCGAGGTCGTCGAGGCACTCGCGATTGACGTGCAGCAGCGCCCGCGCCCGCCCGTAGGCTTCGCGCGCCAGCGTCATCGCCGCCACGTCGGCGTCGCGCCGGGTGCGGTCGGAGACCGCGTAGTCGCCGGTCGGCAGCGCGATCGGCGGCGCCCCGTCGGCGTCGAGCGCGACCCCCATGCCGAACTCGGTGACCATCTGGCGGCAGACCATGTGCACTCGGGCGAGGTCATCGACCGCGCCCGAGTAGGAGGTCCCCATCACGTCCTCCTCGGCGGCCCGCCCGCCCAGCAGGGTGACCAGCTCGTCGAGCAGCTCCTCGCGCGACTTGAGGTATGTGTCCTCCTGCGGCGAGTGGCCGACGAAGCCGAGCGCCGGCCCGCGCGGCACGATGCTGAGGATCTCCGGCGGGTCGAGCCCGAGCAGCCGCCGGCAGAGCGCGTGCCCCGCCTCGTGGTAGGCGACGATCCGGCGCTCCTTCGTGCTCAGCCGCCGCGCCTGCTGCGAGCCCACCGACTGGCGCAGCAGGGCCTCGTCGAGGTCCGCCCGCGACATCGCCCGCCGTCCCGCCCGCCCGGCGATAATCGCCGCCTCGTTGAGCGCGTTGGCCAGCTGGGCGCCGGTCATCCCGGTCGTCTTGCGCGCCACGTCGGTCAGGTCGAGGTCCTCGCCCAGCGGCTTGCCCTCGGCGTGGACGCGCAGGATCGCCTCGCGGCCGTCGCGGTCGGGCGGCGCCACGAGCACCTGGCGGTCGAACCGGCCCGGCCGCAGCAGCGCCTTGTCGAGCTTGTCGACGTAGTTGGAGGCGGCGATCACGATCACCGTCCCGGGGTCGCGCTCGAAGCCGTCGAGCTCGACCAGCAGCTGGTTGAGCGCCTGCTCGCGCTCGCTCGAGCCGCCATCCCCACCACCGCCGCTGCGCGCTCCCCCAACCGCGTCCAGCTCGTCGATGAAGATGACGGCCCGCCCCGACTTACGCGCCTCCTTGAAC